>JAFDDR010000092.1 GCA_019310785.1 Deltaproteobacteria bacterium
CGGTTCACGGTTCACGGTTGATCGAAAGCTTAAGCAATATTATGGATCGACCGTATGCCAGGATCTTGTATCTGTCTCTTTTGTTCGTAATCTTTCGCAGGTTCAGGCTTTTTTTAAATGGTAGACATTTCGATTCAATTCACGTGCCAGTTGCCAGGCCTTAATATCTGTAAACGGATGAATCTTCATTAGTTTCTAACCGTGAACCGTGAACCGTTGAACTTTGAACCTGGGTGGTTACATTGGTTATTTGAGAGCGTAATTTTATATGATACATATAGATTTACATCGGGTCAAACAAAAAAGGACTTGAGGGAAAAGTCAGCCGGCTACGCCGTGCCAAGGGGGAGAGAGATCAGAGGACGGAAGACAGGAGACAGGAGGCAGGAAAGAGAAATTAGAAGAGAGGAAAGAGGAAACAGGAGACAGGAAACAGGGAAAGAGGAAAGGGAAATTAGTAAAAAGTGAGCAGACCTGTTTCATTAATAATACAGGCTTTCGTCGGTGAATCCACCTCTGCTCTTAAAATCAAAGTTAAAATCAAATCTGAGGGTAAGATATTTGTTGTTGTAATCGGCGTTGGCCAGATTGGAATCCCGGTTTTCAATGCCGCCTACGAGTGTTAGTTCCAGACGTTCCGTGAAAAGGTAACCCACGCTGCCGGAGACGTTGTAGGTATCATCCGACCGTTTCTTGAGAACCCCTGCCGGGGTAAGTCCATAGGATCTCGCATAATCGCTCATCTGGTAATAGCCCTTGACCCTGACATGTATCTTTTCGAGGAAGATATGCCCGGCATCCGCGGTAAAACGGTGGGCAGTGTAAGTGGAACCCAGGTTATTGAAATTCCGTTCAGCAGACAGGTAGAACTCGCTCCTGGGTCTCAGAAATATATTGCCTAAAAAGCGTCTTCCTTCAGGGGGAGCGGGGTTCTGTCCGAGAATGGACACCTTGTATGCAAATGTATCCTCATCCGACAAGCCGGACTGATCGTAACTACGCATGTGGTACCCGGCCCCTGCGTCGAAGGCAAAATACTTGTAACGTTTCTGGACTATGAGCTTGAATTGATCCGATGTATAGTCCGAACTGCCGAAATCATAGTCCATGGTCCAGATCTGACATTCCAGATCAAGGGTAGTGGTGCGGTTTGGATCATAAATCAGGTTATAGATCAACCTGTGTTCCGTACTGTCACTACTTCCTGAATCTACATAGTCAATTTCCGTCCAGCGATACCTCAACCCGGTGGAGAACCTGTTCTCAAAATCATAAAAGATCATGGGGGTCAGGCGATTGATGTCATATCTATACAAGTCCGTGCTGTCACTGAGCCTGTCGTAGGCAGTCTGATACCGGGTCCGGTAAAAGGAGTCATCCACTCCCAGGGTCAGCCGTCTGAAAGGGCGGTATCTGACATTCAGTGCCAACAGGTGACCCACATAATCCAGGTCATCCGCTGGTTTTTCACCAACAGGCACGGAACTCTTGTCATCATAGAAATATGCCTCCAATGTGTAGTTAAAGAGAACTTCCAGCTTAGGCGTTTCCACACCCAACTGGATTCCGGGTGCAAGAAGATAGGTGTACACCTCCCTTTCACCCTTTTCAGTCTTAAAAAAATTTGTGTCCAGCCGACCGCTGACATTGACCATGGGTTTTATAATAAATTTTACGGCCAACCCGGACGCGGGAAGACATATCACGGAGAGTACGGTTATAAGGAAGATTAGAAGGTGTCTTATAAATCGAAAAGGTCTGGTGTGGGAGTATTTCATGTAGGGGTCTCTATTTACAATTATAAACTAAGCAGATTAGTTTATATCATAATATGAATTTATTTGTCAATGATTTTCTATAATTTTGATAAATTTCATATAACTTATACACATTTGGTAAATATAAGAAAAACACCACTACATAATGATATTGTGCAGGATGTTTGTGTTCCCAGTTTAAGTTAGGATAGATTGAGGTTTTTTGCAAGGATCTATATAGTTTATACCGGGCTTGCAGGGTCTCTGTCATCGATCGGGGGCAAGTCGCCGGGTTCTACGGGCATGTCATATGCCTCGATGGTTTCCAAATAAAATCCGGTGCCGATAACCCAGCCCCATGCCTTCAGCAATCTGACAAACGCCGTCTTTGGATCAGGTGCTTCTCCCTCATTCTCGGCCCAGAGATAGTTAATGGCACCTTCCCCTTTACCAAGCGAAGTTTTAACCATTTCAACGAAGACCAGCATTCCTTCCGCGTCCCTGAAACCGGAGACGTTTTGGCCCTCCAGATCAGGAAGACCGGGATATATGATCATCTTTCCCTGAAGATCATTGATCCAGAAATAGTCTTTCTTTTCGGGTCCATACCGGTAATCTCGAATAAACGCTTTAGCCTTTTCCTGCTTCTGTTCTTCCGTAAGGCTATCATCCTTTAAAATGCCGTTCAGGACCTTAAAGACATGATTCATTTCCTTTTTTAATTGTTGAAGGTCAACTTTTGATGATTGAGACCCGTCATCCGTAAATGCTGCTAGCCGGATTAACCCGGTTTCAGCGGCACCGGACTTATCCGCAAAGGTAGACAATTCCCCGGCACTTGCCGTGGCAGCAAAAAAAGCAACCGCCGATAAACAGGCGATGAAACTCGCTAACCAATTTAAATTCCTTATTAATCCAGGCATTATATGTCTCCTTTTTTTTGACCCGCAACCAAGCGGACCACGGGTTTTTTTTTAGTGCTTTCTGATTATAATTCATCAGATATGTATTTGTCAAAACATTTATTGATTTTAAAATCCCCCCTGACCCCCCTTTTAAAAATAAGGGGGGTGGACTTATAACCCCTCTTTTGAAAAGGGGGCCATTCCAATCGGTAGAAAAAAGGTTTTATCATTGAAATAGGATAGCAACTTTCGTGCCGGAATAGCCGAGGGGCCAAAATTAAATTTCCCTGAAATTTCATAGGGTTGCGCTCCACAAAAAACAAAGAATATGGCCAGATGGAATATGAGAAAAAACTTACACATTTTTTGTGTAGTTTTTTACCACTTTATGGTAAAATTTTACATACTTTTGGAATATGATGTTCCCCTGATCCTGCCTGATACCGGCTTGCTTTTTTTGTGATTTTATGTAATATATCGGTAAATTATTAAAAAATCTTTAACTATCAGGCCTGAAGGTTCAAGGGTTCACGGTTTCAGGGTTCAAGGTTCAGGGTGTTCGACAGACCCAGCATCCACATCATAGGGCCTATGGCCCGGAGGGATTCAATTTTTAGGAGTAAAGAGAGATTTATTCAAAGAGGAGGTCGATTTTACCATGAAAAAAGGACTTCTGTTCCCATTCCTGTTGGTTTTGTGCTTTTCCCTTTTTTGCTGCGCTAAAGAAGAGAAGACAGAAAAAAAGGAAATCCTTGCAAGAATCAATGATTATGAACTGGCTCTTAAGGATTTTGAATTCCAGTTAGTCGATGAGTTAGAGATGGATCAGGACTTCAAGTTGACGAGAGAAGCCAGGAAGGAATTTCTGGATCAACTTATACGGAAGGAGCTTCTGATCCAGGAGGCAAAAAGGCTTAAGTTAGACAGGAAGAAAAATTTTGTCCGGACGATTGAACGTTACTGGGAATCAACACTCATCAGGAACTTGATGGAACTGAAGGGAAAAGAGATCTCTAAAAGGACGGTTGTTGCACAAGAAGAGATAGAAAGCAGATATGAAAAAATGAAAAAGTCGGACCCTGATTTAGCCCCTCTCAAAAACATGCAAGAGAAGGTTGCCGGACAAATTCTGGAAGAAAAGAAGCGTAAAAGGCTGGTGGCCTGGATAAATGAATTGAGAAAAGATGCTAAGATCGAGATCGATCAGGAATTGCTATCTAAAGACAGATAAGGAGAACAAAATGACAAAAAATCGCTCCTATAAGAGAAGACATTTTTTTGTGAAGAAGGGCTATCAATTTGTTTTCATATTGAAGTTCTGTCTTATTGTCATTGCGGGAGCCGTCATATCTACAGGACTGCTTTTCCTTTTTTCCCAGGGAACGCTGACTTCTTCATTCCGGAATTCAAGCCTGGTCATAGAAAAAACAGGCTTTGCCATCCTGCCTTCCGTACTCTATACCAACATTATAACCCTTATTTTGATCCTATTGGCTACCATCACAGTCGTGTTGTTCATTTCTCACAAAATAGCAGGGCCCATGTTTCGTTTTGAAAAGGAGTTGAAGGAGATCGGACAGGGAGATCTCACCAAATCGATTCGGCTGAGGAACAAAGACCAGATCACTGATATAGCCGAGGGCCTGAACAACATGACGGCAAGTCTTCACGATAAGGTCATTGCAATTCAGAATGACCTGGAACAGGTTATTGAATTTGTTTTAAAACAGGATGCTTCCGAAAAAATTGTTGAAGAACTGAAACGGCTTGATCAAAGCATACATAAACACTTCAAGCTCTAATCTCGATATATCGCTTTCTATGCCGCTAAAAAAACATTTAAAAGAGCTTTTGTACATCTTTTTATTTGCAGCAATTTTTCTTGCGGCCCCGGTCGTCGAGGCGCAGGGACAGACATCGGGAAATACTTTCAGTCAATCGATTGAAACGAAACATTCCACCATCCGTTATGATTCCATAAATGTCCTGAAAAAATTAGATGGAAAGCTCGATTATTCCCCTGGTGAATGGAGCCTTGGCAAACTTTTTTCCGCTTCAGGTTCCGAAGGTCCAATCGCTTCAGTGAAAAAAAAAGTGGACGCCCTGTTTGAAAGGGCCCAGGAAATATTAGGGATGCGCGGAAAGGTAAAAAAAGTTATAATAAATATTTGCGCAAACCAAAGGGAATTGCATGATGCCTATTACAGAATTACCGGGAGACAATGCCGAATAAGGGCCTGGTATATTTTCAGGACCAACAGAATATTCATCAATGTGAATGATGTGCATGAAGGTATGTTGGCACATGAGATGGCACACTCCATTATCGACCATTACCTTATGGTTCCGCCCCCAAGAACCACGGCTGAAATCCTGGCCCGGTATGTGGATGCACATCTTTATGAGTAAAGAATCCAGGCCGGCCTTCGGAACGGAGGGTGGCGCTGTTTAGGAGTAAGTGGTTACTCGTTACTGGATACTGGATACTGGATACTGGTTGCTGGTTACTTGTTACTCGTTACTGGTTGCTGGTTACTCGTTATCAAGTGAGGGGTAAAGGGGAAAGAGTGAGAAAGGAAAATACGGATGGCCGACGACGGAGGACAGAAGATAAGTTTCAGGTGTCAGAGGCGAGAAAGCATGTATTCGAAACACACCGGCATAGTTGTCTTCATTTTTCTTTTATCTTTTATTATAAGCGGTGTCCCAAAACACTCAACGGGTGAGGTGAAGTCGCACCAGGCCGATAGACCCGAGGAAATCATGACAGTGAAAGTAGCCCTTGGCAATGTACGCAGAGGACCGGCCCTGACATTTCCCGTAACAGGTAAGTTGAGAAAGGGTGACAAAGTCAAAGCAATAGGCAATAAAGATAAATGGTATATGATAAGATTTCATGGAGATCAGGTGGGCTGGGCGCATGAGTCCCTCTTTTTCAAGACACATAAGGCTCAGCCGGCAGGCACGGGTATTTCCGGGCAAATTAAGGAGATTCGCTTTGAAATTGTGCCGGAAGGCGGAGAAATGGTCGTATTTCAACTAAATGGCTATTACCCTCCTAAGACCTTTGCCATTGACAAAGGCAGGCCGAGGGTGGTCTGTGATTTCTTTGACACAAATCTTGGGGCCGGGATCGGCCATCTGGTAGAAGCTAAAGGAGAGATCATTCAACAAATAAGAATCAACCTTTACAAAGGCCCTGAGCCCAGGGTAAGAGTTGTCTTCGACTTAGTGTCACGGGAGAATTCCGATTATGAAATCCAGCCGGCGTTTTTCAAGGATGAAAACATTTATGCCCTAACAATTAAAAAAGTGCCAAAGGAATAAGCCATGATTCTTCGCTATACACTCCCGCCGAATCCGCCAAAGAAGTTCGAGTCCGAGTCCGAGTCCATCGTCTTAGGCCGGCGTCCCAAGCCCGGCCAGCACATCGACCTGGACCTGACGCCCGATTCCTACGTGTCCAAACGACATGCGCATATCACTTTTGAAAACGGTGAGTACTGGATTGAAGATCTGGGCAGCGGAAACGGCACGTGGGTGAACGGGCAAAAAATCACAATTAAAACACTGTTGACGCCCGAGTCAAAGGTACGCGTGGGGTGGACCAATATTGGAATTGAGATGGAAACCACGATTACCGTGGCCGGGCCGGACACGGAGCAAGAGCCCGAAGGAGTCATTGTTGCCGAATCGGAACAGGAGCCGGAACCCGAAGACGTTATTGTTATTGAACCGGAGCAGGAACAAGAACCTGAAGGCACGATTGTCACAGAGCAAGACCAACCAACTGAGGCCGAAGACGAAAAGGATACCATGCCCACCCAGGGTTGGCGCCAATTGAAGGCACTTAACGATTTCAGCAAGGAACTGGAAACCGGTACCACTCTCGAGAGCTTAGCGCAAATCCTGATTAAGCAATTGCAGTTGGCTATTCCCAGCGCTCAACGGGGTGCGGTTCTACTGCCGGACCAACAGGGCGAACTGCTTCTCAAGGCCCATTGGCCCCAGGGCGATCACTCCGTGAGCATGACATGGGTAAAGCGTGCGTTTACCAAGCGGGAGGCATTTATCTGGTCTGCTGCCGCGCCTGCCGATACCTCCGGGGATGACACCCCTCACAGTGCAATCTATTATGATGTCCAGTCTGCGATCTATGTCCCGTTGCTTTTAGGGGGAGACGTATTTGGCGTTATGTATGTTGATAATTATTACGCACGCGATGCATTTGCCCCGGTCGATCTCGAAATGTTGAAGGCAATTGCCAACCAGGTAGCCATGTTCATCAGGGATAACGTGCTTCGGAAAGACCTCAAGCGCGAAGAAGTGCTCCGGTCCAATCTGCTGAGGCAATTCTCACCCAAGGTGGCCGAACAAATGGTTGAAAAGGCCGCCCGCCTCCAGCGGGGGGGGGAACGATCCGATCCTGTTACCATCCTTATTTCGGACGTGCGACACTTCACGGCCCTCAGCTCAAAAATGGAACCGGACGACGTGGTACGGATGCTTAACGAGATGTTCGATGCATTCGTGCCGATCATTTCCGAGTATGACGGCGTGGTGGACAAATTTGTGGGTGACTCTGTCTTAGCCGTGTTCGGCAGTCCCCAATCCGACCCCCGGCAATGGGAGAAGGCAGTGCAGGCAGCCATCGAGATGCAGCACGCCATGCACATGCTCGGAGAGGGAAGAAAAGTCCGGCGCCTGCCGGCCTACGAGGTGGGTATCGGCATTCATACGGGCGGAGTAATACATGGCTTTATAGGTTCCGCGGAACGTATTGAATTCACTGTGATCGGGGATACGGTCAACCGCGCTGCACGGTATTGCGACGGTGCCAATCCGGGGGAGATTCTCATAAGCAAATCAGTTTACGAGCACGTTTATGGCCTGGTTGAGGTAGACCCCAAGACCGTCAAGACCAAACACCCGAAAACCGAAGGAGATTTAGAGGGATATCTCGTCAAAGGGCTCAAGAAAAATGAGAAACATTCCAAACAGTAATGATTTACCGTAGGCGTTCACGGGTTCAAAGGTTCAAGGTTGACAACCTGAGTACTTACGTTCTATGAAAAACTTCTACCGGCCTTTTGCCGAAACATTCAAGACTTTCCTGCCCCTTAAACAATACTTCGTACGGAACCGGCGAGCCCTTGCCATAGGCCTTTTAAGCCTTCTGATCGTGGATTTCCTTCAACTCCTTATCCCCCTGATAATCAAAAGGGCCATCGATCTCCTGACAACAAAAACCGCCGATTTTCAAGTCCTTCTAAAATTAGGCACGGCCATCCTCGGTATTGCCCTGATGATCGCCTTTTTTCGGTATGTGTGGAGGCACCTTATATTGGGCCACTCCAGAAAGGTTGAAGAAGGCCTGAGAAACCGCATGTACAGCCACCTCCAGACCCTTTCCCTCTCATTTTATCAAAGGACAAAGACCGGGGATTTAATGGCTAAGGCCATCAACGATATAAACGGCGTGCGCATGGCCACAGGTATGGGCCTTGTAGCCCTTGTCGACGGGTTGGTTTTAGGGACGGCCGCAATCGGTTTCATGATGTCCATCAGCCTCAAACTGACCCTCATTTCCCTGATCCCAGCACCTATCATCGTTGTACTCACTAAGATTCTCACACGGCGCATGTCAGCGGGTTTTGAGAGTATCCAGAACACATTTTCCGATCTGACCGAGCAGGTCCGGGAGGCATTTGCCGGCATCAGGGTGATCAAGGCATACAACCGTGAGGAATGGGAATATCAAAGGATCGAAAACTCAGGCCGTAAGTACATCTCGGAAAACATGCATCTGGCCAGGACACTCGGGTTCTTTTTTCCAATGATGGCCGTGTTCACGAATATCGGCCTTGCTATTGTGATCTGGTTAGGCGGGCGGCTGACCATTTTAGGAGATATTACAACAGGTGATTTCGTGGCCTTTATAAGCTATTTGAATCTCCTAACCTGGCCAATGATGGCCATGGGATGGGTCACCAATCTGATCCAGAGGGGATCGGCCTCCATGCGCCGGATCAACCGCATCCTATACGAAGTACCCGAGATCAAAGACACTGCGCAGCCCCGGCCCGTACCCGGGATCAGGGGGCAAATCTCGATCAAGGGCCTCAGCATCAGATATTCCGGCAAGAGAGATGATGCCCTGAAAAATGTCAGCATGGAAATAGGGGCCGGGGAAACAGTGGCCGTGGTGGGGCCCGTCGGATCGGGCAAGACCACCCTTTTAAACGCAATACCCCGTCTTTTAGACGTGCCTGCCGGGACCCTCTTTTTCGACGGCCGGGATATTCGGGAAATTCCCTTGAAAACGCTGAGGAAAAACATCGGATTCGTGACCCAGGACGTCTTTATATTTTCCGATACCTTGCGCAACAATGTCCTGTTCGGCAGGCCCAATGTGCTCGAAGAGGACCTGGAAGCGGCCCTTCGCGCCGCGGATATGCTTGAAGATATAAAGGAATTTGAAAATGGGCTTGATACCCTGCTGAGCGAGCGCGGGATTACCCTTTCAGGAGGCCAGAGACAGCGGCTGACAATCGCCAGAGCGCTCATTTCAGATCCGCCGATCCTTATCTTAGACGATGCCCTTTCCATGGTGGATACGCGCACCGAGGAACGGATCCTGAATCGGATTCTGAGATTGAGGAGACAGAAGACCAACCTGATTGTCTCCCACAGGGTTTCCACTGTCAGCCGTACGGACCGGACAGTGGTGCTTGAACAGGGAGAAATAGTAGAGATCGGGAACCACAAAACACTCTTAAAACAGGGAGGCATGTACGCCTCACTCTATGAAAAGCAGATACTTGAACAGGAACTGGAGTAATAGGAGAACAAGGATTCATGTTCGGTGAATACGGATACATGGAAGAAGGAAAATTAGGAAAGCCTTACAACTTCAAGCTTTTTAAGCGGCTGCTGCCCTATTCCGCTCCTTATAAAAAAACCATTATATCCGCGCTTTTCCTCACAATCCTGATCACCCTTTTTGACTTAGCCATACCCTACCTTTCAAAAATTGCCATTGATCAGTATATCCTCTCCTCCTGGTATCGTGTGAACACAAAAGCATTAACGGATGTTGAGACCAACCACCTTCTAAAGCGGTACGGACATCTCATAGACAAAAGCCGGGACGGATCCTTGTCCTTTGTTTCTAATCAGGCACTGAAAAAAATAGATCCCGGGGATATCCATACCTATAAATCCCGCGGAGTAATTGAACCGGAGAGGTTATATAGAACAGGGCCTGATGTTCCGGACATGAACGGAATCGAAAAAGGCGGAAGGACCATTTGTGAGATGGCCGATGGTTCCATCCTGGTCCCTTATCAACTGATCGAAGGCCTTTCCGATGAAAAAACAATGCAAATCAGGGCCGGAGATATACGGGGTGTTGCCCTGATCGGCGCTATATTTTTCTTCTTTCTCATCTTATCATTCGGGCTCAATTATGCGGAATTTTACCTGCTTGAATTCACGGGTCAACACATCATGCAGGATATCCGGCTAAGACTTTTCCTGCGAATGCAGTCCCGGGCCATAAGCTTTTTTGTTCAAAATCCAATCGGCCGTTTGGTCACACGCGTGACCAATGATATTGAAAACCTCAATGAAATGTTCAAGTCGGTCGTTGTTACGCTGTTCAAGGATTTTTTTCTTGTAACCGGCATCTTAGCGGTCCTCTTATGTCTTAACTGGCGACTGGCCCTATTGTGCTTTGTCCTTCTTCCCTTCATCTTCGGGCTGACGTTCCTTTTCAGCACAATGGCAAGGGAGGCATTCAGGGAACTCCGGGCCACGGTTGCAAGAATAAACGCCTTTCTCCAGGAACGTCTTACAGGGATGCGCGTGATACAGCTCTTTGTCAGGGAAAAGTTTCAAATGGACACCTTCGGCCGGATCAATCACAAAAATTATTTGGCCGGTATGAAACAGATACGCGTTTTTGCAGTCTTCATGCCGGTCATGGAGCTGTTTTCATCGATTGCCGTTGCCCTTTTGATCTGGTACGGAGGCGGTAAGGTTATCGAGGAACAGTTGACACTCGGGTCTTTGGTCGCCTTTATTAGTTACATCCAGATGTTCTTCAAACCCATTCGGGATATCTCTGAAAAATATAATATCATGCAATCGGCCATGGCATCTACCGAGCGTATATTCGAATTCATGGATCACGGGGATGAGATCCCGGAACCGGAACATTCCCCGGCGCCGTCCGTAATCAAAGGACACCTGGTTTTCGAAAAGGTTTCGTTCTCTTACGAAAAAGGTCACCCTGTGCTGAAAGACATTTCCTTTGAACTAAAGCCCGGCGAAACGGTCGGCATTGTGGGGGCAACGGGATCGGGCAAAACCACGTTGATGAGCCTGATCGAACGATTCTATGATCCGGACATGGGAACGGTATTTCTGGATGGTATTGATCTCAGGAAATGGTCAAAAAGCCGGCTGCACAAAAACATGGGCCTGTGCATGCAGGACGTTTTTATCTTTGCGGGTAACCTGGCCGAAAATATCTCTCTGGGCCGCCAAGAAATAGATGCCGGGGCCGTTGAACTGGCAGCCGGAGAAGTAAACGCCCTCCCGTTTATACGCAGGCTTCCCGAAGGTTTTAACCATGAAATCGGTGAGGGCGGGTCCACCCTTTCAGCCGGTGAGAGACAGCTCTTGTCATTTGCCAGGGCCTCTAATGTGGATCCGGCTACCGAAAGTCTTATCCAGAATGCAATTTTACGGATGGCCGACAAAAGAACCACTCTGATTGTGGCCCACAGGCTCTCCACAGTCAGAAATGCAGACCGGATATTAGTAATGCACCATGGCCGGCTCGTGGAGCAGGGAAGGCATGAAGAACTGATGTCCCTGGGGGGCATATATTACAAGCTCAATAAGCTGACCCTAACGTTGCACAAATAGTAAAGAATCCAGGCTCAGAGGACAAGGTTTTAAAAGACAACTAAATATTTTACGAGGTTTGTACATTGACAAGATACCGAGACTTTAACGGCTATCTGAGAGAAATATTCGGGGAACGGGTTCAAAAAATTTCCTTAGACGCGGGCTTAGGATGCCCGAATAGGGATGGAACAATTTCGAACACGGGCTGTATTTTCTGTGATTCCCGCGGTTCGGGAACAGGGGCCCTGATCAATGACGGACTTTCCATTGACGAGCAGATTGCCCGGGCCCAAAGCTATATGCAAAAACGCTACAAGGCAAAAAAATACATTGCCTACTTTCAATCCTTTACAAATACCTATGCCCCGGTTCCCAAACTTAAAGCGCTTTACGATCAGGCGCTGGCGCATAAGAACATGGTCGGTTTATCCGTTGCCACAAGGCCTGATTGTGTGGATGAAGATGTCTTAAAGCTCGTTAGCTCCTACAAAAAAAACCATCTTGTCTGGATCGAATACGGCCTGCAATCCGCCCATGACATGACCCTCAAACGAATCAACCGTGGCCATGATGCGGCCTGCTTTGAACAAAGCGTCCGCATGACCGCTGAATACGGAATAAACATATGTGCCCACATTATTTTAGGTCTGCCCGGCGAAAACCGGAAAATGATGCTGCAAACCGCCCGCTTTTTAGCCAACCTCCCTGTGCACGGGGTAAAAATCCATCTCTTGTATATTGTCAAGGGAACGCCTCTTTCCTCGCTTTACGAAAAGGGTGAATTCTCATGTCTTGAACAGGAAGAGTATATAGCTTTGGTAGTTGACTTCCTGGAACTCCTTCCACCTGAAATGATAGTTCAAAGGCTGACCGGAGACCCGGTAAAATCAGAATTAAGGGCTCCTTCCTGGGCCTTGGAGAAATCCGCAAATCTTAGTCTCATTAACGAGTCTTTGGAAAGGAGAGACACATGGCAGGGACGGCTGTACCGGAACTCTACTGCTGGGAAATGACAATAGACGCCCTGAATATCTATCTGGCATCCACGAGGAAAGGGGCGGCTAAAATCGGATTCACCTTAAAAAGGGAATTCGACTGCATGGCTTTTTTCAAAAAGCAATTCCCCGGCGCCAGGCTGATAAAAGATTCGAACGTAAACAAACCACTGATCCGGGAGATTGAAGCAGCCCTGTTAAACAGGCAGAGACGTAAAAGTATTGACCTGGACGTCTCCTGCACGCATTTTCAGCTAAAAGCACTCAAGGCAATTGCCGGCATACCTTTTGGGGAGACAAAAACTTACGGAGAGATCGCATCCATGATTGGGAGGCCGAAAGGCGCAAGGGCCGTGGGGCAGGCCATGAAAAGGAACCCACTGCCACTAATTTTCCCGTGACACAGGGTCGTGGCCGCCGGGGGTCTCGGCGGTTTCAGCAGTGGGTTGGCGGTCAAGAGATATTTGCTTGATCGAGAAAAACCGGAGTTCCTGAAAGCTACTTCTGCACTTGAGGTTCCCCTAATTTCTTGTAGATAAGATGGTCTAATGCTATCTCATACTCCCTGGAACCGGGAATAAGGGACTTATCGGCAGCTAAACGGGCCGTAATTTCCTCTTCCGCCCTCTCAAACTTATTGTTGATCTGGCTAAAGACCTCATTCACTACATGGTATATCTCCAGATCAGTACCATAAATCTCAATAACGCCCGGATCATTAATGAGGACTTCCATTATGTACTGGGTCATATACAGGGAATATAGATTTGAACGGGGTACGAGGGCGCGAACAGGGGCAATAAAGTATTTGAAATCAAAGTCCGAACTGTTAAGCGCCTTTTTCAGGCCTTTCAGGATTGAATCCGATATTGCGGCAGGATTATCCGTTTCGACGATATTCTGCATCAACAGGACCTGGGCCAATTTTTTCTGGACTTCAGGCAATTTGAACTTCAAAAATCTGTCCCGCTGAAAAGCCTCCTGTCTTTCCTTTCTCTCAAGCCTGTTTATGAGCTTGTCCTGGACTCTTCCGCTATCCCATGTTTTCATGAGCCGGCTTTTCCTTGGAACTCTCTTTGAGCCCTTTTGATGAGGCATCCGTTTTTTTGGAAGTATCGCCGGAATTATTAGAACTACTGTCCGGGGTCTTGCTCTCTGACTTTGTGCCGTGACCCTGGTTTCCTCCGGACTTGGAGGCGTAATCGGTCACATACCATCCGGTCCCTTTTAAATGAAAGGTGTTATGGGAAATGAGTTTTTTCAGCTTACCATGACACATTTCACACTCGGTAAGCGGCGAATCGGAAAACTTCTGCAGGGCCTCTGTCTGGTGTCCGCACTTGGTACATTCATATTCATAAATCGGCATTCCTAATGACCTCCATAACTTAGTGCCCATTTTTCATTAATGGATAGGCACGAACTGGTTCTCATCAAGAAACCAGCGTTTTTGGATTCGCGCTATCAGCGATCAGCATTCGGCTTTCAGCAAAGGACGTTAAAAACAAGGTGTTGGCTGATTGCTGTTCGCTGACCGCTAAAAGCTCCATCCGCAAATTGGTTGTTTCTGGATGGACTCAGACTAAGAAAAAAACATATCACACACCCTGTGATCCTGATATTTATCAAGGACATAATCCAGGTTCGGCAGGGAGAGATCTTCTAAGATGTCATATGTTTTTCCATGAACGACTGTTTCTTCCTTATCCTTTTCCTTTCCTTCAACCTCAAATCTCTGACAAAAGCTGCAAAATCTCACAATATGAACCAGTTCGTGTGTAAAGACATATACAAGAAGGGGTAAAAGATTGATTTCTTTATCTCTTCTCAAGGCTTTCAATATCATGTGATCCTGAAGGCAGATGAAATAATAATCGCGATCCTTTGTTTTCGGCTCAAACCCATCTCCTATCCTTGAGCATTTGTTAAGCATTGCAAAGGCATGTTTGCTTATCTCATTCCCATCTAAGGAGGGCAGAGTTTTCACCTCATAGCGGTGTCTCTTCCACTGGCCAAGGGAGAACTTAAAAAAATTACCCGTTGCGTCCTCGGCGATATCAAGGGCATCGCTTACCGTCATGAGATCATCATTTTTGAAAGACAAAAAGGCCATTTACAAGGGCTAATCCTTTCAAAACACTTCACGGAAAAAATAAGGCCGGTTGTGCCGATGTCAATACCGGAACAGGTTTTTTAGTGGTGGCGGTGACTGGATTTGAACCAGTGACGCTGCGGATATGAGCCGCATGCTCTGACCGACTGAGCTACACCGCCTTTGTCAAAATCATAATCTTACATTTATTAAGAAAATCTGATTTTTTGTCAATCAAAAATGAAAATTATTTCGATGTTGAACCAAATCTTCCCCCTCGCCCCGACATTCTCCTCTTCAGACCCCTTCACCACCGCCCGGTAGGGACCTTCGACAGAATAGGGAAATTTGGCTTTTTTGGCGTTTATTGTGCATGGCTGACAAAGAAAATTTTATTTTGATACCCAGACTTTCATTTATCCTGGACTCCGTTTCTTATCATATAGTTACAAGGAACTTATGATTATACCTCAGGATTGGGAAAGGAAATATTCCTTGACAGGTTCAATTCGATAAAGTAGTAAGATTGGTGATACAATGTAGTTATTTTGTAGCTACTTTTTCATTCCTCCACATATCTTAGTTTTCTTAATTCGGAAGGACTTTATGCGATTTTTTGGAAATATTCCGGCATTGCATTTGGGAAATTCGATATCCTTGCCATACTTGACCGGCAGTTTGGCCAAAGTACCTATGCATACCAGATTTCAAAAATATCAAGTAAATGATAATTTAGACCGCCTAAGCGGTGGAAGCGCTACTGATAAAAAAACTATACGGGTCTATTTTATTTCCATAGACGATGGGAAAGAACTTCTGATTGTTGATCCAACGTTGATAAACTCGTAAAAAGTCGTCACCCCGGCGAAAGCCAGGGTCCAGGTTAGTCATAAGTTTTTGAAAACACTGGATTTCCCGCTGCTTTGTGCGGGGAATGACGGAAAACGGTGTTTTTTTACTTTTTACGAGTCCATCAAGGTTTGATAACCATCAAAAAAATTCGTTTTTTATTCACAATCTAAAGGCATAAAGGTATATAAGTTAGAAATTGCGGCTTAACCTTGAGGAAAGGAGGTGAAGATTTTATTTGTCCGAATTTTGATGTAGATATTTTCACTATTCACATTCTATTAAGGAGGATGATGCTATGAAAAAAAGAATTTTTTTGTTTTTTCTTGTTGCATTCATAGGAGTTGCTTTTCTTGCCATGGGCTCTATCAAAGCTGAGGCAGCTCCGATAAAACTCACCTTCAGCATATTCTTTCCACCCACACACGGACAGGCCAAGGCCGCGATAGATTTCGCAAAAGAGGTCGAAAAACGCACAAACGGAAAAGTTGAGATAACTACATTCCCGGGAGGGACCCTTACAAAGGCGCCGCAGTGTTATGATGGAGTCGTAAAAGGGATATCTGATATGGGAAACTCCTGTTTTGCCTACACGCGGGGCCGTTTTCCGGTCATGGCCGCCGTAGATCTTCCGATGGGATATAAAAGCGGGGTAGTGGCCAGTCATGTGGCCAATGACTTTGCAAAGTCCGTAAATCCAAAGGAATTGCAGGACGTAAAGGTGCTTTACATTCATGCACATGGTCCCGGAATCCTTCACACGAAAAGCCCGGTCAAGAACCTGGAAGACCTTAAAGGCATGAAAATCAGGGCCACAGGGCTCAGCGCCAAGGTGGTTAAGGCGCTTGGCGGTGTACCGGTTGCCATGCCGCAAGGCGGCACATACGAGGCACTTCAAAAGGGTGTTGTTGAAGGCACATTCGGCCCCATAGAGGTCCTTAAAGGATGGAAGCAGGGTGAGGTCATCAAATATACGACTGAATGTTATAGCGTGGGTTATACCACTGCCATGTTTGTTGTCATGAACCTCAAAAAATGGAATGCCCTTCCTGCTGATGTAAAAAAGGTCATTGATGCGGTAAGCGCGGAATGGGTAGATGTTCATGGAAAGGCGTGGGAAAGCACGGATAAGGCCGGCCGGGAGTTCACACTGAGCCTTGGTAACAAGATTATACCTTTATCGGCTGAAGAAAGCGCCAGATGGCGCAAGGCGGTTGAACCGGTCATTAATGACTACATCGCAAAAGCACCAAACGGTGTTTCTAATGTAAAGAAGGTCAAAGAACTGATTTGTAAATACTCAAAATAACCTTAAAATTTGCCCGGGGTTTCCCGTTGAGAGATGCGGTGCGACCCCGGGCTGAAAATTATCCTGCCATGAATTTTTTTGAAAAAATCGGCAACGAGCTGTCAAGAGTCTTGTTCTGGGTCGCAGGAGCCGCAATCTTCTTTATGATGGTGCTCACCTGTGCGGATGTGGTATTGCGTCTTTTACGCAGGCCTATCCCAGGCACATACGAACTGGTCTGTTTTATGGGTGCCGTGGCGGTATCTTTTGCAATGGCCCATACGTCCGTGCAAAAAGGGCATGTACAGGTGAGCCTGATAGTGCGCATGTTTCCCTTACGAATTCAAGGTATTATTGGGAGTATCACCACCATATTCGGGCTTATCCTTTTTGTCTTTATTACATGGCAGTCGTTTTTATATGGAATGGATCTACACTCCACAGGCGAGGTTTCCCTGACATTACAATTGCCGTTTTATCCCTTTGTGTACGGGATCTCGTTTTCGGCCGCCGTGGTTTGCCTTATATTGCTGGCAGATCTGTTCAAAAATTTTATGAAGGTGCGTGGTAAATGAGTCTGACAACCATAGGAATCATAGGTATCGCCATACTGGTTATCCTTTTGTTCTCCAATATGCCGGTGGGTTTTGTTATGGCGTTCGTGGGATTATTCGGATTCAGTTATGTGGTGAATTATAGTGCAGGGCTGAGCCTCTTAGCCAGAGACATATGGGATGTCTTCTCTTCCTATGGCCTGACCGTAATCCCTTTATTCGTATTTATGGGCCAGATTGCCTTTCACGCCGGTATCAGCCGAAGACTCTATGATTCAGCATACGTGCTTATGGGTCACCGCAAAGGGGGTCTTGCAATGGCCACCGTAGGTGCCTGTGCAGGGTTTGCGGCCATTTCCGGCTCAACAAATGCCACGGCGGCAACAATGGCCACCGTGACGCTACCGGAAATGAAGCGATATAAGTATGATATGGGCCTGGCAACCGGCACCGTGGCCGCTGCGGGAAGTTTGGGTATTCTCATCCCACCAAGCGTCATTTTCATTGTCTATGGTATTCTGACCGAACAATCCATCGGCAAGCTCTTCGCTGCCGGTATCCTTCCCGGTATCCTTCTCAGTTTTCTTTTTTTGCTGACTATTCATATTCAGGTCACGAGGAACCCCTCATTAGCCCCACCGGGTCCTAAGACAGACCTTAAAGCGAAAATCAAGTCTTTCGCCGGTGTGCTGGAGACCCTGGTCATTTTCGGTCTCGTTATGGGAGGAATTTTCTTCGGATTTTTTACTCCCACCGAGGCTGCTGCAGTTGGGGCCTTTTTGACCTTGATGATCGCTATTTGCAGGAGACAACTAACCTGGGATGGCTTTGTCCAATCCCTGGCAGACACCACCAGGATCAGTTGCATGGTCATGGTGATTGTGACAGGAGCTACGATCTTCGGGCATTTTATGGCCATTACCAGGGTCCCTTTTGAGCTGGCCGGATGGGTCGCAGGCCTTCCCCTGCCCCGATCCGCGGTCATGATGGTAATTGTGTTGATATATCTGTTCGGGGGATGCTTCATGGATGCCTTAGCCATGGTCATGCTGACTATCCCCATATTTTTCCCTGTGTCACAGGCGTTAGGTTTTGATCCGATCTGGTTTGGTGTTGTCATAGTGCTTATAACTGAGATGGGTGTGATTACGCCGCCGGTGGGTGTCAATGTCTATGTGGTATACGGTGTGGCCAAAGATGTGCCCTTGGAAGTCATATTCAAGGGAGTCCTTCCCATGGTCCTGGCCCTCCTTATCTGCAATATTATCCTCCTGTTTTTTCCCCAGATCGCCCTGTTCCTGCCCGGCTTAATGCGCTAATGTATATGTGGTGTTCTATTGCGCATGGCGCCTTTTCCGGCGTGCGCGGTGACCCGTTTTACGACAAGGCTTTGGTTATCCCCAGAGGAGATTTGCTTTATTGGAAGTTCATTGACTTATTGAAATTCCAAATATCAAACAAATTCCAATGACCAAAATTCGAAAATCCAAACAATATCTTGTCCTGGTAAGTTTTAGTCATTGAATATTGGAATTTGAGATTTATTTGTAATTTGGTGCTTGTAATTTGTATTTTTAGACACAAAAATCAAAGGAGAGCCATATAGCTCTGACCTGCACCAGAGAACCAGGTTTTAAATGGAAAAATAAACTTGAAAGGAAAGATAACCTTGGAAATCAAAAGAGGAATGCCGCTTACCGGGATTGTTACGGCTAAAAAATGTCCTTCCTGCGGCCATCATGAGGTGGGCTTCACCACAAAAGACGGCACATTTCATCCCTTGAGCCCGGGTACCCGGATACAGATCATGGAAGACCATGTGCCACCGGAACCCGGATCAGTTGAACTCGATCCGGCCCCGCAAAAATTCCCTCAAGCGAGCGAACCCGAGCCCGAATACAGACCATGGGTCCCCGGCCCTGTTAAGGGGGACCGGCTCCTGAGATTGAAATATGGCGTGATGGTAAAGGAAGGACTAAATCCGGATCAAATGAGTGGAGAAATGTTTGAGGCAGCTTATATGGAAAAATTGCATGGACTTATCGAGAGGGAGATTTATACGCCGGTCGCCGTGATATTGGACCGGTTTTTTGTAGCCCCTCACATAGCCTCGGGCAACCCTAAGGAAATAGCCTTTAATATGTGGCAGGAGTTGGAGGAAATCCGCAAACCTGTTGAACTGGTGACGGCATGGTTGGATGACCCAAACCAGGAGCACCTCTTCAATTTGATCCGGCCCAAACCAAGGGGAGATCCGGCCGATAAACCTGTGAGCGATGAGGAAATGAAAGAAGAGTTAGAGCAACTCACCTTAGAAGGATTTCTGGAGTTGTTGTAGATAGGGGCGCCATTGCCGTGACCGGGTTGCGGGTTTTTTAACCCTTAGCAATGACGAACTCGTAAAAAGTTGTCACCCCGGCTAAAGCCCTTCGGCCTTGAGCTCAGGGCCGAAAGGCCGGGGTCCAGATCAGTCATAAGTATCTGAAAATACTGGATTTCCCGCTGCTGTGTGCGGGGAATGACAAAGATTGAAATTCCAAATATCAAATCCCAAATATCAAACAAATTCCAATAACCAAAATTCGAAAATCCAAACAAGGTCTTGTCCTGGAAGGTTTTGGTCATTGAATATTGAAATTTGAGATTTATTTGTTATTTGGTGCTTGTAATTTGTATTTTTAGACACAAGAGCCATATAGCTCTGTCCTGACCCAGCCTCCGGCCCATAGGGCCTACGGCCCGGAGGGAGGACCAGGTTTTCGATGTTTATTAGAGATACTTCTTCACCTCTTCGGTCAGGGCCGGAACCACGTCAAACAGATCGGCCACAACGCCGTAGTCGGCCTTCTGGAATATGGGGGCATCCTCATCTTTGTTAATGGCGACAATCACCTTTGATGTGCTCATGCCCGCCAAATGCTGAATCGCCCCTGAGATACCGCAGGCGATATACAGATTCGGGGAAACCACCTTACCTGTCTGCCCCACCTGGTCCGAATGGGGTCTCCATCCGGCATCAACTGCCGAACGGGAGGCGCCCACGGTGGCCCCGATAAGATCTGCCAGTTCTTCCAGGATATTGTAGTTCTCTGGGCCCTTCATGCCCCTGCCGCCGGAAATAATCTTGTCGGCCTCCGTCAGGTCAATCTTGCCGCTCTCATCTTTCAGTACCTCCACAACCTTTGTCTTGAGAGCACTTTCGTCAAGGCTGAACGAGGCGTCAATAATCTCTGCCGACTTAGATGTATCCGGTTCGTTTGTATCCATCACCTTGGGCCTGGCAGTAGCCATTTGCGGCCAACTGTTTTCAAAGGTCACTTTGGCATATGCCTTGCCCGCATAAATGGGTCTGGTTGCAACAAGATTACCGTCCTCGATTGCAAAGGCCGTGCAGTCCTGGGCCATACCCACGTCCAAACTGCCGCATAACCTGGCAGACAGGTCTTTTCCCTGAACAGACGCACTTATCAACAATATGGCCGGGTCATTGGCCTTGACAAGCTCCGTAATAACAGCCACATAGGCATCCGTGGTATAGGGCTCCAAATTAGCATCATCGGCCACCAGGACCTTGTCGGCTCCGTAATGCCCTAACTCGGCAGCCTTGTCCTTGATATTGGAGCCAAGCAGTAAGACCGTCAATTCCTGGCCTAATGCATCAGCCACGCGCCTTCCTTCACTCACTATTTCATATGTAACTTTTCGGATATCTCCTTCTCTTTGCTCAGCTATTGTCCAAACTCCCTGCGCCATATCTCATCTCCTTATGTTTAAACATTTCGGGATTTCTATTATCTATTAAAATCTTGTATTCTGCGCTTCACATGGAAAAATGGAAT
>JAFDDR010000007.1 GCA_019310785.1 Deltaproteobacteria bacterium
GCCCGGGCGCTTGCAGCGGTCTCGGCCTGGCGGATTGATGATTGATGATTGATGATTGTTGATTGTATTGATTGGGCCTTGGGCCTCGTGCCTTCCGCCTTACGCGTTTCAGTTATCTCTGCCTCCCTTTTTTGAGGCACTGGAACCTGAAAGGGCTTTCCCCCGATTGGGATCAGGAGGGATGCCGAATGCTTATAATCATGTTCCTGGATGGCTGATGTTCCCTTGTCGTAAAGCGCGTTCAGGTCCACGGGAACCCGTTCTGCAATCAACTGTCCTAAAAGGCGCAAGACCGTGGATACGGAGTCCTGGCCCGAAAAGCATGCCGCCCTTGCCACATGGGGCCTGTCTTGAAGAATGTTACGGACCATGCGGGTGCATGAATTTCCAGGTCCCATCTCAAGGAAGATACGGACTCCATCTTTATAGGCTGTATTTATTACTTCAGGAAAATTGATCCCGTGCAATGCCTGGGCTAAAATGGAATCGGCAGCGTTTTCGCGATTGACTTCATAGGACCTTCCCCATGTAGAACTGTAGAAACGGATTCCCGAAGGGGGTGTTGTCTCGAAAAGGTGCAGGTCTCGGTAGGCCTTTTCCACCTGCCGGACAACTTCACAATGGACCGTGGTTACACCGGACAACGGGAAAAACCGGCAGGCAAGGGCCTCCACTAACTCCTCAACGGCCATGCGGTTCCCGCCTACAAGGCACTCTTCGGGGGTGTTGACGATTAAAAGATAAACTCTCCTCCTGCCTTTGAGGGCCTTTCGGACTATATCCTCTTTACGATTGATCACCCCAAGCACCCAATCCACTTTTTCGTTATCGGAAAGGTTCCATGCCTTGCGTGCCGCATTGCACGGTCCTGCAAGGTCATCGGTAAAAAGCTTAGAGGAATTCATACGCACAAGCATCGCATCGCGGTCGGTCCAGAACCCCAATGAAAACAGGGCCGCCGATTCTCCGAGGCTGTAGCCTATGGCCGCGTCAGGCCTCACCCCGAAGCCCCGAATGAGATCGCTTATGACGGTGCCTAATGCTACCTGGCCCAAAATTGCAGACTTGGGGTCCTGGTTGATTGCATCTGTGGATTCCGTATTCCAGAAAAGGTCAGGCAGGAACTGGTTGAAAAGATAACCGTTTTCATGGTCCTGTTTTCGGAAGATCTCCGGCCAGTGGACGGAAAGCTCACGGCCCATTTCTGAGTAGTGGTTTCCCGAACCTGGAAAGACGAATGCCACCTTTCCGCTTCCGCCCATGGGGTCCGGAGAAAAGAAGATACGGTCTACTTCGAAGGGTTGTAAGGAATTATTGCCGTTCCCGGAAAGCCTTTTGTCAGGGGAGGTTTTAAGGGACTCAATTGAGGAATTAATTTGTGTCAGGAGTTCCTCCCGGCTGCGAGAGATGAGAGCAATGCCTAATCTGTATTGGGAATCCGTCCGGTTTTGTTTCCACCAGCCACTTGCCAATTGTTCAATAGCTTGTCCCGGCAATTGTTCCGCATGAGCAAGCAACCGGTTCAACCCTTCTATTATCTCGCTCACATGGTTTCCTTCGATACTGAAAAGGGCTTCGTTTCTCAGGCCCAATGGCTTACTCCTCTCTTGCATGCCGGAAGGGCCCTTTGGATTTTCGTATGCTTCCAGGATGACGTGGGTGCAGTTTCCGTCAACACTGAAGGAACTCAGTGCCGCCTTTCGAGGTCCTTCCGCCCGATTGCGCATCCAGTATTGAGGACCTTGAGGGGAGAAAAACCCGGGTTGCGGGTTGCGGGTTGCGGGTTTCGGGTTGCGAGTTTCGAGTTGCGGGTTTCGGGTTTCGGGTTGCGAGGTTTGAGTTTCCAGTTTCCAGTTTCCAGTTTCCAGCTTAAGGTTTCTTACGGGTGGCAATATTTCGTTGTAAAGGCACAGGCAGACTTTCACCAGGGAGGCAAGGCCTGAGGCAGCGCCGGTGTGCCCGATGTCTGCCTTGACGCTTCCCAGGGCGCAACGGGAAGATAAGAAAAACTCGGACAGGGCACGGAATTCCATGAGGTCTTCATCCGGGTGCCCGCTGCCGTGGGTCTCTAAATAACTGACCGAGACCGGGTCTATTCCTGCATCCTCATAGGCCCGTTTCATTGCGGTCTGGTAGGTTTTTATGTCGGGAATATGGGTTTCCACGCCGCCACCTGCGGCCGCGCCCATTCCCTTTATCACCGCATAGACCTTATCGCCGGCACGAAGGGCGTGATCTAAAGGCTTGAGAATAACGGCCGAGGCGCCTTCCCCCGTAATCGTGCCGTCGGCCCTCGTGTCAAAGGGCCGGATATTTCCGGTTCTGGAAAACTCCCGTCCTGCATGTGCCCCGAGGACCGAACGAATATCCCCGGCCAGATCCACGGCCCCAACCACTGCCTGGTCAATGTCACGGTTTTGCAGCATGCACACTGCGGCATCGAGGGCTCGAATACCCGAGCTTTCCTCGCTTGAGATGGTAAAGCTGGGTCCGCCAATCCGGAATTCACGGGCAATGCGACTCGCCACAATGCCACCTAAGGCGCCCATGGTCCGGTTGGCGGAAAGTGGTGGACCAGAAGCGTCACGAAGGGATTCAATCCAGTCCTTAATATCTTTACCAGACAGATTCAGCCCTAATTGTTTTGACCAGGCCTTGGCCTTTTCGGGAAGCCACCAGCGGAGCTGAAAGTTGGTGGTATTCAGGTCGAGGCCGGTCCCGATAAAGACGCCGGTATTCAGCAGGTTCTTCCGGGAGAGGTCCGCGTCGTCTATTGCCCCTTTGACTACATGAAGCATCAGCAGTTGCTGGGGCAGCATCTCCTCAAGTTCCTTGGGCGGGATGCGATATTGATCTAACGGTATGGAAAACTTATCGATCGTGAAACCTTTAAAGGGAAACCTGTCAAGGCCCCGGTCCTTGAACCATTTAGTCTCCTCAGCCCCCCACCAATTGCGGCAGGAACCGGGTTTCACAGAGTCCTTTCCACCAAGCACCCGCTCCTGGAATTCCTTAAGAGTATGCCACGGGCCGAAATAAGCCTCCATCCCTACAACGGCAATTTCTGGTTGCTGGTTGCTCGTTTTTGGTTGCTCGTTTCCAGTTCCAATTTTCAGGTTTTCCCCTGCGCCTTCTGACCTCTGTCCCCCGTCCTCTGACCTCTGATTTCTGACTTCTGTCTTGGAATTCCATTCCTCGATGAGGACATGTGCATTGATTCCACCAAACCCGAATGCGCTGACAGCCGCTCGCCTTGGGGTATCATCACCACGCTTTTTCCAGGGCTCGGCCTTTGTCAGGACCCTGAAGGGACTGGAATCCATTTTCAGGTCAGGGTGCGGGGTTTTGAAGTTTGCGGTGGGAGGAAGGGTTTTATTTTTGAGCGCTAACAGGACCTTCATAAGGGCCGCAGAGCCGGCGGCAGTGAGGAGGTGGCCGATATTGGACTTGACGGAACCGATCACGCATTGTCCGGTTTTCCACCCGTCCTTTCCCCAGAAGGTTTGAAGGCTTTCAAACTCAACCGCATCGCCTACGGGGGTGCCGGTGGCATGACATTCAATGATATCCACGTCCTTATGGGACCAGTCGGCCTTTTCGTAGGCCGGGCCCATGGCCCGCAACTGGCCCTCGGACATGGGAGCTAACAGGCTGCCTCCCACGTCGTTTGAAAGCCCGATACCGGCAATCACGGCATAGATATGGTCCCCATGACGCAGGGCATCTTCGGTGCGCTTAAGGACAAACATGCCCGCGCCTTCCCCCACCACGAGGCCGTCTCCATTGACCTCAAAAGGGGAACATATCCCGGTGGGTGAAAGCGCCCTGAGCTGGGAAAAACCCATCTGGGTATAAAGACAATCAGGCCGGGATAAACCTCCGGTGAGCATGGCGTCTGCCGTGCCCGAAAGGAGTTGGTCGGCAGCGAGTTTGATGGCGTAGAGGGATGAAGCGCACGCAGCGTCCAAGGTATAGCTTCCAAGGCCGAGCCCTAATGCCCTGGCAATGATACCACCGGGAAGCCCTGCCACATAACGGTTCACGGGATGGGTTGATCTCTCGCTTTCTCCCTTGATTTCCCCTAAGACCTTTTCCTCAAAGGTCCTGCCCAAGTACTCGCGGGCAAGGGCCGAAGATTTGTCAGTGGGTAAGGCAATATTACCTATGATCACGCCCACGCGGCTCAAATCCAGATCTTCAGTAACAGCGTCGCGGAATGCCTGATGTCCGGCGTAAAGGGCTAAATGAAACATAGGGTCGAGTTCTTCGACTAAGGCCCGGCTGATATCGAGTTCCTCTGAAATGAGTTCAGGGGAAAACCCTTCGACAAAGCAGCCCCGTGTGGAGTAAACCTTGTCGGCCGCGCCTTTTCCGGAATTATATGCATCTTCGGCAGAAAGCAGCCACCGCCCGTCCGGGACTTGCTTGGTGGAATTGACTCCATTAAGGACATTGGCCCAGAATTGGTCCAGGTCCCGTGCGCCGGGAAATATCCCGCCGATTCCAACGATTGCAATTGATTGTGAGTTGTTCATTATGAAAAAAATTGCCGTTTCAGACCCCGGGTTTAAATCCGGGGAAAAAAACGGCTGTCTCCCAAAAAAATAACTTCTCAGTTCGGGGGCTCCGACCTGCCATGTTTCTTTAAGGCGCTCTGTAACCCTGAACGGTGAACCTTGAGCCTGTGAACGCCTGTCTTTTAACATGTATCATATCAAGTTGCAAGCCGAGGCATCTGCGTTTTGCCGGCAATCAACCTAAACCTATTCATATCAACAGTTTGACTTTCCAATGCTGAGTGTGTAGCATAGTATGTATATGGAGGTGTATTATGAGAACAAATATCGTGCTTGACGATGATCTGGTTAAAGAAGCCTTTAAATATTCCGGGGCAAAGACAAAGAAGGAGCTTATCCACCTGGCATTGCAGGAGCTTGTTGAAAATAAGCAGAGGTTAAATCTCCTCGATCTGGAGGGTGAAATCGAATTTGACGCAGATTACGATTACAAGCGGTTACGCGAGGGGAAATGATCTTAACAGACACATCTGTGCTCATCGACTACTTCAGGGGCGTGAAAAATAAAGGCGTTACAAAATTCAAGAAAGTCCTGGAGCACGATATTCCTTTCGGGATCACCTCCTTCATATTTCAGGAATTACTGCAAGGGGCAAAAACAGAAAAAGAATACAGGCTGTTAAAAAAATACCTTTCCAGCCAGCGTCTTTTTCAACCTAAAGATCCTGTTGACTCCTCTGCTCAAGCAGCAAGAATTTACTTTGATTGCCGTAAAAGGGGGATAACGATAAGAAGCTCGGTTGATTGCCTTATTGCTCAAATTTCAATAGAACATAACCTGCTTCTCCTTCATAATGGCCGTGATTTTGTTCTGATGAAGGAACTTATTGATCTGAAATTCTATTAGAAGGCCATTTATGTGATGGATCCCATCAGGGTGTCAGATAAAATGCCTGGCTGTGCCGGATTGCATTCCGGCACGTTAGGTTGATCTTTCATAGCCGGTCACTTGCGTATATGATAGAGTGAAAAATCCGACTGACATTGGAACCCATTGATATTGCAAGTCAAGATATAACATATTAGATTGCGTGTTACTCCTATTGGATCATGGGTCACCCTCAATAAATGATTCTCGATTACTTTCTGTTTGACGCCAAATTAACTTTTTTTATGGTACAACATTTGGAAAGCGGATCGGACAACCTCATAGAAATAACCATCCAAACGTGGAATAGAGAGAGGCAAACATAATGCAACTGACTGATGGAGAAAAAAGGATGTTGAATGGGGAATGTGCCCCCGGTATTCAAAAGGCCGTTGAACTGTTGGTTAAATTGGGGGATTCATTTGACGCAGAAAGACTTGTTCCCATTTCATACGGTCATATTAGTTATGACCTGTGTCCTGAAGGCTTTTGGAACCTTATGACTGAAGGGGTTCCCCCGACCCCACATCGGGTGACGACCCATCCTTCCTCGCAGCCCGAAACCTTTAAAGCATGGGGGCTACCCGTGACAGATCAGTGCGTCGAAGAGCATGAAAGGAAGTTGAAAAGGTTCAAACAATTGGGATGGCTGCGGACCGAGACCTGTGCCGAATATCTTATCGGTATTATGCCACAGAAAGGGGATATTGTCTCCATGGGGGGCAGTTGCATGCAGGTTGCCAACAACAGCCTGTTCGGCGCAAGGGTGGATAGGATGGGGGTTTTGGTCTCCTTGGCTGCGGCGGTCAGCGGACGCTGCCCTCTGATGGGCCTGCTCTTACAGGAGAACAGATATGCCAGTCACCTGGTGGAGCTGGATGACCTGGATGTGACCGATTGGACCCTTTCCCATTATCATTGTCTGGGTTACTACATCGGCGACCAGATCCCGGGATTCAAGCCCGTGGCTGTGAATGGCCTGCCATCCAATCTTTCCTTTGATTTTGTCCGTGCATTGGTGATTTCAATGCCCACATCAGGGGCTGTGACCCTGGGTCACGTAGTTGGATCTACACCGGAGGCCCCAACCCTTGAGGCAGCCCTGGGAAACAGGAAGCCGGAACAGGTTATCAGGGTGGGAAAGCAGGATATGTCTGAGACCTGGGAAAGGCTTAATGTCTGGGATGACGATATTGTGGAGCATGTATCCTTTGGCTGCCCCCATGCCACAATTGACGAAATAGGTCGCATCTCCGCCTTGTTGGAGGGCAAAAAATTAAAGGCATCCCTCCTGATAGGGGCATCAGTGTCTGTTGAGGCCCTGGCGAGACACCAGGGATATGCCGGTATTATCGAAGAGGCAGGTGGGCATTTTCTGCCTGTCTGTCCTTCCATTGGCAACCCCTTTACCCGCCGGGATATTGCCGGGCACAAGCAGGCAAAGAGTGCAGCTACGAACTCGGCCCGAAATGCCCACTATTTGGCCACGGTCAGTGGCGTCAAGGTCTTTTTCGGAACGGAAGAAGAATGCGTCAAAGCAGCTATAACGGGAAGATGGAAAGGAGAGATGCCGAAATGGAAATAAGCGCCCATATGGTAAGCGCCGGCAAGGCGAAAGGGCAGGCCCTGGTCTATAAGGGACCATTTTCTTTCATGGGGGATCTGGATCCGAACACGGGAAGGATCCCCGTTCCAAGGCACCTGTTGGAGGGGGAAAACATAGCGAATAAGGTTTTTGTTTTCACGACGGGTAAGGGATCAAGCGGGGGTGATTGTATTGCATGGATGGCCAAGGAGAATGGAAATGCGCCTTCAGCCATCATCTGCCTGGACAGTGAACCAGTATTGTCGGGAGCCGTTATCATTACCGGCATCCCGACCGTGGATCGTCCGGATAAGGATATATTCGAGCTGATTCAGACGGGAGATTACGTAAAAGTCGATGCGACAGCAGGCATTATTGAAATCGTTGGCAAATAGACGTATCAGGTCAATATTTGGGGGAACTCGAATTTATGAAGACATCTCTTGCATAGCGACCGGCCTCGATCGAGGCATGCGGATTTCTTTTCAAAGAGCCGCATAACCTTGCTGTGGCTCGAATCACGGCGGTCCACTTTAAAACTCGGCCCTGGACAGCCCCTTCGATGATAGCACCTATTATGTTTGGCTGTCCCACCTGTCGGAAGCCGGCTGGTTAATGTATTTGGGGCGTTAAAGATGCGTTGTAGAGATAAAAATGCGCCTCTTTGAAAAGAGATCCGCATGCCTCACCAATATGGACTAATGCCGCTAAATATTGAGCTGATACAAATAGACCAATGATAAAGCCAAATAACATATTGCGTTGCATTTGCCTTTTCATTAACAAGTCCGATGGGGTCGCCTATAAGGAAAAAGGGGACTATAATGGAACACCTGTAAGGTCAAATATGATTAAAGCCTTGCGGCTTTTCTGGTGGTGAGCTTAGGCGCAATTAGATCTGTTAATTTGATGAAAAAGGTAAAACCTCAGGCCGAGGCCTTGATCTCATTTTGCAGGGGCAACCGGTTACACTTGAATGCGCAGTTGAGTGATGCATCCATAACGCACTCATAGTCTTCCATTCGGGCAATCAATTTTCCGGTGACAGGATCGATAAACTCTATATCGGCTAATGCGCGATGTTCACTGTCTCTGGTAACACTGATTACAATACGTACACCCTGCTTGGGAAATACGGGTTGAAACCGGCGAAATCTTCCGGCAAAGCAGGGCAGGGCCCCGACGCCGTTGTTCTCGAAACTCCACAGGATCATCATCTGGAAGGCGCTGTCTAAGACGAGTGGGTCGGCTAACCAGGTATTGCGCAGGGGGTTTTTAATCCACTCTGCCGGGATAGGGGCAGTGGAGACGGAAGCGACAATCCCCTTGCGGGAGCAACCTTCCACCTGCCGAATACCCTGAAAATGAGGCCCGTGAAATAGGAGATCGGTGTTGTATATTTCCGTTTCATTCCGGTTGTAAGGTGCAAGAGAAACCCCGGTGATGGATGCATCCCCTTTGGGGAGCGTTGACCCTAATACGATCTCGGCACTTGCATGGATGTATTCCCTGCCGTTTCCTCCGGCGCTTATAAGCTTGACTGGCGACATCCGAAATCCATCCTTTTTCACGGTCCTGCCCGCCATGACCCGGATAGTGCAGGGCTTTTCCTCGTCAAGAATAACCCCTTTTAACATCCGAAGATTGTCAAACCCGATGAACCGCAAGCCAGGGTTGCCGTGCAGGGCGCCGTGGGCCATCCACTCAATCATAACGGCCATGGGAAGGACAGGCCTGCCGTTCAATACGTGGGACTGTAAAAACGGGTAATTCTCTATATCCAATTGTCGTTCAAAGGCCATTGAAAGAGGGGAGGTTTCGGGGATAACCTCTGCCCGTGTATCGCGTGCGGAAAGGGATGCCTCTTTATTATGTTCATCGAGATTTCTTCCCATGATCACCACTTCAACGGGCCGGTCCGAGTTGGCACTGATCTCCCTTACCAGATAATTGGCCCCGGCTTTAAGGTCGATCAGGGCCACGCCCTCTTTTTCAAAGACTTTCCTGAGGGAAGAGGTGACCATGCCCCCATTCCAGGGCCCCCAGTTCACTGAGACCACGCGGCAGTTCGGAAGGAGCCGTGATTGCTGTTGGGCGAATTTATTCAAGACTTCATTGGCTGCCGCATAGTCCGCTTGGCCTGACCGGCCGTGCCGTCCCGTAAAGGATGAGAACAGGACCATAACCTTGAGATCCTCCAACTCCAGGACATCGAGCAAGGCACGCAGTCCTGTGACCTTAGTGGAATAGACCAGATCGAATTGTTCGTCCGTCTTTTCTTCAATGAGACGGTCTGCAAGCACACCCGCACCATGAATAAGACCCTTGACGGGACCCACATGATCGCGGACCTCTTTAATCACGGAGCGAACGTTTTCGGTGTCCCGGATATCCACTGAACGGTAAATGACCTTAGCGCCTGCCGCTTCAATCCGTGCGATATTGCGAAGCAGTTCCCGGTTGGCAATGATTGATCTGTGCTGTTTTGCGATCTCTTTGAGCGATGGTCTTTCTCCTGCACGCTCAACAAGCGCTTTTTTGATTTCGGCTTCCGTGCTCAGTGTGGCAAGCCAGTCCGGTTCAGGACCGGGCTCATTACTGCGACCCAATAGGACCAGGGTCGGCTTAAATGCCCTGGAAAGCTCCGTGGCTATTTCGGCAGTTATCCCGCGGGCACCGCCCGTAATTACAACAGCATCGCCCGTGCTCAGGGGAATTTTAGTAGAGGGTAATAACAGGGCTTCTTCAAGTGGTGCGGGTAACAATTGCAGATTGTATCGACCTTTGTTCGAAAGGCCCACCTCCAGAGGTCCTTTCAAGAACATTTCATCCACAATGGCCGCGGATGCCTGGGCGGGATTTTCAAAGTCGCCGGATAAATCGAGTGCCTTGCAATGCACCTCGGACCATTCGTGCCGGGCAGTCTTCAATAGTCCCGCGAGCCCGCCGGAAGCGGGATCGTTTCCTCCGTTGAGGCTTGTCAGGCCAAAAGCGCCGTCTAAACGCGAGACCGTAAGGAGAACGGAACCGCCGTTCATACCGGCTTTTCTCAGCCCCGAACCGGCAAGGCGCAGGAGTTTAAAACTGTCTTTTAAGAACGTGTCTCCCGCATTTTTAGCCGGAGATAGAATAATCAATCCCCCGAGGTTCGAGGGCCTTTCCATGTCACGCAGGTCCTTGAAGGAGATCAACTCGGGCCGGTAATTCAAGGAATGCAGTTTATCCTTTATCAAAAGAGCAAGTCCGGAATCTTCTTCCGTGATCCAGATTCGGGATCCTTGTGAAACGGAAAGTTTTTGCCGGGTCTCGTTTTCGTCTAATCTGATCAGGGAAAGAACAAATCTTTCAATGGTATTCTCCCGGAGTGCGGGTTCTTCTGATATCTGCTCGGGAAAAACCTCACCTGTTTCTGTTTCGCCAGCGGACGAAAGGCCCTTGGAAACCGGGAGTTTTTCTTCCGGGAATGCTCCCGAAGTTCCGGAAAGGAATTCAACGATCTGGTGAAGGGTCTTCAAAGAACCTAAGTGTTCGGGTTTGACTGCCGGGGCTTCAGGCAATTTCTCTTGGAGCACGGAAAGGATCTCAACACGTTTGATGGAGTCTATGCCCAGATCGGAATCCAATTCCATGTCCATTTCGAGCATCTCTGAAGGATAACCGGTCTTATCCGAGACCACTTCCAGGAGAATCGTCCCGATATTTGAATGAGCCTGTGCCGTCATAGACCGGGGCTTGGTTTTTGAATCGGCTTTTTCCGGTGAAATATTCTTGGGTTGTTCTTCAATATTTTTCCCTTCGGAAAGGAATTCTACGATCTGCCCAAGGGTCTTCAAAGAACCTAAATGTTCGGGTTTGACGGCCGGGGCTTCAGGCAATTTTTCGTGGAGTACGGAAAGTATCTCCACGCGCTTGATGGAATCGATACCCAGGTCGGAATCCAATTCCATGTCCATTTCAAGCATGTCCACGGGATAACCGGTCTTGTCTGAGACCACTTTTAAAAGGATTCTTTCGACTGCCCCGGAACCGGGATCAGGAACGGAAGGTTCAGATGTCAAGAACTGCTCATCAGCAGGAGTGACCGGTTGATTTTGAGGTTGGATTGGAGCGGTATCAATTCGGGGCGCATGTTCCGGAATTACTAACTCACTCGTCTCTTTTGTCATCCCTAAAGAGGCCTGCAAGAGTTTGCGCTGCTGTTCCATGAGGCCCTGAATGGTGCGCTGGGCCGTGTCCTGGCCCTCGAGAAACTGCTGGTGAAGTTGTGCGGTCTGCTCCTGGATTTTCTGTAAATACGCCAAGTTCTCCTGGGTCGTGCGAAGGGCCTCTGTTAGGGAATCAAAACCTGCATGTGGAGAAGCAGGCATTTTACCGATCGGTTGATGGGAAGTAACTGAAACAGGAACCGTCCCGGATGAACCGGGCGGAACTGAAACTTTTGGGGGTGACAGAGGGGGTCTCGAAGGTTTAGGCTTCCTATAATTAGCACCGCAAATGGGGACCGTCATTTGTCCCTTTTTCCTTTGGGCCGGCACTTCTCTGTTATCAGGAAGCGGACTCCACAGGGATAAATTTGTATGATGTCCCTGTGCGGACAGAGAGGCGAGGGCGCAGGCTAAGTCAAAAACGCCGGAACGTTTCCCTGAGGATATGTCCAAAGAGAGCGCATTATGTTCGCGCTTTTCTAATATGGCATTTACCAGTCCGGTGAGCCTGGCCCCGGGACCGACTTCAAGAAAAGTCCTTACCCCGGAACGGTACATGTTTTCTATTTCTTCGATGAACTCAACCGGATTGACCAATTGAGCGGCAAGAACTCGCCGTGCCTCTTCCGGATCCTCAGGGTACTCCTTTGCAGTACTATTTGCAAAGACCGGGATACCGTTCCCGGAAAATTCAATATCCCGGAGTATTGATAAAAAAGGCTTTTCCAAATGTCCGACCAAGGAACTATGAAATGCCGCTGAAACAGGGAGACGTATGTTACGTATCTCACGCTTAGCAAGGGCCTGAGCAGCCCTTTTGATCTCCTCCGTGAAGCCGGAGAGGACCGCCTGATTGGGGGCGTTCTTGTTTGCAACTATAATATTCAGCTTTTCTTCGCTGATTATTCTTTCAACAGAGGATAGCGGGGCCTGGGCCGCAAGCATGGCGCCCTTGTCACCGTTTCCTCGAGACATCAAAAGACCGCGTAAAACTGAAAGGGAATGAAGGGCCTTTGTGCTGATACGGCCGGATACGCAGAGTGCCGTGAGTTCTCCGTAACTGTGCCCTGCAACGGCTTCTGGTCGAACCTCGAAATGATTGAGTACCTTGAGCGCTCCGAGGCTGACCGCACCGATTGCGGGTTGAGCAACCTGGGTTGCGCGCAGTGCGCTTTCGTTATTTTCTTCAGCCTCTTCATTAAAGACCGGGTGCGGATATATGTAATCCGTCAGGGGCTTGCAGTCTCCCGAATCCTGACGGTCTTGTATCTCTTTGTTGCGAAGCTTCAGAATGCCGTCCGTAAAGGATTGATCCGCTTCAACAAGTACTTGCTGCATTTGAGGAAACCGGCAGGCAAGGTCCCGAAGCATGCCCACGTACTGCGACCCCTGTCCTGGAAATATAAGGCCGAGCTTACCGGGTACTGAACCGGCACCAAAATAGGCGCCGTCCGGGGTGTTCCATGATTTCTTTTGATGGTATTGGTTTAACATGGCAAGGGCATTGCCAATGGCCCCGGATATATCGGTCCTGTCTTTTTCGACGACCATAACCAGGCGGAAGTCATGCTTTTTATTGAACTTAGCGCGGGACCTCTCTGCCTTTTCCCGGAATACGTCCCAGGAGAGGTCTGCGGGCCATGCCTCGATCGCCGATTTGAGTTCATCCGCGCTTTTGGCTGAAAAGGGAAGGATCTGCACATGGCCGTCCCAGACAATCTCTGATTTTTCAGACCTGGATTCCTCGAGAACACAATGAAAATTGCTTCCGCCAAAACCAAAGGCACTTACAACCGCACGCCGCGGGTGGTCCTTTTTAGGCATCCAGGGTCTTTTTTCGGTGTTGACATAGAAAGGCGATCGGCCATTTGAAATCTCTTTCGGCGGTTGGGTAACTTTGATGGTCGGCGGGAGCACTTTGTGGTGCAGTGCCATTGCGGTCTTTATGATACCTGCCACTCCGGCCGCGGCCTTGGTGTGGCCCATCTGGGACTTTACCGATCCCAGAGCACACCATGTCCTGTCTTTATTAGCGGAGCCGTAAACCTGAATGAGGGCGGAAAGTTCTGTGGCATCCCCTGCCCTGGTGCCGGTCCCGTGCGCCTCTACGAGCTCAATAGTGTCTGCAGAGATACCGGTTGATTCATATGCCTGTGTCAATGCAGCGGTCTGCCCGGCAATGCTGGGGGCATAGATGGCCTGGCCCTTTCCATCACTCGATGTTCCCATGCCCCGGATGACCGCATAGATCCTGTCTTGATCGCGCCGGGCATCCTCAAGCCTTTTAAGAAGCATTATTCCAAGGCCCTCGCCGAGGATGGTTCCATCGGCCGTTATATCAAAAGGCCTGGCGTCCCCTGTGGGAGAGAGGGCCTGGGTCTGGCTGAAGCAGGTGTACATAAAAATATCGTTGAATGTGTCAACACCGCCTGTTATCACCATGTCGGAGCGGCCGGAAGAAAGTTCCATCCCGGCTAAGTGCAGAGCGCCCATGGAGCTGGCGCAGGCAGCATCTATGACGCAGTTGGTCCCGCCAAGATTGAAGGTCTTTGCAACACGTCCTGCCACCACGTTGCCCAGAAGTCCGGGGAAGGAGTTTTCCTGCCAGGAAACATAGGAATCGGAGATCCTTTTGACCGCGTCTTCGGCCACGGAATCCTCCACACCCGACTCTTTCAGGCATTTTCGCCAGATGGGATGGCCGAGACGGGCACCCAATGGAAGCACTAACTCCAGGGTGCCGGTTACACCCAAAATTACGCTGACCCGATCTCGATCAAAGTCTCGGTCCGGCCCGTAGCCGGCATCTTTGAGGGCCTGCTGCGTAACCACCAATGCAAGGAGTTGCGATGTGTCAATGGCCTCGATGGCGTTGGGCGGGATGCCGAACTCCATGGGGTTGAATTGGACAGGAGAAATGAACCCGCCACGGGAAGCACTGATACTCTCTGGCGCCGGGGAGTCTTTTGCACAATAATCTTCGGCCCTCCAGTGGGTCTTGGGGACCCCTGTGATGGCATCGACACGGTTTGTTATGTTTGCCCAATAGGCGTCAAGATCGTCGGCCTTTGGGAACAGGCAGCCAATGCCGATGATGGCAAGGGGTGACTGTTTAAAGGAATTCTTTGATTTTATATCTTTGTCCATATTCAACTTAGATATTCCTTAATCTGTTCCTGCTTTATAGGGACAACACGAAGTAAATGTGGAGAAAACATAATCCCCTGGGAGCGAAGATTGTTGATACGCATGATAACAGCGGCCCCGTAAAGAAGGTTGAGGGCCACGGTTACGACCTTTCTTTGATCGAGATGTGCTAAGAAGGAGTCCTTTACCCATTCATTGAATGCGGCCATGGCCGGCCCGCACCAGATCTGATAGTCGATCCTCCGGGAAGCCTCTCCCGAAGTTGCCCAGCGGGATGTCTTGCCGAGATACCAGCGAAATATGAGGGCCATGAGGTGTTTCGGGTCAGCTTCAGCACGTTCTACCTGGGTCGGATCGGAATTTAAGAAATACCCGCGCGTCTCGTTCCAGATGGTTTCAAAGGAATCGTGGAATATATTTTTTTCTATCATGGAGCGGACGCTTGCCGGGATTTCCTGAATGCTGTTAAAGGCACAATAGGCCTCATAAAGTTTTGATGCGCGCATTGCGAACATGGTGCCGCGCTTGAGTACCTGGACCGTTACGCCCATCTCAAACATGTCTGCTGCCGGGGCCATGGTGACATCGCCCTGCTGTGCCTGGGCAAGCATTTCCTTCACGTCTATTGATGTTCCGGATTCAACGCAGGCCTGGTTGATGGATCCGGTCATCACGTAGGCCGCTCCCATTGCAAAGGCGGCTGCGGCCGAGGGGGGGGTGGAAATTCCCCCTGCCGTGCCCACTCGAAGTGTCTGTTTAAAGCGGAACCTATCCTGCATTCGGTCACGGAGGGCCAATATTGTGGGCAAAAGGGCGGTAGCGGGCCGCTTGTCCGTATGTCCCCCGGAATCGGCTTCAGCCGTCAGGTCCTGGGCCATGGGGATTTGCGCAGCTAAACGGGCCTGCTCTTGGGTTAGATTCCCCTGTGAAATAAGCTCGCCTAAGAAGCGGTCCGGCGGCGGGGCAAAAAATTTGGAGGCCACTTCCACGCGGGATATCTTTGCAATGATCCGGTTCGGAGTTACGATGTCACCTGAACTGTTGCAGTGAATACCGTGAACACGATATCGGACCACCGGCAGGGTCAGGTCCATGTAAGCGGATGCCTCCACGAGTTTAACCCCGCGGCGGAGATATAGATCCACGAGGGACGCTTCAAGGTCCGGGTCATTGGGACTGTGGATAAGATCGAAACCATAAGGGCCGTCCGTAAGATGGCCGGAGATACGATCAATGGCGGATTCCACGGATTCGATGGGCAACCCGGCCGAGCCGAAAAAGCCTAACATGCCATTTTGTCCCATAGCCTCGACCATGTCACATGAACTGATGCCGTTTGCCATGGATCCGGCAACATAAGGGTAAAGCATGCCGTGTTCCGCGCAAAACGAAGGATCCCCTAAACTCTTAATCCGGCAGGCGGGAACATATGCGGCGATTGGGAGTGAATTGGCCGATTCTGTTCGTTTTCCAAAGACTCCCGTGCCCCCGACTCCGATCGCTAACTTACGGTCATTTCTAACAATGTAGAAAGGATTATGGATATTGAAGACCGCTTCTTTCTGGTCTCGTTCGTTTGAGGATGGCTCAACCCCGTCTGCGCTCCACCAGCCCAAATTTGTTTCCAATTGCCCGAATATTTGGAACAGATCACTCACGCAGGGATCTCCTCCGCGCGGGACATTGATTCAGTCATGTGTAGGCCCATAATAGAACGCAAAGGCATTAACTCAACCCCAATCCCCTCATCATGTCTTGAGACCTTTGCAAAACGCCCCCTTTTGCTCAATTTCGGCGTCAGGCTCAGATTTTAATCCTCGAAATATTCAATATATTCCTTTGGTCAAATCATCGCCTTCCTTGAACTTGACCATAATTGAGCATTTTTCAAAGGTCTCGTCTTCATCCCCACCTTAAACTTCAACCTCAAGGGGGAGGACTATAAAATGAAACATATGATTAATGATACTACCAGAATCAAATAATATAAGAAAAATGGCCTTTTGTGTCAAGATATTGATTTCCTTTTACCACGGTAATTCTGATCATCAGTAAAAATCATATATATTGAAGCATTAAAATAAAAACTGACATCTTGGTTGATAAAAAGTAGTTAAAAGACAGTTTTTAGTCATTCCCCGCACACAGAAACGGGAAATCCAGTAGGTTCAATTAGTTAGCGAGAAACTGGACCTCGGCTTTCGTCCACCCTCCATAGCATTGCGGAGGACGGGCCGGGGTGACGACTTTTTACGAGTGCATCAACCTTGAACCCTGAACCTCTGAACGTTGAACCTGACCAGTTACGAAAAAACATTTGCCAATTATCCTACAATTTTGTATTTTTGTAATATATCCCGCTCTCAAAAAAAATGTAACTTCTTAAAAGGTCCCCAAGTTCGTCACTCCGGCTTTCGCCGGAATGACGCCAAAATGGAATTTTTGCTTTTTACGAGTTCGTCAATAAGTGGGAGTTGCTTTTTCGGACAAGCGGTTAGGGGAATTATTTCTTATGCTTGAAAAAAAAATTACATCAAGCCTGGATGGCATTGCATGCCTTTATGAAATCACCCAGGCCATTCACGTCACTTTAGACCTGAGAAAGTCTCTTTATAAGGTCCTTGATCTGTTGTCCGACCATTTAGGCATGAACCGGGGTTCCATTACCCTTTTGAATCCTGATACTTCTGAAATACATATTGAGGTGGCCCATGGTATTTCACCTGCCGAACACACAAGAGGGCGTTACAAATTAGGCGAAGGGATAACCGGGCGTGTAATAAAATCCGGCCGGCCGATGGCCGTGCCGCATATTGATAATGAACCCCTTTTTTTAGACAAGACAAGGGCCAGGAGTCGAATCGACAAATCCAAAATCTCATTTATCTGCGTGCCCGTAAAAGATGGTCAAAGGGTGATAGGCGCACTCAGTGTTGATCGGGTCTTTGAGGGTTCATCACCGCTGGATGAAGATGTGAGGCTTTTGACCGTTATCAGCAGCCTGATAGCCCAGAAGGTGGCACTTCTGGAGAGGATCAACAGGGAGAAGAACCAGCTCAGAGAAGAAAATGTGAGGCTAAAGAGGGAACTCAACAAAAAATACAGCTTTACCAGTATCATCGGTAACAGCCGCAAGATGCAGGAAGTATTCTATCTGATCACACAGGTGGCCAAGAGCAATGCCAATGTCCTTTTATTAGGAGAGAGCGGCACGGGAAAAGAACTGGTGGCCAATGCCATCCATTACAACAGTCTGCGCTCCACCAGACCGCTGGTCAAGGTCAATTGCGCCGCACTTCCGGCAAATCTTGTGGAGGCGGAGCTGTTCGGCCATGAAAAGGGGGCCTTTACCGGGGCCAATCGTGAGAAAGCGGGCAAATTCGAATTAGCCGATATGGGCACCATTTTCTTAGATGAAATCGGGTCTCTTGCCCTGGAAAGCCAGGGGAAATTGCTTCGTGTCCTCCAGGAAAGGGAGATTGAAAGGTTGGGAGGGACTAAGACCACGAAGGTCAACATCCGCCTCATCGCGGCTACCAATAAAGACTTGGCCGGCGCGGTTGAGGCTGGTACTTTTCGCGAAGATTTATTCTACCGGTTGAACGTCTACCCCATTTATTTGCCTGCCTTGAGGGAAAGGGAAGCGGACCTGCTCTTATTGGCCGACTATTTTTTAGAAAAATATGCCTCTGAGTATGATAAGGATATAAAAAGAATTTCCACACCTGCAATCGACGCCTTGACCCAGTACCACTGGCCGGGAAATGTCAGGGAACTGGAAAATTGTATGGAAAGGGCTGTCTTGCTTTGTGATGACCAGGTTATTCACAGCTATCACCTGCCCCCAACCCTGCAAACGGCGGAAGACACCGGCACACAGCAATCCCAATCCTTAAACCATGCAGTAGAACGATTCGAAAGGGAGTTGCTCATTGACGCCTTAAAGACCAGCAGGGGAAACATGAGGAAGGCGGCACAGGCACTTAAGACCACGGAAAGGATTTTTGGGTATAAGATCAGTAAATACGGTATAAACCCGAAACAGTACAGGTAGATATTCGTAATTATTACAAAAGGATAGGCCTTTTTGTTGCATGAAAACGGGAGCTGTGTTAATAATTGGTCCTTGCGAATAAGGATGTGGCTTTAATTTAGATCGAGAGAGGCTTGGCGATGTCTGTTCAGAACCAACAGCTTTTCGTTCAGGGTACGGGGCGGACCGATATTATTGATCTCACGGAGCAGGTATCAAGAGCGTTAAGGGATTCGTCTGTTCAAAATGGCTCTGTCACGCTGTTTATCCCGGGTTCTACTGCCGCTCTTACTACCATTGAATTTGAGGGTGGGGTGGTCAATGACCTGAAAAAGGCCATAGACAGGATTGCGCCGGAAGATATTTATTACGAGCACAACGAAAGGTGGGGAGACGGTAACGGTTATTCCCATGTGCGTGCAGCGTTAATCGGGCCATCATTATTGCTAAATTATTACCAGGAGAATAATTGGCTTGGAAAGCCCTGTTTCTACTAATACCGCTGTGAGCAAGAAGCTGACTTTTCCTGACACCGACCTGATGCGAACCCTGTGTGGTGAGCACAATGCCCATTTGGAGACATTGGAGAAAAAGATCGGGGTTTCCGTGAATGTCAGGGGAAATGTCTTGACACTTGTGGGCGGGGATTGGGAGGTAGACTTAGCTGATAAGGTCTTGAACCAACTCTATGAACTTTTAAAGGTTGGTTATCCTCTCTACCTCAATGATGTGGACTATGCCGTGAGGATCCTGAGCGGGGACCCATCTCTCGACCTGAAAAAAATATTCAGGGACGAGGTCTTTATATCCTCCAAGAAAAAGGTCATAACACCCAAGACTGTTAACCAGAAAGAATATATAGACAGCATTAGAAAATTTGATATTGTTTTTGGTATAGGTCCTGCCGGGACAGGAAAGACCTATCTTGCCATGGCCATGGCCATATCATCATTAGTCAAGAAAGAGGTCAACAGGGTGGTCCTGGCAAGACCGGCCGTGGAGGCGGGAGAACACTTAGGTTTTCTGCCGGGAGACCTTTATGAAAAGGTGAATCCCTACCTCAGACCTTTGTATGACGCGCTGCACAATATGATGGATTTTGAACATGGGTCCCGCTTGCTCAAGCAGGGCGTGATAGAAGTGGCGCCTCTTGCCTTTATGCGGGGCAGAACACTGAATGATTCCTTCGTGATCTTAGATGAGGCCCAGAATGCCACTCCCGAGCAGATGAAAATGTTTTTGACCCGTCTCGGTTTCAGCTCAAAATGTGTTGTTACGGGAGATGTGACCCAGACGGACCTGCCGGACGGAAAAAAGTCAGGGCTCATTGAAGCCAAAAATATTTTACAAGGGGTCAAGGGGATTCAATTCGTATATTTTTCCAGGGAGGATGTCATAAGGCACCCGTTGGTCCAGGAGATAATAGACGCATACGAAAAACTGGAGACTAAAAAGCGGTTCGATAATGGACAAACCCGATAAGGCAAAAATAAGACATCTTGGAAAGAGCAAACCCGTCAAGAGAGGCGACAGGGATTCTCTTACCAAAGGCAAGCTCAGGTCAGAAAACGGCCATTGGTTTGGTGAGGAGGCAAAGAAGTGGTATATTCTGATCTGTTTGAGCCTGATTGTCTCCATCCTTCTGTTCCCCAACATCCTGACGCGCCCCAAAACCTACAAACTTGGAGATGTGGCTGACAGGGACATAAAGGCCTCCCAGGAATTCCTGGTCGAGAATTACAATTTGACCGAACAGAACAGACAGGAAGCTGTCAAGGCAGTGCTTTTCGTCTATGACTTTGACCCTACTGCCACAAATCTTATCTCCCGGATAAGGGAGGCATTCAAAAGAGGGCGGGAATACCTGTCTGAGTCCCTTTTTGTTCCGCATGACCGGGAAGATATTTCATCTGAGGCCGAAAAGACGGCTATGTCCCAGCCTAATGAAAGTGATGTTTTGAAAGACAGCTTTTTTGAGATCCTTGACATTTCCCCCCAGACCGGGGTTTTTGATGTGCTTTTTTTAAGCCGGTTTCCCTCGGAAGTGGAAGAAACGACCATTCATCTGGTAAGCCAGGTCTTGAAGAAGGGGATTGTCGGCAATAAAATGATGCTGATGAACCAGAGCGCAAAAGGGATTACGCTGCACAATATCCTTACGGAAAGAGAGATCAAGGTGACGGATGTGGATCGTTTTTATGACCTGAAAGCGGCTAAAGATTTTGTAAAGGCGCTGGGTAAAGGACAAAAAAGGTCAACGATCCCTACGGAATTGGTTGATGTTTCATTGAATCTGGCCATCAGCCTGATCAAGCCGAATTTCACTTTCAATAAAAGGGAAACTGAATGGAGAAAAGACCTGGCGCGTAAATCGGTCACACCCTTCTATTTTAAGGTTAAAAAGGGTGAAATGCTTGTAAGGGAAGGGGAAAGGGTTAAACACGAGCATATAATCAAGCTGACAGAGCAAAACAAGTTACTTAAACGGAAAGAGATGATCAGCCGGGTCCCTGCCATGGCCGTCCTGATCGGTTTTCTTATCTCTGCCCTGTATCTTACAGGATTGATGACTGGTCGAGCTTCAAGGAATAAAACTAAGGACCTCCTGTTTAACGCGATAATGTTGCTGGCCATTTTCTTGTTAGTCATGGCTTCCAATTTTGTGTCCGAGGAAACTGCACGCGGCTTTAACTATTTTACTCCCAGGGCACTGCTTTTTGCCGTGCCGCTGGCCAGCGGCGCCATGTTAGCGGCCATTTTTCATGGTATAGGTGTGGCTGCGAGTTTTTCTCTTATCATTTCCGTCCTTGCCTGCCTTGTCGTAGGGGGCCGGGTGGAATTTTTTATGTATTTTTTTATCAGCTCGCTTGTGGCGGCACATGGTGTGAGACACTGCCGGGACAGGAGTGTCTTCATCAAGACAGGACTTAAGGTGAGCGCGTTTAATGTGCTCATGGCCCTTTCCATAGAGGCATTATATGGTTCCTTTTATACAATGGAGGCAATTATCGCGGTTGCGGCGGCCTTTATTGGAGGGTTCCTCATCGCAGTGATTGCAACCGGTATCCTGCCGTTGATCGAGATGTCCTTTGGCTATACCACGGATATCAAACTCCTTGAATTAGCCAATATGGACCAGCCGCTCCTGCGGGAGCTCATGGTCCAGTGCCCGGGGACCCATCACCACAGCGTCATCGTAAGCAATATGGTGGAAGCCACGGCAGAGGCGATCAATGCAAACCCTCTCCTCGCAAAAGTGGCTGCCTATTATCATGACATAGGAAAGATGAAAAAGCCTCTCTACTTTATCGAGAATCAGGGTCGCGAAAATAAGCATGAAAAATTGGCCCCGTCCATGAGCAGCCTGATCCTCATATCACACATCAAGGATGGCGTGGAATTGGCCGAAAAACACAAATTGGGCAGTGAGATAATCGACATTATCAGACAACATCACGGCACCAGCCTGATTTCCTTCTTTTATGAGAAGGCAAAGGAGCAGTCGGAAAAGAAAGGTGAAAAAGCCCTTCAGATCAAGGATGAGGATTTTCGTTATCCGGGGCCCAAACCCCAGACCAAGGAGGCAGGCCTTGTTATGTTGGCGGACGTTGTGGCGGCCGCTTCCAAAACACTTGTGGATCCCACTGCCGCACGCATTCAGGGAATGGTCCAGAAGATTATAAACAAAATTTTTTCCGACGGGCAGCTTGATGAGTGCGAACTCACATTAAAGGACCTGAATGAGATCGCAAAGAGTTTCAACAAGACCTTGAGCGGCATTTTTCATCACCGTATTGACTATCCTGAACCGGTAGTAAAAACCGCACAGGGTAAAAAAGGAGAAAATGGAGATACAGATCAGTTCCCAACAGAGGATTCCAAGGGTAAAAAACCGGACGATAAAACAAAAGCTCACGAAAGTCTTAAAAGACTTGGCCTGTCATGAAAAAGAACTAAGCATCCTGTTTACCGACAATGAAAGCATCGCACGGTTAAACGATCGTTACTTGGGTAGAAAGGGACCCACCAATGTGCTGGCCTTTCCCATGTCAGGCGGCCCGGAACCGGAATTTGAATCGGCCATGTTAGGGGATGTAGTCATTTCCGTGGATACGGCCATCAATGAATCGAAGGATCTCGATGAGCCCCTTGAGTACATAATCGATCGGCTAATCATTCACGGTATTTTGCACCTCTTGGGCTATGACCACGAGAAATCGGAAGCGGAAGCCAGGCGGATGGAAAAAGAAGAAGAGAGGTTGATGGCCTTGATTCGAGAGTGAAGTTCACGATGTTTGGCCATGGTTAGAGACAAATAAGCACCAAATTACAAATGGTTCGACAGGCTCACCATCCTGAGCAAAGTCGAAGGATAAATCTCAAATTACAATATCCAATTACCAAAACCGGATTAAAAAACGAACGTCCAACATTGAGTTCGACGTTCATCTTTTTTCTGTTTGCTATTTCGAATTTTGGTAATTGTGGTTTATTTGTTATTTGTGATTTGATATTTGGAATTTCCAGTAATCCAGTACACCAGGGAACGGATGGAATACAGACAGACCCCGTCTGGTGTAACAAAAGCTAAGTTCTCTGTGTCTGGATTTCTGGTTATGGAGGTATAAAATATGGCACGTTTAGCGATTAACGTAGATCATGTAGCAACGGTGCGCCAGGCAAGGGGGATTGATGAACCTGATCCCGTCCTTGCAGCGGGTCTTGCAGAGTTAGCGGGAGCAGAAGGTATCATCTGCCACCTGAGAGAAGACAGACGTCATATTAATGACCGGGACCTCAGACTTTTGCGTGAGACCGTTAAAACCAAGCTCAATATGGAAATGGCCGCCGTGGATGAGATGGTGGAGATTGCCATTAAGACCGGACCTGATCTTGTTACCCTGGTTCCCGAAAAAAGGGAGGAACTGACCACGGAAGGCGGCCTTGATGTTAAGGCTAAGGAGGATCATTACAAACGCTCTGTGGAGCACCTGAAGGGCGCGGGTATTGAGGTCAGCTTTTTTGTGGACCCGGATCCGGGCCAGATAAAGGCCTCTCACCAATGTGGCGCCGATATCGTTGAGATTCACACGGGACATTATGCTGATGCCCGGTCAGAATCCGAGGCCATTGAACAATTCGGCCGTATTGTAACTGCGGCGGAATCTGCGGCGGAATTTGATCTGAGAATCAGTGCCGGGCACGGGTTGAATTATGTGAATGTCAAACGATTCAGGACCCTCCTGCCACGGGTCGAGGAATACAGCATAGGGCACTCTATTGTGGCGAGGGCGGTCCTGGTCGGGTTTGAAAGGGCCGTGCGCGAAATGATTGAACTGGTCAAGGATTTTTGATGATATACGGGATCGGCGTAGACCTTGTCAGTGTCAGTAGAATCGAGAGGGTGGTACGGAGATGGGGAGATAGATTTGTTGAGAGGGTGTTTACTCCTGATGAAATCGGATTCTGTTCTAACCGGGCATCTCCCTCCCATGCCTTTGCCTTGCGGTTTGCGGCCAAAGAGGCATTTTCCAAGGCCTTGGGACTGGGCATGAGAAAGGGCATTCAATGGCGAGACATCGAGGTCTTCAATTATCCTGAAGGTAAACCGGGTTTGAAACTCCACGGAACATCGTTTGAAATTTGCCGGAGGAGGGTGTAACCAGGATACATCTAAGCCTTTCGGACGAAGGAGAAAATGGCGTAGCCATGGTTGTGCTGGAGAAAAGACCTCAAGACCCTTTCGGGTAGCAAAGATATTGGTGCGTTTTGGTCATTTATGGTAAGGGAATGTACAACTTGAAACGGAGATGATTACGTATGCTGAATGCCAGTGACATTATGACCACCGAGGTTATTACCGTAAAAAAGGAGACAAACCTTAAGGATTTGGCGGGGCTGTTGTACCGGAACCATATAAACGGGGTGCCCGTAGTGGACGACGATGGCCTGCTTATCGGAATTATCTGTGAGAGCGACCTGATCCGAAAGAACAAGAAACTTCATATCCCCACAGTGGTGGCTATTTTTGACTGGGTCCTTTATCTTGAAAGCCCGAAAAAAATTGAAAAAGAGATCCAGCGGATTAGTGCCACGACCGTGGAAGACCTCTACATAAAGGAGGTCGTTATGGTAGATGAAAAAACGCCTGTAGATGAAATTGCCACTATCATGGAAGAAAAAAAGGTTTATACGATTCCGGTTATGGATGGAAATCGTTTGGTGGGAATTGTGGGGCAGGCAGACCTCATAAGGACTCTTGTTCATTGAAAGAGGAATGTGTTATATACCACACAACTTCTGCAGGGGAGACGGTTGATTTAGGCCGGCAATTGGGAGAATGCCTCACCAGGGGTGATGTAATTTCATTGGCCGGGGAATTAGGGAGCGGAAAGACCTGGTTTACCAAGGGAGTGGGGCTGGGCCTGGGAATCGCCTGGGATATGGTTATCACAAGCCCTTCTTTTTCTCTTGTCAATGAGTATGAAGGGCGGCACACACTGTTTCATTTAGATGCCTACCGGCTGGAAAGCCTGGCTGATTTTCTGGCTGCCGGGCTTGATGAATATTTTTATCAAGATGGCGTCGTGGTAATGGAATGGGCCGATCGCTGGCCCGAAATCTTGCCGGATTACAGGCTTAAGTGTGAGTTCGTCATCACGGACGACCACACGCGAAAAATTACCATGTCAGGTTATCATCCCCGGTCCGTGGAGATTCTGAAACATATGGAGAAAGTGGGAAGGTGAAATTGAGGTATGGCCTTAATTGTTCAAAAATACGGCGGCACATCGGTCGGTAGTATTGAAAAGATAAAGGCGGTTGCCGAGCGGGTTATAGAGGACTACAGACAGGGAAATCAGATGGTGGTTGTTCTGTCTGCCATGGCCGGCCGGACCGACGGCCTGATTCAATTGGCCGAAGAAATGGCCCCCAATCCTGATCCCAGGGAGCTTGACGTCCTTATGTCCACGGGCGAGCAGGTCAGCGTTGCCCTTTTTTCCATGGCCGTAAAATCAATGGGGCATGATGCCCGCTCCCTGCTCGGTTTCCAGGCGGCTATTCATACGAGTCATTTGTATGGAAAGGCCAGGATTCACGACATTGACACAGAGCGCATCACAAAGGAGCTGAATCGGCAGAGGATTATTGCCGTGGCAGGTTTTCAGGGTCTTGACGACCACGGCGATATCACTACTTTGGGAAGGGGCGGGTCCGATACAACCGCCGTTGCCTTGGCCGCGGCCCTGAAGGCCGATGTATGCGAGATTTTTACCGATGTGGATGGCGTTTATACTACCGATCCCAATATCTGCCCAAGGGCCAAAAAAATGGAGTTTATCTCATATGATGAGATGCTAGAGATGGCCAGCTTAGGGGCCAAAGTTCTGGAGATTCGCTCAGTTGAATTTGCCAAAAAATTTAATGTGCCGATACATGTGAGGTCAACTTTTACAAGGGAGAGGGGTACTATGGTGGTCGCTGAAACAGAAGATATGGAAAAGGTCCTGGTATCAGGAGTGGCCTATAACAAGAACGAGGCCAGGGTAACCATTAAAAAAGTGCCGGATCAACCGGGGATTGCCTCCCGGATATTTGAGCCCGTTTTTGAGTCCGGTATCGTGGTCGATATGATTGTCCAGAACACAAGCGAAGACGGTCTTACGGATCTGACCTTCACGGTGCCCAAGCCCGATTTTTACAAGACCATGAAGTTAGTGAGCGATACTGCAGAAAAGGTCGGGGCAGAAAAGGTTCTCGGTGATCAGGACATTGCCAAGGTCTCCGTCATTGGCGTTGGCATGAGAAGCCACGCCGGTGTGGCGAGGAAGACGTTCAGTACCTTAGCCAAAGAGAATATAAATATTATGATGATCAGCACCTCTGAAATAAAGGTTTCATGCGTTATCGAGGAAAAATACACCGAATTGGCCGTGCGTGTCCTTCACAATGCCTTTGGGTTGGATGATGAGGAGAAGAAAGACCAATAACAGCACCGGAGGATTTTTGCTGCTGCTCCTCCTGCTTGTTGCCCTTACCGTTATGAAAGGCAATTTCAGTTTGGCAGGAACTGACAGCACTCGTTGTGAGGAAAAGGTCTTTGTGCGGATTTCGGGCCATGTTGTGCGCCCCGGTGTTTATGGCTTCTGCAAATCGCCTGATTTGAAAAAATTGCTGGTTCGGGCCGGGGGATTAATCTCAGGGAGTGAGACGACCCGGACGCCAACAGGCGTTTTGTTCAATTCCGGCGCAGATATTGATGTGCGTTGCCGGGGAAAAGTATTAGAGGTTTTTCAGGGTGAAATGTCCGCATTTTACAGGATCACATTCGGGATGCCCGTTTCACTTAACAGGGAAACTCAGGAGGGACTGACAGCGATTCCCGGCATCGGGTCCGGGCTTGCGAGAGCGATTGTTCGTGAGAGGACCGAAAAGGGCGGCTTTCAGTCAATAGATGATATCCTGTACATTCGAGGGATTGGTCCGTCGCTTTACGGAAAAATAAGCCCTTATCTGGTTCTATGATAGTTTAAGAAAATGATTTTGTAGGGCGCAAAAACACTTCTTTGAACACTATAGTGTAGGACTAAAGCATTAACAGAAAAGAGGCAATGCTATGGGAATGAAGCAAAAAGTTCCGGGCTGGTTGATTGGTGTGATCGTGACCCTGTTTTTTCTGTTCATTACCTTTACAGGGATATTTGATTTTACGGACCCCATTGAAATGAAAACATTTGATTTCAGGGTGCGCATGGCGGCTCCGGGTGACAGGAATCCTGATATTGAATTGGTGGTGATTACGGACGATGATCTATCCGAATTGGGGCGTTTTCCCTGGCCGAGAAATATAATTGCACAGGGCATCAATAACCTTGCGCTTGCCGGTGCCAAAGTGATCGCAATGAATATATTGTTTACCGAACCGGAAGAAAGCGCAGGGTTGAAGACTGTCGCCCATTTGAGGCGAAGATATGAGAAGTCCGGACTTGGCCAGCAGGGGGCCGGGCTCGTCTATTACAAGGAATTATCAAAGGCATTGGCCGATCTTGATAATGATGCCAAGTTATACAAGGCCCTTGAGAAGGCAGGAAACGTTGTACTGCCCGTTTACTTTGATACCCTCAGTACCGGCCGCGATACACAGGTCCCTGATTTTATTGCCAAGAACAGTTTTAAACGGGTAAACGGCGTGGAAGAGGATTGGGCCGTGTCATCCTTAATATGGCTTTCCAAGCTAAAACCCGTTTTACCTTCCTTTGCCGAGGTTGCCGGCGGCATAGGCCATATAAACCTTTTCCCGGACAGTGACGGATCTGTCAGGAATCAGTTCCATGTGTTGGGCTACCTGAAGGACACATATTTTCCGTCATTCCCCTTGGCCATAGTCAAATCTTACAAGGGCCTTAAAGATGATGACGTGGCGGTCGTCTTAGGTGAAGGGATCGATTTAAAGGTCAGCCCTTCATCGGTTATTAGGGTTCCGGTGGTTGACGCCCAGATGGCGACTCTTATCAACTGGAATCAGGGGCCTGACCTGGCCTTTCATCAAACGCCTTTCAGCAAGGTCTTTCGGAATCAGGTTAAGACCAGCCTGTTCAGGGATAAGATCGTTATTATCGGGGCTATTGCACCCGGCATCGGGGATCGATACGTTACGCCTGTCTCGGGAAATCTGCCGGGAGTGGAGGTGATTGCAAATTCCGTGGCCAACATCCTGAATCAAAGGTTTTTTTCACGGCCTTCGTGGACGTTTTTAACGGAACTGGCCGTGCTGATTCTTTTCGGCCTTTTTATTTCATTTGTACTTCCTAAAATGAAGGCCGGGACCGGAGCTTTAAGTACATTGGGTCTGCTGGTCGGTTATGGTGGTGCGGGCACATTTCTCTTTTTCTCCTCAAACATCTGGTTGAGGATTACGCCGCCTATATTGCTTTTGATCTTGGGATATGTCCTGGTCATTTCCATGCGCTTTTTGGTCACCGAGAGGGCCAAAGACAAGGTGGAGGCAGATTCCGTGGAGACCAACAAGATGTTAGGTGTCTCTTTCCAGCAGCAGGGCATGCTTGATCTGGCCCTTGAAAAATTTCGACGGCTTCCCCTTGAGGAGGAAGGGGTCAAAGATCTTCTCTATAACCTTGCCCTGGACTATGAGAGAAAGAGACAATTTGCAAAGGCCTTGTCCACCTATAACCTGATACTCGAGGATGGCGAGGAATTCAAGGACCTGGCGGAACGTATTCCCAAACTCAAGAGTGCGGAGTCCACCATGATTTTCGGGACATCTGCGGGAGCATCTCATCCCGGGGATATCGGAACTTTAGGAGGAGACACAAAGCCGACCCTTGGCCGTTATGAAATAATTGGAGAACTGGGCCGGGGGGCCATGGGTGTTGTCTACAAGGGTGAAGACCCCAAAATTCACAGGACTGTTGCCATCAAAACGATCATGCTGTCGCAGTTCGACGAAGAAGCCCTGGATGACATGAAGGAACGCTTCTTCCGCGAGGCCGAGTCCGCGGGATTGCTTGCCCATCCTAATATCGTTACAATTTATGACTGCGGGGAAGAACACGACTTGGCGTATATTGCCATGGAATTCTTAGACGGGGAAGACCTGGAAGATTACACGAAACCGGACCACCTGTTTCCAATCCGGCAGGCCATGAAGATCGTGGCCGACGTGGCAGGTGCCCTCGATTATGCCCATACAAAAAACATCGTGCACCGGGATATCAAGCCTGCCAATATCATGATGCTCAAGGAGACCAAGGAAGTTAAAGTGACGGATTTCGGAATTGCCCGGATTACTTCTTCCTCCCAGACCAAGACGGGTGTTGTCTTAGGGACACCCTCTTATATGTCCCCGGAGCAGGTATCAGGCAAGAAAGTAGATGGTCGTTCGGATATCTTTTCGCTTGGCGTAGTTCTTTTTGAGATGCTGACCGGACAGAAGCCGTTCACCGGCGAAGATATCACCTCCCTTATGTTTAAGATTGCCAAGGAACCACATCCCTCACCCAGGGAATTCAACCCGAAAATCCCGCCTGTGATCGAAAAGATTATTGACAAGGCCCTTGAGAAGGATCTCGAGAAGAGGTATCAGAAGGGCGGGCAAATGGCATCACACCTCAAACAGGTGATTGCCCGAATGGATCAGGTGCTGGCTAAGAAGAAGGCCAAGGCCGGGCAATAGCCTGGATTTTAAATTCGTTGCGAGTTACGGGTTAAGAATTTTTATGTCCGTTTACGGAGTAGTTCAGTTAGCGGAAATCCCAAACAACAAATCCCAAATAACAATCAAATTCCAATGACCGAAATTCAAAACTCCAAACCAGATATGATCTCGAGGAAAGAGGCAAATAAATTGAGAAAGATATTTTCATCAATTCTGGAAAAATCGAAGTAGTTTAGGTCATTGGTATTTGGGATTTATTTGTAATTTGGTGCTTGGTATTTGGGATTTTGAAATTTCCGCGAAGGTTAAGAAATTTCATACTTCAAAGGCACAACAGTTAACGGGTTTTGAATGATTATATTGGGAATAGACACGTCCTGTGACGACACTTCCGCCGGGGTGGTGGAGGGTGGGACACGAGTCCTGTCCAATGTGGTCCACTCTCAGGTCAAGATTCATCATCCTCACGGGGGCGTTGTTCCTGAACTCGCGTCCAGAGAACACCTCAAAAATATCATGCCTGTGGTCCGGACGGCTCTTCAAAAGGCCCATGTCCGGATGAGCGATTTAGACGGGATTGCCGTAACCGTTGGTCCGGGGTTAGTGGGCTCCCTATTAGTGGGACTTTATTATGCCAAGAGCCTGTCCTACGTTCATGACATTCCCTTAGCCGCTATAAACCATCTGGAGGGGCATATACTTTCTATCTTTTTGGAGGAGGAAGTCCCGTCATTTCCCTTTGTTGCATTGACCGTGTCGGGAGGGCACACCAGCCTGTACCATGTTAAGGGGTACGGATCATACACCCAGATGGGACAGACTATTGATGATGCTGCCGGGGAAGCATTCGACAAGGTGGCAAAAATATTTGGCCTTGGTTATCCGGGAGGTGTAGTCATCGAAGATCTGGCCCGGGACGGCAGGAGCGATATTATCAAGTTTCCCAGGGCATATTTGTCAAAGGGTTCTCTTGACTTTAGTTTCAGCGGTCTGAAGACCTCAGTCTCCTTATACACGAAGAAATGGCGAGAGATAGAGACGGAAAATGGTGGTGTGGCGCTGGCCGATATCGCGGCCTCGTTTCAGGAATCGGTAGTGGATGTTCTTATTCACAAGGTTATGAAAGCACGAGAAAAAAAGGGGGTTGAGGCGGTGGTTGTGGCAGGCGGCGTGGCCTGTAACAAAAGACTTCGATTAAAGCTGTCAGAAGCCGCTTCAAGTAAAGACGTCGGAGTTTATTATCCCAGACCTGAATATTGCACGGATAACGGGGCCATGATTGCCTTAGCAGGCTATCACAGGCTCATTAAAGGTGAAAGGGCCGATTTATCCATGGATGTGAGATCCAAGTATCCTGTTTCGGATCTTTTACCATTCGTGTCCAAACCCTAATGTTCTAGGAGGCTGTCCGACAATTCAGCAAAGCTGTCATTTCGAGCGTAGCGAGAAATCTTATTGTATTGAAAATACATAAGTTTTGATTTCTCCCTGCGGTCGAAATGACATAAAAACCTATTCTCGGACAGCCTCCTATGTCTGAACCGAGGAAAAAACCAGGTGGATTGAAATTGTGAGACGCCAAATAATCCGGGTACAAGAATTTTGGAATTAAGAAGACAGATCAGATACTACTACCTGAAGTTTATTCGCCTTAAAGGCGAACCCCATGAGCTGGCCCTTGGCATGGCGATCGGGATATTTGCCGGTATGATGCCCATTGTTCCCTTTCAGACCGCCTTGGCCGTGACCATTGCCCTTTTCTTTAAATCAAGCAAAATTACGGCTGCATTGGGCACATGGGTCAGCAACCCTCTGAACTGGTATTTCCTGTATCGTTACAGTTACAAACTGGGAGATTTTATATTAGGCATTCAAGAACAAAAGGAAGTGTTCAGATCAATTATTGCGGCCATGCGTGCAGGTGAGGAATCCATGGTCGTTGTGGGAAAGATCTTGGGGGGGGGCAGCACCTTCGTCTTTGCCCTGTTGCTTGGCGGATTTGTTATGGGGATCGTTTTCGCCATACCCGCCTATTTCATTTTCCTCAAGGTGTTCAGATCCATAAGGACCTGGCGCAGATCCAGGAAGGAGCGCAGGAATTGGCGCGTTCCGGACCAATAGAACAGCGGACAGGACTTCGACCCAAGAAAAGGCTTGGACAGCATTTTCTTGTTGACCGTGGGATCATAGAAGGGATCATCAGCCGCGCCGGATTTCAGCCCTCTGATATGGTACTGGAAATAGGTCCCGGCCAGGGTGCCCTGACCTTTCCCCTTGCCCGATCGGTCGGTCATGTTTTTGCAGTTGAAAAGGATTCTCAGTTAACGGGGTTACTCAAAGAGAAATTGTCCCGGGCAGGGATTGCCAATGTAACCCTTGTCAACCAGGACATCCTCAAATGGGACTTCAATGAAATCTCCACGCCCTCGTCAGTCAAGATTCAGGTAATTGGAAATCTGCCCTACAACATATCATCGCCTTTTTTGGAAAAACTGGTAGAAAATAGAAGCCTGGTCAGCAGGGCCGTGCTCATGTTTCAGTTGGAAGTTGCCGGAAGACTCACCGCTTCTCCCGGCAGCAAGGCATACGGCGCCATGACCCTGATGGTTCGTTACCATGCCAGACCAACGGCTTTCTTTGAAGTCTCCTCTGAGGCATTTTTCCCAAGGCCCAAAGTTAATTCAATGGTTTTGGAATTAGACTTTGAACGGCCATATCCCAGGCGCGCAGCCCATGATACCGACTTGAAAAGGGTGGTAAAAGGGGCTTTTGCACATAGACGAAAAACGCTTTTAAATTCGCTTAAAGGCTTTTTCCCTTCCTGGAATCGGGAGATGGTTTTAGAGGCCATGAAAAAGTGCGGGATTGATCCCGGAACAAGGGCGGAGACCCTTGATATGGATGAGTTTTTGTGTCTCGGAACCGCCCTTGCATTGACAAATGAATGAGGCAGTGATAAATATAAATATTTTTCCATTAGCTGATAACGCTGATAGAGTCTGTTATGGTTTTCGACTGTCTTTGGATGGTAGCGGGTTACGGGTTGTGGCTCAATATAATTCAAGTGGCAAGTCGGATGGGTCGAACCCAGCGGGATGAAACCCCTCTCAAACAATACCCATGGAACTAATAGAATTTATTGGAGACATGCAAAGAAGGGCCGATGAACTGAGGTCGGCAGGCCATACCATCTCCTTAGTTCCTACAATGGGTTTTTTGCATGAAGGGCACATGGAGCTTATGCGGGTGGCGAAAAAGCATTCCGATAAATTGGTCATGAGCCTCTTTGTGAACCCCACACAATTCGGTCCCACAGAAGACTATGGCGAATACCCGAGAGACACGGAGGGCGATCTTGAAAAGGCCCGAAGGGTCGGCGTGGATCTGGTCTTTATGCCATCTGTTGAGGAAATGTACCCGGAAGGGAGTCAGACAAAAGTACAGGTGGAAAGGGTCACGCAGCATCTTTGCGGTATTTCCAGGCCCATTCACTTTGACGGTGTGGCCACGGTGGTCGCCAAATTGTTCAATATTGTAAAACCGCACTTAGCGGTGTTCGGACAGAAGGACTTTCAGCAGTTGACCGTGATCAGTCGCATGGTCATGGATCTCAACATGGACATAAAGATATTAGGGGTTCCCACTGTCAGGGAACCGGACGGGTTGGCCATGAGTTCCCGCAACAAGTACCTGAGTGATGATGAGAGAAAATCGGCGCTTTGCCTTAAGAAATCCCTGGATCTGGCCGATAAAATGTTTCAAGAAGGAGAAAGGGATGCAGGCATTGTTAGAGATGCCATTGAATCGTTGATAAGAGACCATCCTTTTACGGACATTGATTATGTCTCAATTTGTGATTCAACATCACTTGAAGATATCGAGACAATGCGGGATGAGAGCCTTGTGGCCTTAGCGGTGCGGGTCGGAAAGACCAGGTTGATCGATAATAGAGTGCTCCTCAAGGATTGAATCTTACCTCGTTTTGCAACATGACGGGGGACGGAGGAACGAAGGTACATGGTTTTTCTCTCGTACCTTTGGCCGTTATTCCATGAGAATTTATAAATGGTACAGTTGCATTTAGCAGTGCCATTAACTAACGATACAACTCGTAATAAGTGAAAGGAGATATTTATGAAAGCAGGAGATTTTTTATTTACCTCTGAGTCGGTTACCGAGGGACACCCCGATAAGGTGGCGGACCAGATTTCAGATCACGTCCTTGACAGGATCCTTGAACAGGATCCGCATGGACGTGTGGCCTGCGAAACTTTAGTAACCACCGGCATGGCCATTATTGCAGGTGAAATTACTACAGATGCTTACGTGGATTTACCTGAGGTGGTTAGAGAAACCATCAAAGATATAGGTTACCATAACTCTTCCATGGGTTTTGACTGGGAGACATGCGCGGTGATTTCCACAATAGACAAGCAGTCCACGGATATTGCCGTTGGCGTGAATGAGGGAGACGGTCTTTTTAAGGAACAGGGCGCGGGCGATCAGGGCCTGATGTTCGGCTATGCATGCAGGGACACGGAAACCCTTATGCCTATGCCTATCTACTTAGCCCATGGGCTGACCAAGAGGTTGGCCCATGTCCGCAAGTCGGAGAAACTGCCCTGGTTGAGGCCTGACGGCAAATCCCAGGTAACCGTTGAGTATGTGGGTGGCAAACCCAGCAATGTGCATACTGTGGTTATAGCGGCACAGCATGATCCCGATGTGGACTACGACACACTGCGTGAAGCAATTATTGAAGAGGTGATCAAGAAGGTTGTCCCTGCTGAAATGCTGAATGAAAAAACCCAGTTCTTTATCAATACAACGGGAAGATTTGTAGTAGGAGGGCCCTTGGGTGACTGTGGCTTGACTGGACGGAAAATCATTATGGACACCTACGGAGGTTTCGGCTACCACGGGGGAGGGGCCTTTTCAGGCAAGGACCCGTCTAAAGTGGACAGGAGCGCCTCTTATATGTGCCGTTATATCGTCAAAAACTTAGTAGCTGCCGGGTTAGCGGAAACATGCGAGATCCAGGTCGCCTATACCATTGGTCGAGCCGATCCCGTTTCAGTAATGGTGGGGGCCTATGGTACGGGCGTAGTTCCCAGCAGTGAATTGACCCGGATAGTAAAAAAAGAGTTTGACCTCCGGCCTGCCGCAATTATCGAAAGGTTGGATCTTTTAAGGCCCATATTTACAAAGACATCCAATTATGGGCACTTCGGCAGGGAACGTCCCGAATTTGCATGGGAAAAGACAGACATGGTGGAAACTCTCAAGAAGGCGGTGAAATAGAAAACAGATATTGAGAAACCTGTAGGAACGGCTTTCCAGCCGCGATTTTTTTGAACAAATGACCACTTACAAAAACTAAGAAAAACGAGGTTACAAAAATGGATTATGATATTAAGGACATTAATCTGGCGGCAAAGGGCCGTCTGAGAATAGAATGGGCCGGCATGAGCATGCCCGTGCTCAAAATCATCAGGGAACGTTTTTCAAAAGAAAGGCCCTTAGAGGGTCTCAGGCTTTCTGCCTGCCTGCACGTGACCACGGAAACAGCGGGTCTGGTCAAGACCTTGAAGGCGGGCGGCGCGGACGTTGTCGTGTGCGCATCAAACCCGCTTTCTACCCAGGACGACGTGGCTGCATCCTTGGTGGCCGATGACGAAGTTCCTGTTTTTTCCATAAAAGGGGAAGATCATGCAACATACTACAGCCACATTCTGTCGGCCCTGAAACATAAACCGCACATAACCATGGATGATGGCGCGGACCTGGTAAGCTCCCTGCATTTTATTGCCCTCAATAAATGGGACGAACTGGAGCCCACTGTGAGCGAGTGGGGAAAAAACCTGCCTGAATCGGAGCGAAAGGGATTGCTCTCAAATGTATTGGGTGGAACAGAGGAGACAACTACCGGTGTTATCCGGTTAAGGAGCATGGAAAAGGACGGTGTTTTGCAGTTTCCCATTGTTTCTGTGAACGATGCAGACACCAAACACCTCTTTGATAATCGGTACGGGACCGGTCAAAGCACGGTAGACGGAATTATCCGGGCCACTAACCGACTGCTTGCGGGCAGCACGTTCGTGGTGAG
>JAFDDR010000292.1 GCA_019310785.1 Deltaproteobacteria bacterium
AGCCGCTGCGATTGCGGCATATCACAGTAAGGCCCGCAGCGGCGGGACCGTGCCGGTTTCCTGCACCCGGGCACGCTATGTTACCAAACCGCGCGGCGCCAAACCGGGTACGGTAAACATCCGCAAGGAAAGGATCATCAAAGTCCGACCGGGATTAGTGGGATTGAAGATTGAAGATTGAGGATTGTTGATTGTCGATCGAAAAAGCGTGGGAAAACAAGAAGATATATGGGATTTATGCCCAAGGCGCAGGGTGCAGACAAATAAAAGGGGAACATCCGTAAAAATGTAAACAATTCAACACAGCGGGCACCAGTAGGAAGGAATACAAAATGATTGACATGGTAAAGCGTTTTTTTAGTAAGATAACTGAGGACAATTTAAAGACCACGAACCGGAAAACGGATCACGACATACGCGTGGCGACTTGCGCCCTGTTTGTAGAAATAGCGCGCATAGATGAAAGGTTTACCCGGGACGAGATGGATAGAATCCTATCGATTATAAAAGAAAGATACGGATTATCAGAGGAACATGCAGATGCCTTGATTGCGGAGGCCGAAAAGGAACTCAAAGGAAGTGTCGACCTGTGGCAATTTACAAGGCTGATCAATGCGAATTATTCAATCGAAGAAAAGATTGAGATCATCCAAACCCTGTGGCGGATTGTTTATGTTGACGGAAAGATGGACCGGTACGAACACTACTTGATGAACAAGCTTAAAACATTACTTCGCCTTTCACAAGACCAGTTGATCGATGCGAAGTTGAAAGTATTACATTCGTAAAAGCGTCACCTGCATATTTGACAAAACAGAATGATGCTTGATTCTATATTTTTCCATCACTCGTGGAGGAGTTAAGCCATGCCTACACCTGCATCACAAAGTGCACTTGAAGGGATCCGGGATTTATCCACACTTGAATGGTACGTCATTCCGCTACTGGCCATAGTATTTTACATCTATACTGCCGAGGTCAGGAAGGCCAGACACTCAGGTAACTGGGATGCGATATTTGCAGGGTTGACCGTATTCGGTATGGATTTCATCAATGAGACCTGGAACGGTTGGGTATTCTATCTTACACAGCATTCGGCTTGCTGGACGACGCCGGGACAAAGTGCCCTCAAGACCATGATCGGATGGAATATCGAGATCATGTTCATGTTCGTTATTTCCGGTATTATCTTTTACAACACCCTGTCCGAGGACAAGTCTGAAAAGATTCTCGGAATTCCGAATCGCTGGTTCTGGGCCATCGGCTATTCGGCTTTCTGCGTCTTCGTGGAGTGCCTGCTTAATATTGGCGGACATCTGGTGTGGGAGTACCCGTGGTGGAACCGGTCTTTTGGCGGAATCTGGTTGATTTTCTTTTTCGGCTATTTTCATTTTTACGTGGCAGCCATCCTGGTGTTGAGCCTTAAAACCAACAAGGCCAAAACAATTGCTGTCGGCAGTCTGTATACGATCGCAGTCCTTGCCAACTTTATCTGCATGGGCCTGCTGGGGTGGGTATACTGAAAAAAGGGTAACATTTCAGCTCTCTGAAAAATCCGGGAATATTGCGACTTCATTTCAAGCGTGAGGTCTTTTGAAAGGCATTATCTCAAAGGGCACTGGCAGTTTAAAATACTCAAGATAAACCCTTTACAGTCACAGGAGGTAATTCGTGAAGACATACAATACCATTATAGTGGAAAAGCAGGACCCGGTCGGGATCATCACCTTGAACCGGCCCGAAAAATTGAATGCTATGAACCTGGAAATGAAGAATGAAATATTCGATGCTTTGTCCGAAATGGAAGTGGACGACGATATAAAGGCCGTTATTATGGCCGGAGCCGGCAGGGCGTTCTCATCCGGCCACGACAACGACGATCCGGTGGAGGTCATGCCGGAATTTGCAAGCCTCAAAGAAGAGGAACTCCTCTTTAACCTTGACAAACCGACCATTGCCGCGGTTCACGGCTATACCCTGGGCGATGCCATGCAGCAGGCCTTGCTGTGCGATATCATAATCGCCTCTGAAAACACTATCCTCGGGTTTATAGGTCCCAAAGTAGGAGCCCTGTGCTATGGGGCGTTTACGGTATTGCCCGCTATAGTGGGCAGGCACAAGGCAAACGAATTGCTTTTTACATGTGACCAGATCAGCGCGGAAGAGGGTCACCGGATCGGTTTAGTGAACAAGGTGGTGCCTCACGATGAGCTTATGTCGGCAGCCATTGAAATGGCCGGGAAGATCGCCCAGTGGTCGCCGGCCTCAATCAAGTATACAAAGCGGGCAATGCGCATGACCGTGGCGAACGATATACACAAGGATGCCCTGAACGAGGGTTGGGCTGCTATTCTGGGGGCCATGGCCGGTCAACAACTTGAGGGAGGGTAGACCCTAACATTGCATAAATCTTCGGCCCAAAAACGCTACGCTCGCTCTATATCACGCCATCAAGAAACGTTGGCCCATTTTCAAGACCTAACCGTATGTCCAATACGCTTTCACCCTTGAAAATGTCCCAAAGTCCATTGCTGGCATAATCTAAAGCGTTTTGAACTCGAATTTTATGCAACGTTAGGGTAGAGTAATCAGATCTTCTGTTGAACTACCTGTACCGAGTTATTCGGTTTTTAAAAGCTCTACGTATTATTCCTAAAAGTCGGGAGGTAAAAGCGATGGAAAATGAGATGGAAACGATACAAAAGGTCGGCAGCATAATTATTGATTTTTTGTAATACTTTAGCTCTTTGAAAATAAAATGCTGAAAAATGCAAAAAAAGCTGGCGTCAGAACCGACTTTGTTGTATGTAGTTCTCCATTACGAGGGAGATCTGCATGGAACC
>JAFDDR010000293.1 GCA_019310785.1 Deltaproteobacteria bacterium
AATTAAGCTTTGTTTTTGCTCAAAAGGTTATAATGGATTATGCCGAGTCAATTTTTTGGGAGATGGGGCGCTGAAAGTGCTAAATCTGAGTCCGGTTCTCCGACAGACTCCTAGGTAAGAGATTGGAAAACAGCATATCGACAATTAACAACCTGATGGACACTTCTCTGGCAACATCGCGGCTTAGCGCGGAGTTTTATGCCCAACCCATTGACATTACCACTCCCTATCTAACTGGTGTGAACCAATCAGTCACAACCTTGAACTCACTATCAGCCAGAGTTTACGATGACCTTATCGGATTGCAGACAATAGATACCAGTTGTTTTCTTTTTCAAGCACCTACTGCCGAGCCATACGCTGCCACGCGGGCTACTGCCGTTCTTGCTGGCATTGATGATGACATCCTCGATCAGCTTGCCGTTGCAGGTACAGATGAACTCTTGGACGAATTGGGTGACGAACTTATATCACGCCTCGAAGTGGCAAATTCGGAGTTGGCTCAGGTATACCAAGAGGGCGTCGCAGCAATGGAATCGGGCCACAGTGGGTGGATTCGTCACGCTGGGGTGTCTTTCAGAACAATGTTTGATCACTTACTGCGACATTTGGCTCCTGATTCAGACCTGCGTTCATTTCTTGAGGATCCAGAGAGTGATATGGTCAATGGTGAATTCAAGCGTAATGCACGTCTGCGCTACATATTTCGAGAAGTTGCCACGGGTTCCTATGCTCAGATGGCTGAACAAGACATCAAGCTAGCTGAGGCGACATTCTTTCCATCAAACGACATAGTACACAGACTGTCATCGCCTCTTTCACCCAAACAGATGCGAGTATTTTGGCGTCGCATTCAAGGGTCTGTGTCGGTGGTGTTGGAGGCAGCAGGATATTAAAAGGCTTTCAGCCTAGGCTGTGCACCTTGTTTGTACTCGCGTAATCTAAAGCCGAACGCTATGGCGTATTGAAGAAGCAACGTGAAGTTATTATAAAGACTGTATAATCATTGTATAGGCGTCTGAAAAATGGAGGCATGATTGTCTAACTTAGCCGTAATAGCATGTGTATATGATTACATGAGAGGAAGTGATATAGAAGAAAGACTTAGCTATTACTCTCGTTTCACTGACGTAATTTATTCACAAGATAAATGTCTATCAAAGGGGATTGCCTTTATCTCTTTAAACGCAGAAAACATCAGTTATGTAATGGCCTATAAGAAAAGTGGACGAGTAGCAACAAAGATAGATAGGCTAACATTCACTAAACCAATTTGTCTTGAGCAGCCTTTACTACTTAAGGATGTTCAAAATTCTCTTCCAAAGAAGCTACAAGGACACTTCTGCAGCCAGACGTCTATTGGAATATCTGCTTTTTCTCCAAAAGTTTATCAGTCGCTGATTGATTACATCCGAAATAAATACCCATCTTTATTAGTTAAAATTAATCAACTGAAAAATGAAATATCCGGTGTACAAACAAAATATAGAGGTCATAGTGCTGAGATAATTGCACATGAAAAAGATGCCGTTAGTCTAGCCCTGCGAATAAGTAGTTTCGCTGATTACGATATACCAACTTGGAAACAGGAAAGCGATACAGCTCCTTTTCTAAAAGGATATGATAATATTGTTCTTCGAGAAGATCAGATGATCATTCATGATTCACAGGTATTTGGTGACTGGAAAAAAATAAATCAGTTTATAGTAGGAACTGTAGAATTTGAAAAGGAGGGGCACAAATTAACTATCATTAATGTTAATCGCCACAGGGTTGAAGAAACTCTAGGCGTTGATCTTCTTATGTATCATCATACATATAAGTCTTATGTTCTAGTTCAGTACAAAAGAATGACAAAAGATGGAAACTCGTTGTCATACAGACCAACGGATAACTCTTATACTGCTGAGATACAGCGAATGGAGCGTTTTCAAAGAAAGTTGCTAGATGCTAAAGAATTTCGCCCAAGTGATTATCGCTTAAGCGATGAGTTTTTCTATTTTAAGCTTTGCCCAGCAGACATCAAAGAGCCATGGTCTACTAAAATGATTCCAGGAATGTATATCCCATTGCCTTATTGGAAAGTACTCTTATCTTCTGATTCGACATTGGGAAAAAAAGGTGGCAGAAAAATCAGTTACAGCAATGTAAGTAGATACATTAATAACACATTATTTACAGAACTTGTGCAAAACGGTTGGGTTGGGAGTCAAGTAACAGATACAGATCAGATCACGAAGCAAATTCAACAATCCATCGCAGGTGGCAAGTCACTTGTTCTTGCTAATTACACACCGAATGAAAATAATACCTAACAGAAGGGATTAAAGGTGTCCGGGGATTTTTTTCTTGAAGTGACAGAGAGAATTTGAAAGGAAAAGATTGAAAGTTATGCGGAAATGATATAAAGAATAGTTGGGCGGACAGGAGACGAATCATGGTCAAGAAGACCCCGAATCGATTTTCTATTTTCTATTTTCTATTTACTATTGGGTCTCTGTCCGGCTGCGGCACTCGTCTCGGCGAAGGCCGGAGCCGTAGTCGGACGCTCCGCCGTAACGAGTGCCCTCCTTGGTCCGCCATAGCCTTGGCGATGTTTGTTCCAGGTTCGAGTAATCTTCAAGAATCCAATTCCTTAAACAGCTCATCAACACTTGAAACAGTGTGCAAGTCCTGCCCGGCCTCTGCCCTCTCGGCGTTGGGTGTTTATTTTGTTTGCTCAGGCAGTAGCTTTATTATATCATGGTTCTGGGGAGGCGTATTCGGTTGTAACGGCGGTTTTTAAGAAACCCTATATTTGTTATGGAACGAAGAAAACGCGTATTGATAATTGCCCTTGACGG
>JAFDDR010000008.1 GCA_019310785.1 Deltaproteobacteria bacterium
CCGAGGTTCGTGGATGAAGTCAAGTGCATCGGGTGCAGGCAGTGCGAATATAACTGCCCCGTATACGTTTCGGATGAAGAACAGGGTGGATTCAATGCCCGCAAGGCAATCTATGTCCCCTTTTCAACTGCTATTCCTCAGATTGCACTGATGGACATGGAAAACTGTACCCTGTGCGGCAAGTGCGCCAAGGTCTGCCCCACGGACGCAGTTGACTATTTTCAGGAACCAAAAGATTTTGTAATTGAGGCAAAGACGGCAATCCTTTCCACCGGGTTCGAGTTGACGCCCCTTGAGAACAAGCAGCAATACGGAGAAGGGAATATTCCAAACGTGATCAGCGCCCTCCAGATGGAAAGGCTCCTGGCCCCGCACGGCCCGTACAACCGTGTTCTGAGACCATCAGACGGTATGGAGCCCGATTCCGTCGCCTACATCCAGTGCGCGGGTTCAAGAGACAAGAGCATGGGGGTTCCTTATTGCTCGCGCGTTTGCTGCATGTATGCGATCAAGCAGGCCATGCTCCTCTCGGGTGCCCTGCCGTTGGCTGATATCGCCATTTACTATATGGATATAAGGGCATTTGGAAAGGGCTACGAACAGTTCTTCCAGAATTCAATGGCCATGGGCATCGAGTTCATAAAAGGTAAGGTTGCCACTATAGATGCGGGAGAAAACGGGACCGTTAAGCTCCACTATGAGGCACAGGAAGACGGCGGAGGGGTAAACATCGCAGAGCATGACCTGGTGGTCTTGTCCTTGGGCATGGTTGCAGGCTGGAATCCCGAAGGTGTCTGTTCGATATCCACAGGCTCTGATGCCTTCATCGAAACGATCAAGCCCAAAATTGCGCCCACCTTAACCGATATGGACGGCGTCTTCGTGGCCGGAGTGGCGGCCGGGCCAAAGGATATTGTGGATACTATCGTAGAGGCAGGCGCGGCGGCCATGGAGGCTTCAAAGTACATGGTTTCTATGGATCGTACCAGCAAGGCCGCGGCGTGATACCGACTAAAAGTTTGAGAAATCTTTACGGGTTCAGGGTACAGATGTAACTCTGAACGGTGAACTTTGAACCCGTGAACGCTTATAATTGGGAGATTCAGTAATGGCGGATGAAGACAAAGCAAAAGAAACAACATCGGGGCAGAAGGTCGGCGTATATGTTTGCCATTGCGGTGGCAACATCAGCGACCATGTGGACGTGAAAAAGGTCTGCGAGAACATGAAACAAGTTCCGGGTGTCGTTTCGGTGCGAGACAACATGTTCATGTGCTCCGATCCCGGACAGGAAATGATCATGGAGGATCTCAAAAACGGGACGATTGACCGGGTTGTAGTTGCATCCTGTGCGCCCAGCCTTCACGAAACTACCTTTCGAAACGCCATTTCCAGGGCAGGCGGAAACCCTTACGTCTATGAACATGCCAACATCCGGGAGCAGGTAAGCTGGGTCCATCATGGAGATGGCGCCACTAAGAAAGCGACCCGCTTAGTTGCCGCGGCAGCCGCAAAGGCAAAGGAACTCCAGCCCCTCGAACCCTTCAGAGTAGACGCTAAAAAGCATGCCACCGTGATCGGAGGCGGCATCGCAGGCTTAAGGGCGGCAAAAGACCTGGCGGACAGGGGGATCGAAGTGGTCCTTATTGAGAAATCCCCCTTCTTGGGAGGCTGGACGGCAAAATGGGACCATGTGTTCCCCACGGGAGATAATGTCTCGGACCTTATTATGGAGCTTGCCCAACAGGTCCTGAACAACCCGGAGATTGCAGTATATAACTGTGCCCGGGTGACATCCTTTGAAGGTTTTGTCGGCAACTTCAAGCTCGGTTTCAAGACACTATCACCTGAGAAGGGTGAATATGAAGATGAAATCAAAAAGATGAGCGAGTCAGGCAAAAAACATGGTGAGTTCATTCCCTTTGTGGGGGTCTCTCCTTCTTCCGGGATTCCCGAAGCCACTGAGGAACATACGGTACAGACCGGCGCAATTATCCTGGCAACCGGTTTCAAACCCTATACGCCTCGCACGGGGGAATATGGATATGGTGAATTCCAGGAAGTGATCACGCTGCCCGAACTGATACGGATCATAGCCGAAAACCGGGAAAATGGGCCTGGTGATACACTAAAAGTGAACGGAAGGGATATCAAGAGCATTGCCATGATCCACTGCGTTGGCAGCAGGCAGATCCCGGGCATCCACGAGGAAGACGAAGACAAGCCACTTAATCAGTATTGTTCCAGGACGTGCTGCAGCGCTACTTTACACGCCGCCAATATGATACGAGAGACGCATCCCAAAACTCATATCTATGATTTATACCGGGATATCAGGACCTATGGCAGAGGACATGAAGAACTCTATGAAGACGCCTCCAAAAACAAGGTGGTTTTTTTCCGTTTTGAGGCCCAGGATTCGCCTGTTGTAGCTAAAAACAGCGGCCCCGGGGACCACCCACTCCTGGTTACAGTTAAAGATACCCTGACCTTTGGTGAGGAAATTCAGGTCCCTGCAGACCTGGTGGTTCTCGCAGTGGGCATGGAGCCGAATAATGTTTCAGACTTAGTGGAAATGATGAAGATATCCGAGGGCGTAGACAAATTTCTCTTAGAGGTCCACCCAAAACTGCGGCCAGTGGAAGTGGCAGTGGCAGGCATCCTGCTTGCCGGCACCTGCCAGGCCCCTTTTGATATTGGCGAGGCATGCGCCGCCGCATCAGGCGCAGCCGTCAAGACTTCCGCTCTGCTGGGTCGTGGATATGTAGAACTTGACCCCTTTGTGGCGGAAGTGGATCTCGATAAGTGCAAAGGCACCGGGGCCTGTATGGAAGTCTGTCTTAACAAGGGCGCCTTGACCCTGATTGAAATGGAGGTCAATGGTGAAACAGTGAAACGGGCAGAGGTCAACCCGGCCATGTGTTCGGGTTGCGGCGCCTGCACCGCTGTTTGCCCGGAAAAGGCCATCAATGTCAAAGGATGGACACTTAAACAATACGAAGACATGGTGGATATGATAGTCGCTGACCGGATTGCGGCATAATTAGCGCTCAGCCATCAGCTTTCGGCTTTCAGCAAAAGACATTAAAAACAAGATGTTGGCTGATTGCTGATAGCTGCTTGCTCCACCCAGAAGTGGAGGCTAATTAGTCCTCATAAATGCAGGTTTAATTAGGCGCACCGGGGATCAAAGCTATTCCACAATAATCAATCTTCAATCAGAGGGGAAGTCCAATGGGCCAGACAGATGATGATAAAAAAGGAAAGAAAGAGGCCATGAAAAAGCTGCGCAATGAACGAAAACAGTTCATTAAAGCGGCTGCAGCCAGGATGAAAGAGCAGAAAAAAGTCATAAAGGCAATAAAGGAACAGATAAAGGACAACCCCGGAACCGTACCTGAAATTGCCGAAGGAACGGGGATTCAGAGCTCCGAGGTCCTCTGGTATTTGGCTACCCTGAAGAAGTTTGGGCAGATAATGGAAGGTGAAAAGGACGGCGCTTACTTCCGGTATGAACTGGTTGAAACCGAACAGGAGGAAGCGGCGGAGACGGAGGAGGGAATATGACTCTCGTAAACCCTGAATTTGCTGAGGAGCTCGAAAATTTCGGCATTGACAAGACCCTGGACTGTTTCAATTGCGGGACGTGCGCTGCAATATGCCCGCTTATTTATGAGCATTTTCCAAGAAAAATGATCCGATATGCCCAGATTGGCGCAAAGGACCGGATCCTCGAGAATTATGAGGACCTGTGGCGTTGTTTGCACTGTGGACTTTGTATTCAAACGTGTCCGAGGGAGGCCGATCCCGGGGATCTAATCTTAGGGCTTAGGCGGTTCGTGGTAGACAATTGGAGGAGGGCGTAAGATGTATAACCCGAGGTATATTATTGATGTACTTGCTGACAATATCAGGAAGACGCGGAACCCGTTTGGTGCGTCAAATGGTACAGTCAACAAATGGTGGAAAGATACACCCATGAGCACCGAAGGAGACGCCATGCTCTATACAGGGCTTATGTACCAGTTGGCGCCTTACATTGCAAAAACTACAAAGCAGATTGAACGGTTTGAGGACACCTTTTTTGCGAATTACGTGTGGCTCAACAAATACGCGCCGAAGTTTCTTGTGAAACTGGCATTTGCATTCATGGCGTCCAAAAAGGACAAACAGCCCTTCAACGATATCCTGAACAGTATCGTCAAGATCCTTGTAAAGTCGGACGTAGATTTTTTTTACAAGCCGAAACTCGACTATTACAGCGGTATATTGCTGTATGACCTGGGGGATAACGAGGGCTTCATCGAGCATGCAAAGTTCGTTGCCGGAAAGCTCAAGGAACAGGGTATCAAAAAACTCATTACGGTTGATCCTCATACCACTTATGCCATGAAAGTTCTCTACCCGAAGTATATCGGCGAGAGCTTTGAAGTGAAAACATATTTTGAACTGATCAATTTCAAGGCACAGGATGAAGGCAGGCAGGTCACCCTTCATGATCCCTGCTTTTACGGGAGATACCTGGAGCTGTCGGATGTACCGAGAAAGGTCCTCGATAACCTTGGAATTGAGAACATAAATGTAAGAAATTCCGGTAAGTTTACCAGTTGTTGCGGTGGCCCTGCAGAATCTGTTTCACCTGCCCTCACCAAAGAGATCCTCAGCAAGAGATATGCGGACCTGAAAGAGACGGGCGCCCCCATAGTGGCATACTGCCCCATATGTCTTGGTAATCTCATAAAAGCCGGGGCTGACGTGGAGGACCTGTCAACACTCATTGCTCGTTATGCTTGACGCTGATATTCAGCCATAAAAGAAGTATTCTTAACGATTTCAAATGATCATGGCCGGGAAGCCACTCCCACAACAATTATGAAAAACTGATCTAAGGGAGACCACTTAGGCCGACCCTACTCTCCTCCCAGGGGGAGATAGCAGAGTCTGTCCCGTACTCGATACGGGGGCGAGGGGGAATGCACCCTGATTATTGAACTTTGCGAAACAACTAAATTTTATTAAGGAGAAACAAAAATGGCGGACACAGAAACGGAAAAAATAGTATACCTGTCAACAAACGGACCGGAAAACCCGGAGAAGGCAAGTCTTCCTTTTGTACTTGCCAACGCGGCCCTGGTGATGGATGTGGAAGCGCTGATAGTGCTCCAGGGGCCGTCCGTATTTCTGGCTAAGAAGGGGATAATCGAGCATGTCCATGCGGCAGGATTTGCGCCCTTAAAGGAACTATTGGAGTCATTTCTTGAGCAGGGCGGCAAGCTGGCTGTGTGTGTGCCCTGCATCCAGGAGAGGAAAATCGACGAGACTGACCTGATTGAAAAGGCCGAGCCAATGGCGGGTGGCACCCTGACCCTGGAGCTTTTAAGCGCAAACGCAACACTGGTTTATTAGGTGTAATGGAGGAGGGGGTGTTTGTGGTCTTTGCAGGAAGCGCTATGTTCATTTGGGGCTTGGCAAAGATGATGCCTAAATTCAAACCATTAAGGAGATGACCATGAAAAAGAAAAGGTGGTTCGCCCTGTTGAGCATCATGGTGGCAATAGGTTTTTGCCTGTCTTTCGTTCCAGTGGATCAGTCAGCGGCCGGAGATGTTTTTAAGGTAAAGGGGAAGGTCAAAGGGGTCTCCAACAGGGCAAAGACGATCTCTTTGTCTGTAAAGGGAAAGGGCGCAATGGTCTTCAAGTTCAATGACAAGACCAGGTTTATTAATGCAACGTCTGCCAGGGATATGAAAAAGGGCGAGGCAGCGGTCGTAAAATACAAGAGCGCAGGGCCTGACATGCTTGCGGTCTCCATCACCAAGGCGATTGCCAAGATGCCCGAGGGCGTGGGTGTAATAAAGACGCCGGAGGTTGCGGCCCTCGTAAAGAAGGGCCCCAAGGCGGGAAACTATTACCTCATTGATACAAGGCCGGCCAAGAGGTATAAGGCAGGGCACATCCCCACGGCCGTATCCGTTCCGCTGACGAAGCTCAAGAAAGAGGGGAAAGGGCTTCTCCCCGCAAAGGGGAAGACCCTGATCTTTTACTGCGGAGGCCCCACATGAGGCATGAGCCCGAAATCCGCCGGTCTGGCGAAGAAATGGGGCTATGAGGATGTAAGGGTCTACTCACAGGGCGCTCCGGGATGGAAAAAGGCGGGAAACTACCTGGTCTCAACAATAGATTTCGTAATGACCGGGAACATCGTCCTGGTTGATCTCAGGAGCCACCAGGCCGTAAGTGCCGGGCATATTCCGAGGGCCGTGAACATCCCCCTGAAAGAGCTGTCCCGGGCAAAAGAGAAGTTCCCCTCTTCCAAGGTGGCGCCCATTGTATTTTACTCGGATAATATCGAAGATTCAAAGGAGGCCGTGAATCTCGCCCGGAAGTGGGGCTACAAAAACAATATAGTGTTTCCCTTTGAAGGACCGAAAGAGTGTGTGGCAAAAGGGTATGACATCCGCACCGACGAGGTAGCTAAGGATATCCACTGGGTAAGAAAAAATGGCCCCGGCGAGATAAATATGAAGGATTTTGACCTGGCCTTGAAAACGGACGCAATAAAGGTTATAGATGTAAGGGGCGTAGATGAATATGAAAGCGGGCATTTTCCGGGGGCCATAAATATTCCCCTTGATGCCCTCCCCCAAAGGCTGGACGAGATCCCCCAAGACAAGTTCATTGCCGTCCACTGTAAGACCGGCGTAAGGGGTGAGATGGCATACCTGCTCCTGAAAGAGAAGGGATATGCCGTGAAATACCTCAATGCCAGGTGCAAGTGCAAGCCGGACGGGACCTACTGGATATGGGAATAGCAGGGAACGGCGGACATCCTCTCCCCTATTGCTTCTCGTTTTTTGGAGAGGATTAGGAGAGTTCTGTAACGGGGCTAAGGCCCCAAATACAATACATTGAAAGGAGATCAATATCATGCACAGGACCATACTTCCAATTTTTATGGCCTTACTCCTGGCAACGGCGTTTATAGCCCCTCAGGCCGTTTCCGCCCGGGAGGCGGGGCAGGCATCGGTGGACAAGGCCCTTTGCAAAAAGATGACCCGCTTCGGCAAACAGGCCTATGACAGGGGAAAATACCTAACCGCAAAGGAGTTTTTTCGAAAAGCGGTTCAGGCGGATCCGGATTCCGTCCTTGCCTGGCGGTATTATGACCTTTCAGTAGTCTTCGCACTGGCCGGGAAGGTGGAACAGAACATGGGAAAGAGGACCGATATGCTGGCCCCTGGCGTTTCTGTGCGCAAAGGAGCCCCCCCGGGAACGCCTAAAGGACATATAGGCGTCCCACCGCCTTCCGAGTCAGGAGGACGCATCGATTCTCCACCGCCTTCTGAACCAAAGGGGCATAGTGGTCCGCCACCGAACACTGGATTTAAGATTGAGGAAGATGAAGGCTGTTGATGCAAAAGATGGCTTGAAGGGAGGCTCAAATTCTTATGAGTGAAAATAATGAAACAAGCGTGATGGGCGGCATCCTGAAGCGGGCTTATTCGACCGTATTTTATGAAAACTGGCCCATATGGCTTGGGGGCATACTGATAGGCATCATGAGTGTTATCACCTTTGCCTGGGCCAGGCCGTTTGGCGTGGTAGGTGGATTGAGAAACTGGGCGGACTGGTTTTTCAATCTTATAGGGGTGTACAGCCATGCCCCGCTCTCACCGCTTATCTCCACAAATTCCATCCTGACCCTCGGACTGCTCTGGGGGGCTTTTGGGGCCGCCCTCATGTCCAAGCAATTTGCCATTCGCATGGCCCCGGGCCGTGAACTGATAAAAGGGATCGTGGGCGGCTCTCTCCTGGGCATAGGTTCAGCAATGGCCGGGGGATGCAATGTGGGAGGCTTTTATATAGCCACGAGCGCCCTTTCATTTTCAGGGCTTGCCATGATGGTGGGTCTCATTGTGGGTGCCTACTTAGGTCTTCGCTATCTGTACTGGGAAATGATGAACCTTCCCCATAAGCCCCCCAAAGCAGGGACCGGCAAAAAGGGACCTAATCTGCTTGTGACAGAACCATACATAGGCGCTGCCGTATTCCTGGCCGCCATTGTCGCTGCCTTGATTTACGTTTCAGAGGCATATGCACGGGTCGGAGGCCTGCTCCTTTGCGGGATAACTTTTGGCGTGATAATCCAGAGGACCCGTTTCTGTTTTGTAAGATGCTTCAGGGATCCCTTCATGACCGGAGAAGGGGACATGGTAAGGGCAGTGACCTACAGCATTATAATCAGCATCTTAGGTTTTGCCGCCCTTAAATGGACCGGGCTGAGAGGGGAAGAGGTTTATGTCACACAGACCTTCTGGTTCGGGAGCCTGGTGGGAGGCATCATCTTCGGGTTCGGCATGCTGATTGCCGGTGGCTGCGGGACCGGTTCCGTGTGGAGGGCCGGTGAGGGGCACATCAAACTCATGGTGGTTGTGGCCTGCTTTGCCCTGACCAACTCCTTGTTCAAGGCGCTGATCAAATCCTCAGAGGGCTTCAAGGCATTGATAGGCAACAGGGTATTTCTGCCCGATTTTTTGACCTACAAATGGACCATAGTTATCCTGGTAGCAATTTTTGCCGCCTATGCCTTAATAGCTACCTGGAATGAAGAGACGGATAAGTTTACAGTTGAGATGTAAAGAAAAGTGACTAATTAACTAAATCCATGCCCACCGGCATGGATTCCTTTTTTTTCTGACCCCTGTACCAGCCAGAGATTTCTCAACCGCTTAAATCCGGTATCGATCAATTCCGATAAGGAACTTCTTGACCACTGTGTTGAGATAGAACAATATAGAGCGTACAATCCTATAACACAAAAAAACAACGTGAGGTGCCAATTATGAGCGATAATAACTCAATATCATCAGAGGGGCATGATCTGGTCATTATCGGAGCGGGTCCGGCCGGCCTGACCGCCGGGATCTATGCGGCCCGGGACAAACACGATGTGGTGCTGTTAGAAAAACTGAGTCCCGGTGGCCAGGTGCTCACCACGGACTTTGTAGAAAATTATCCCGGCTTTCCCGAGGGGATCAGCGGGTTTGAACTCATGGACCACATAAAAAAACAGGCGGAACGGTTTGGTCTGACTATTGTCAGCCACGAGGTGCAGGGGGTTGATTTTACAGGCCCCGTAAAGCGCCTATCTCTTGATTCAGGGCCAATGAATGCTCGCTGTATAATTGTGGCCACAGGTGCTCAACCACGTAAAATAGGCATAGAAGGAGAAGCTCTGCTCACGGGGAAGGGCGTCTCATACTGTGGCACCTGTGATGGGCCTTTTTACAGGGAAGCGATCGTTGCAGTGATCGGTGGAGGTGATACCGCTGTACAAGAGGCTGTTTTTCTTACACGTTTTGCCAGTAAGGTCTATGTCATCCACCGGCGGGACGAATTACGGGCCACCAAGATCATCCAGGAAAGGGCCTTTGCAAATGAAAAGGTCGAATTTATCTGGGATACGGTGCCCATCCGTATTGAAGGCGAAACCGGAGTGGAAAGGCTGCGCCTGCAAAACGTCAAGACCAGGGAAGAAAGCTCCCTAAAGGTGGAAGGGGTTTTTGTGTTGGTGGGGACCCGGCCGGTGACTGAATTCCTCAATAAGGCAGTTGCCCTGGATGAACAGGGTTTTATCAAGGTCAACCGCAGGCAGGAGACCAGTGTGCCCGGGATTTTTGCCGCCGGTGACGTGACCAGTGAAAACCCTCGTCAGATCGCCACCGCAGTCGGCGAAGGGACCTCGGCTGCTCTCTATGCGGAAAAATACCTCGAAGCCCAGGAGGGGTAACAGGAAGGCGTTGTTTTGTCCGGGATCAGGCCCATAGCCGTCAGGCTAATCTAAAACCCAATTGAGAGATGACAAGTTCGAGGTCTAAATTCCAAATTACAAGCACCAAATTTCAAACAATATCCAAATCTCATATACCAATGACCAAAACAATACAGAGCCATAATAGCTCAATAGTAGCGGTTGTTATCCAAAGATGTCCACATAAATTCGGATTCCCCAAAATATTGAGGTGATAAGGCGCGTTTTGATATTGTAATTTGGAATTTATTTGGGATTTGTGATTTAGGATTTGTGATTTATTTAGTATTCCGCTTTGGTTATCTTTAGCCTGACGGCTATGGGATTAGGCCGGTCCTTTAAGCGGAATATCCCACTTCTTCATATATTTCCATATTGCCGTTCTGCTCAGTCCCACCCGTCTGCCCACCTCGGCCTTGTTCCAATCGCATTCATGCAGGATCTCAACCAGAATGTCACGGGAAAGTTTTTTTCCTGGAGAACGGCTGTTTTGGGCTGAAAGGGGCGCTTTCAGGGCAACGGGTCGATACTCGAATTGCCGTATTTCAACGGGCAGGTCAAAGATATCGATATCCTTGTCAGTACAAAGTACAAAGGCATGTTCAATCGCATTTTCCAGCTCACGCACGTTTCCGGGCCAGGTGTAATCCATCAGGATCCTCATTGTAGACTGCGAAACGCCTTTAATCCGTTTGCCTGTTTTTACATTCAGGATATCAATGAAATGGCTTATCAGAATAGGAATATCTTCTTTCCTTGTTCGTAAGGGGGGTATATTGATCGGAAACACCTTGAGCCGATAGTACAGGTCCTCACGGAAGTTACCGTTATTGACAAGGTCATACAGATCCTTGTTCGTCGCTGCAATAATTCTGATATCGATTTTACGCTTTTTAGATTCTCCGACCCGCTCGATTTCCCGTTCCTGCAGCACACGAAGAAGCTTAACCTGAATAAAAGGATTTATTTCACCGATCTCGTCTAAGAATATGGTCCCGCCATCAGCTTCCTCAAAACGACCGGCCCGGTCACGAACCGCCCCGGTAAAAGCTCCTTTCACATGGCCGAATAATTCGCTCTCTAACAGCGATTCTGAAAGTGCGTTGCAGCTCACAGTGACAAATGGCATATTGTATCGATCACTGTTGTAGTGAATAGCCCCGGCAACCAACTCTTTACCGGTGCCGCTTTCACCCTGTAGAAGCACGGTTGCTTCACTTGCAGCCGCCGCTTTTATTGCCGAAAATACCTGCTGCATGGCATGGCTCTTACCTATGATGTTGTCAAACTTGTGGATTTCACCTAACCGGCGATTGGCCTCTTCTGCCTTACGCCGGGCCTTTTTCAGTTCTGTCAGGTCAGTAACGGTCTCGACAACACCCCTTACCAGGTTATCTTCATCCCTTACCAGTCTTGCATTTTTTACAACCGGAATATCATGGCCCTCTTTGTGACGTAAAAAGCACTCCCCGGAATCAACAGAGCCACGTGTGTAAATCCCGCATTCGTTAATGCCTGTGGGACAGCTTCTGGAAAAGCAGCGGGTGAAATTCAGCATCATGCAGCTTTTACCTATAGCCTCTTCGGCGGTGTAACCGGTGATATGTTCCATTGATATGTTCCATGATGTTATTTTTCCTTTGTCATCAAGGGTAAAAACACCATCAGCCATTGATTCCAACAGTAAATTCGCAAAGTAGGGATCAAATACGTTCCTGTTCTTCTCTTGCATAGCGCAAATCTACCTTTTTGCCTTTTTCAGGGTTTCGCCTAACCGTTACTGTAACGCAATAAAGCGTTCCCTGACATTATAGGTAACGCCGTATCCATTTGTCAAACAGTTTGGATTTTTCCTTAGCTGGATAATAATTATTTTTATCATGCCTCAATTTCATTTAACATTCCGGCCTGTTATGCCTCGGGCAGACTGGGCAGCTATGCCGAAAACAAAATCGCTGAACTAAGTGGCATGATTATTGAGTATAGATTTAAGTTATAAAATCGCTTTTGCGATTTTATGAAACGCGGCTACGCCGCTTAAAAAATGGGTGACATTTTAGCCTTTTGAAAAATTCCTCACTCCTGCAATAGGCTAAAGTGTTACAGACATTTGCACTTATCAACGTATTTTACCTTTGTTAACAGGCAGTTAGTGCCTTTCAACCGCGAACCGTGAACGGTGAACCGATTAACCCGGGTTGTAAGTGTAAGGAAGTAAATAGAATGGAGGTAAAAGAGATACGGTCCGCAGGGGAATTTGAAACGGCGATCATCCGTGGGGTTACGCTTATGGATTTCAACGCTCCCTGGTGTGCGCCGTGTCACTCCCAGGAACCAATTATTGAAAAACTGGCCGGACAATTTCAGGGGAAGGCGTCCATTGTCGCCATGAACGTTGATGAGAACCAGGACGTGGCAATGAGGTTAGGGATATATGGTATTCCCACCATAATTATTTTTAAAAACAGTAGAGAGGTACAGCGTTTTGTGGGGCTTCAGCCGGAAGCCACACTTTCCGAGGCTCTTGAAAAATTGCTGTAACAATGAATTGAAAAAATAATTCAGCCGTCTATTTTTTTGGACAGGATTAACAGGATGGACTGGATTAATTTTATCCAGTAAATCATAAGATAGATCCTGTTTTTGAGGAACTTTGCTGTTAGCATTGTAGTTTTGTAAAAAGGCATTTCATCAGTCATTACTTCGCTACTCTCGCAATGACTGCATAGGAGACTTTTAACGAAGGTAGTAATATTGTTTGTATAATAAAAACTATATGAATTTGCCCAACTATGGCCTGAAATATCTGGGAGAATATGTATTCATTTAACACAGGATTATGATTATGGATGCACGGGACAAAAAATCTTGTTTATCCTGTAATCCCGTCTAAAAGTTTTTTAATAGGTGAACTATTACAAAAAGGAGATCAACCATGAAAAGGATGTTCAACACATTTAGTTTGGGTAATCTGGATATTGTGAATCGATTTGTCTTCCCCCCGATTAAATTAGGCTATGGCAACCCCGACGGCACTGTGACGGACCGCCAGTTAACTTTTTATAAACAGATCGCGAAAAAGGGACCGGGGCTAATTATTATTGAGCCTGTTTCCGTCACGGCTGGCGGCAGGGAACACCCTAAACAACCATGCGTCCATCTCCCGGAGAGCGTAACGGAACTCAAGAAAATTGCCGATGTTATACACGGAGAAGGTCGCCTTGCCTGCCTTCACCTGAATCATGCCGGAGCAGCAGCCAACCCTAAAATTATCGGGGGGAAACCGAAGGCTCCTTCAACAATTACTTGCCCTACAACAGGCCAGGACTCCGACCCTCTAAGCAGAGAGGAGATTAAGACGATCGTTTTCGGATACCGTGATGCAGCCAAAAAGGGCGTGGAAGCAGGCTTCGACCTGGTTGAGATCCAGGCCGGTCACGGCTACCTGGTATCCCAGTTTCTCAATAGCAAAATCAACAACCGCGATGATCTCTACGGTGAGGACCGGTTGCTTTTCGCGAGAGAAGTACTGTCAGCCGTTCGCGTAGGTGCCCCGGCCATCCCATTGATTGTGCGGATTTCCGGTAACGAGATGTCGCCGGACCTTGGCATAACCCAGGAAGACCTTATTCCCCTCCTCAAACTGGTCGAAGAAGTTGGAATCAGCGCCATACACATGGGCATGGGAAATTCCTGCTTCAGCCCTCCATGGTATTTTCACCATACCAGCCTCCCGGATAAGCCTCAGATGGATGCCTTAGCCTGGGTGCGTGAGCACACCACGCTTCCTCTGATTGTTGCAGGCAGGATGGGCAGGAAGGAAAAGGTCCAGCAAATCCTGGATAATGGATTAGCCGATATTGTGGCACTCGGAAGACCGCTTATTGCCGACCCCGATCTCGTGGAAAAATGGCAGACGGGAATGGATGAGGAGGTCATGTATTGCGGCTATTGCCTTCAGGGATGCCTCCATCGCCTGAAAAATGGGGAGCCATTAGGATGCAATCTAAATCCGGAGATAGGCCTGCCTCCATTGGGAAAAGCTGCAAAGCCTTTGAAAATGTTAATCGCAGGAGGAGGGCCCGCGGGCATGAGTACGGCCCTGTATATGACCAGACGCGGTCACCAGGTTACCTTAGCCGAGAAAGCGGATCATTTAGGCGGACAATTTGCCATCGCATGGCAGGCCCCAGGAAAGGAAAAAATGAAACAGGGGCTGGATACTATCGAACGCTCTGTGAAGGCGACTGAGGCTTCTATCCTTATGAACAGGTCCGTTGACGCAGCCCTTATTCAGGAGGTTCAGCCGGACCTTCTTGTCTGGGCCACCGGAGCGGTTCAGAATATCCCGGAGATCAAAGGCCTTGATAATCAGTATGTCATGACTGCCATAGAGTACTTCCAGGAGGAAAAGGGGGTAAAAGGGCCGAGGGTACTGGTTATCGGGGCCGGAAGAGCCGGAATCGAGATCGCCGAGAAATTAGGAAAGGAAGGGTATGAAGTAGTCGCCACAAAACGGACAGATCCCATAGGAAGCATGATGGAGATGATCACAAAAAAACTGGCCTTAATGAGGATTGGACAGATGGACAAGGTGACCCTGATGCCCCATACAACGGTTAAAGAGTTCAAGCCTGACAGCGTTGAGGTTGAAAAGGATGGGGAGGGCATAATTCTGGAACCATTCCGGACGGTCATCCTGTCTTCCGGCATGCTATCAGCAGCGGAACCCGATGAGGAGATCGTAAACGCTGTCCCCAAGACGGAAATCATCGGAGACGCCCGGGAGGTTAAGGACATTTTTAACGCCATCCATGCGGGGTATGATCTTGCACTCAAGTATTGAAGGCCGGAGAAAGCTAAAATCTTATTTCCCATAAAATAATAAGGAGGTTGCGAATGGACAAAATATCCTTTGCTGATATTGCCATTGTTTCCTGTGGCACCTTAAACCTGGAACTCAGTCATATGAAAAAGGAAGGTTTTCTTGATGCAAAAAAGATCTATTACACAAAGCCAGGGCTCCACCAGGACTGCTATGAACTTGAACGGCAACTCATACAGCGGATAAATATGGCCAAGGAAAAGGCGGACAAGGTAATCGTGGTCTATGGGGGTAAATTCTGCTACGTTAATGTGGATGAGCCCACACGCATCATGCAAAAAATCATTGAAGAGCAGGGTCCAGGTGTTGGGAGAGTACAGGCCACACACTGTATGGACATGATAGCCAGCGAAGCAGAACGCGAACAGATCGCCCAGGAACTTGTGGGTGGGGAAAAGGTCTGGTGGATGACACCCGGTTGGATAGAATACCGGCACCAGGTGTTTGAAGGATGGGACCAGGGCATTGCCAACGAAAACTTCCCCAAACACACGGGAGGGGCCATAGTTCTTGATGGTATCGGTTATGTCGATCAGTATATGGCGGAGCGTCCGGAAGAGTTTTTGGAGTACTCAGACTGGATGCAGATCCCAATTCAGGGGTATGCAGTTACGCTTGACCGTTTCAAATCGCTTTTGTCAGAGCAGGCAAGGATGCTCCTTGAGAGATAAATAGTAACCCTGAGCGGCGAATCCTGTCGAAGATCCCCGCACATAGAGCGGGGAAACCTGTAAACTGCTATGCCGCTTTAATCACTTAGGGTTTAATTCCCCGCCGCTTGCGGAGAGCGGTCATTCCGGCGAAAGCCGGGATCCAGAAAGCTAAACTGGATGCCGGATCAGGTCCGGCATGACATCTGATACCCCGTAGCTTGCTGCGGGGTAGTTCATCGCAGGACCGAGGTTTTACCAAAAGATGGCCCTGCATAAAAGGATGAAAAAATGAAAATAGCTATCGGAACCGATGACAAAAAGACTATCCGCAAATGCCACTTCTGTGAAAGCAGGTATTTTCTGGTTACCGAAATATTGAACGCGCAAATTGTGGGACAAGAGCTTCGGGATAACTCCTATGCTGAAGCCGGGAAAGAAAATCAGGACCAGCCTGAGCGGGTTATTGCTCTACTTAAAGATTGTGCTATTTTTATGGCGAAAAGCATGGAAGAAAAATCGCTCATAGAGATAAGATCGCGTAATCTTGACTGCATTATTACAAGCATTCAAGAAATTGACACAGCAATTTCCTCTTATATTGATGGGCAGATTGAAGAATTTAAATACTTCGATGCGAATACAAAAGATTTAATTCCATGTTCGCAGAGGAATTATCTATAATGGCAGCCGTGCGCTGCATTGATACAAATTTGACGGACTCGTAAAAAGTCCGTCAACAGGCCGAGGGCGAGTAAGCCCCGGCCTGGGGTAAGGGTGGAACCATTTGAATTTATTTCAAATGGCGGGGGAGGGTAGCCCTCCTCCGCCGAGAAAAAAGGCGCGAAGCGACTTTTTACGAGGTTGTCAAATTTAAGAAACCTATAAAAATTAAAAGAGGAGGAAAAACAAATGGTAAAAGAAGTGACGGATCAAAATTTTGCGAACGACGTTTTAAAAGCAGAGATGCCTGTATTGATAGATTTTTGGGCGCCGTGGTGTGGCCCCTGCAATATGGTTTCTCCCGTGGTTGAAAAAGTTTCAGATGATTATGTTGATAAAATGGAGTTTTGCAAAATGAATGTTGATGAGGCGCCGGAAACTGCCCAAAGCTATGGCATCATGAGCATACCCACGTTGATGCTTTTTAAAAATGGGGAAAAAGTTGACGAAATTATCGGGGCCGTGCCTGAATCATCCATTAAAACGATGATAGACACTGTTCTCTAATCGAGGTTGTAATAGCTCAATATCTTGAGGATTTCACCCCCACCCCGACCCTCCTCATTCAAGGGGGGGGTAGGGGGAGAGGGTTAGGGTGAGGGGGGCCCGCAGCAGGCCTTGAGGCGTTTAACCTTGAACTATGAACCCGCCGGAGGCGGACAAGCCGTAAACCTAACAACCGGAGCAGTTACAATCTGCGAACCAAAAGGAGGTAGATAAAATGCCGAGAGGAGACGGAACAGGGCCGGGAGGTCAGGGACCTGGAACAGGCAGAGGCATGGGTCGAGGTGGCGGTGGCCGGGGCCAGGGCGGCGGTGGTCGTGGTCAGGGAGGCGGTTTTGCGGCAGGCCCTGGAGGTTATTGCGTTTGCCCTAAGTGCGGCGAAAGAGCAACGCATGAATTGGGGACCCCCTGTTATGAGCAGAAATGCCCAAAATGTGGTACCGCCATGACACGGGAATAGTAAAAATCCTAGCCCAGAGGACCAGGCTTTGGTTATTCCTATAGGGGATTTGCTTTGTTGGAGTTTCATTGACTTATTGAAATTCCAAGTATCAAATCCCAAATATCAAACAAATTCCAATGACCAAAATTCGAAATAACAAACAGAAAAAAGATGAACATCGCAGAGGGCTGTTTAACGCCAAGGGAGTACTCTAATTCGACGTTGAAAGTTCAATGTTGCACGTTCGCTTTTTAGTCCGGTTTTTGTCATTGAATACTGGAATTTGAGATTTGCTTGGAATCTGGTGCTTGGAATTTGTACTTTTAGACACAAAAATCCAAGGTGGAGCCATATAGCTCTGACCTGCCCCAGAGGAATAGGCTTTCAATTGAATAATAAATTGGCGATTCGGGAATCACTCGCCGATAGGTATGTGCAACACGGGGCTTAACTGATGGAAATGTTATTAGCTGTCTTCAAACATGCACTTATGATTACCGTCTTTGTATTTGTCATGATGCTTCTCGTCGATTTTATCGAGGTGGCCAGCAAGGGTCGTATGTCGGGCATCATAAAAGGGGGCCTGTGGAGACAATATACACTGGCATCCTTTTTAGGTTCTACCCCTGGTTGTCTTGGCGCCTTCATGAATGTCAGCCTTTACGTACATGGTATGATCGGTTTTGGCGCCATTGTTGGTGGGATGATAGCCACATCCGGTGATGAGGCGTTTGTGATGCTTTCTCAGTTCCCGGGTACGGCGCTGGCCCTTTTTGTTCTGCTATTCGTATTTGGAATTCTTTTTGCCTGGATAAGCGATAGAATTATCCCTGTCCTGGGGATTATCCCCTGCGAATCATGTATTGATGCCCATTGTGAAGAATGCCTTCCCGGCACAGATAATCAGGAAAGGATCAGTGATATCTTTCGACCCGCAAATCTCAGTGAAAATTTCCATCCTCTTTCTTTTACCCGCTTCCTTCTCCTTATGCTTATACTACTTTTTCTGGTTTTAATTACAACGGGAAGTCTTGGACCATACACATGGGACTGGAAACGCATTACATTTATAGCCCTTTCACTGTGTACATTGTGCATTATTACGGTTTGCTCCGAACACTATCTTGAATCCCATATCTGGGACCATATCATAAAGAAGCACCTTTTTCGGGTCTTTTTGTGGAGCTTTGGAGCGCTTCTTTTTGTGCACTGGGGCCTGGCCTTCTGGAACCTGGATACCTTTATTCATGAACATATGCTCTGGGTATTGCTGATCGGAGCATTAATGGGAATCATTCCGGAATCAGGGCCCCATCTCATATTTGTGATGATGTATGCGCAGGGGCTGGTACCCTTTTCCGTATTATTAACAACATCGTTTGTACAGGACGGGCACGGCATGCTTCCCCTGCTTTCATACAGCTTCAAGGATTCTGTGCTGATTAAGGTCTTTAATTTAATCTTCGGACTTATCGTTGGGGGGGCGCTTTTCGCTTTAGGTTTATGATAAAGGTATAAACGAAAGGCCTGCTCTTGCTCCTGCCTGTTCGGTGCACGCTGACAGGTGTAACGCACAGGCAGTAAGCAACCCCGCCTGCGGCCCGGCTGGAACGGTGAGCCCGGGACCTGTAAATGCCTGACATTTTTAAATGGGGATGAAATATGAAAAAGAGATTTATTGTCACAGGGTTATTGGTGGTAGCAGGTTTTTTTGCCTTTTTTGCTGTCACATGCAGTACTACCAAAAAACTTGCGAGGCCAAAAAGGCCGGTGGTGACGTTTCCTGAAAGCGAAAAGGAAGCCCGCATCGAAAAGATGCATGCCAGGGTGTTCAAGCAACTGGGCGGCTACAAGGGACCGGAGGCCTGCTATGCCTGTCACCAGAAGGAATATCTCGAGGTGAGCCATAGCTTTCATGTCCACCAGGGGCGAATTACAGCGGACGGAAAGCCCGCCTTTTGCCCTTCCAAGTCCGTGGACACAGGCATGTACACTCGCTGGTACTCCCTTTCCAACACAGATCGTGGTAAGACCCCTGAAAACCAATGGAGACTGATGGAGGCGGCCTATTGCTCCCAGTGTCACCCTGGCGGAGGTTCCATGAAGGCATATGGAATGGACGTGGACTGTTTAATATGCCACCAGCAGAGCGGCTATAAAGGGGGAAGAGGGGTAGGAAAGTCACCGGCCGGGATCGACAGGGACGGTTTGGTAGTCCAAAGCAATGGAGCCCGCCTGGCCTCCTTGATGATGGCCGGCGCAAACGCGGACGGGGATTTCAAAAAACTGGACCTTTCTCATATTGCTGTAAAATCCATGGAAGAGGTGGAACTGCGCATAGGAAGGCCGAGACCGGACAATTGCAATTTCTGTCACTGGAAGACAAACAGCAAGCGTGGTACACGATACGGCGTTTACAAGGGGAAATCAACGGATGTGCATTACTCTGCCGGGATGCTTTGCCAGGATTGCCATATCACAACAAAACACCAGATAGGCAAGGGGAAGATCGTGGACACAGCCGGGACGGCGAAGCTCAGGGGCACGATGAAGACCTGTATGGATTGCCATGGCGTAGAGCCTCACAATGGGAAAAATGCCGAGGACCTGAATTACCACCTGGATCGGATCGCCTGTTTAACCTGCCATATCCCAAAGACGACTCCCGGCGTCAAGAAGGTTGACTGGCTCCTGGGCATGGACATGGTCAAGATGATGAAGAAATTTCATTGGATGCTTCCCATTGCAAGGCTTTTCGGAATGGCGACACCAGAGATGATGACCGAACAGATTAACGGGATGATCGGTTGCTACAAAGAGAAAAATGTGGCCGAATTCAAGCCCGCCTACGCCTGGTACAATCCCGACACCATATGTACCGATGTCCCTCATCCAACTGGAAGCAGGGACGATGAAAAGAGCCGCATTACACCTTTTAGCATGGTTGCAACCTTGCTATTTGACGATGGGACCACACCTTCTGTCCTGAAGAACCCCAATGGTCATAAAAATGGCTACCCTGTCCCCAGGACCTTTGTGGCAAGGGCCGGCGGCAAAGGAAAGAGAGACACAACACTCAAGGAGATGCGAAGCTGGGACAACGGCAGATATAAAAATGCCATTATAAGAAATATCCCCATGTATTTTAGCATGTTTCACAACATTGCGCCTGCCAAAGAGGCTCTATCCTGCAACGCATGTCACACCAGGAACAATAGTCGTCTCGATTTTGCGGCCCTCGGTTATGACACCGATGAGGTAGATGAATTGGAGGAAAACAGGGAGTAGTCATATCCTAAGTGCGGAACGGCCATGACTCGAGAATAGGAACTTTTTCTTTGCTTGATTTTTCAGGATAGAAAGGGTTTGACGAGAATGGAAATGGACATCGAAAAGGAACATGAGGATAAAACAATTCAGGAGCGAATTGCTGAAGAGGACCTAATCAAGGAACGTATTGATGAGACGGGAAACAAATGGGAAAAGGTCTACTTCGGTGGAGGACAGCACTTTGAGAACTGGCTGGAACAATGCAAGGAGTTGGGGGAGGTTATGGTAGAAGAGGTTGATTCAACAGGATACAAGTGCTATGAGAAGGGCGGCGAAAAATTGTACAGGATATGGATGAAGATGAATGAATCAAAGGAAGATGATCTTTATTAAATGGAAGGCTTTGTAGAGTTATGGTGAAAGAGGAAGACTTGGAAAAAGAAACAAGAAAAAGCGGTTAATGGTGTCTGAAAATAATAACGGAAACAAAAAAATGACCCATAACGCTGTGGGCCCCGCAATAACTTTTTCACAAGAACAGCCGGAGAAATCCGGGTTGCTGAAGAGATTCCTGGACTGGCTAATCAGGGGAGCGAATGAAGCGAATATGGGCGGGGGATCATGCCCTACCTGACGGATCAAGCATTAGAGACCCCTCCAGGTAGGCGGGGAAACCCTTTGTCGCAGGTGCGGTTTACGATGTGCTTGATGCCGGGATGCAAAACCTGGCGCGCTAACGGTTTTTGAGAGGAATGCTAATCAATGGGAAATTATAAATATCTGTTTGGCCCGGTGCCGTCCCGCAGGTTCGGGCGGTCTCTGGGTGTTGATCTTAACCCTTACAAGACATGCAGTCTGGATTGTGTCTTCTGCCAATTGGGACGAACTACGGAAAAGACAGTAATCAGGAAAGAATATGTCCCGACAGACGCCGTATTATTCGAGCTGGAAGAATGGCTGAAAAATGATGGCATGGCAGACTATATAACGCTTTCCGGTTCCGGGGAGCCAACGCTTCATTCCCGCTTCGGGGAGGTGCTTCAGTTTATACGTAAAAACAGTAAAATACCCGCCGTGCTTCTCACCAATGGAACGATGCTCAATCTACCCGAAGCACGCGAGGCGGCATCTCTTGCAAACATTGTGAAGGTCTCCCTGAGCGCCTGGGATCAGGCATCATACGGGTGGGTAAACCGACCCCATAAGCAACTGAGGTTCGATCAACTTGTGGAAGATCAAAAGGCATTTCGCTCTCAATTCAAAGGAGAGTTGTGGATGGAGGTTTTTCTGGTGGGAGGAATGAACTCAATGCAGGATGATGTCCGTAAAATAGCTACCCTTGCAAAGCAAATCGATCCGGACCGCATCCAGCTCAATACGTCTGTCCGTCCACCCGCGGAAGATTTTGCCGCGGCCCTTTCAAAGGAACATATGGAAGCATTTACCCATCTGTTTCATCCGACAGCAGAGGTTATTGCGGAGTTCAGAGCGAAGGATGCAGAACATATGCAGGCAAACCAGGAAACAATTTTTTCTATGTTGCAGCGCCGCCCATGTACAGCGGATCAAGTAGCTGATGTATTCGATATGCATCTCAATGAGGTGTCGAAATATCTCGGGATTTTGATGCGAAGCGATCAAATCCATGTGGAACATAAAAATTCCACGGTATATTACGCAGCCAAAAACAAGAAGGAAAAAGGCTATGCCCACGTATGAATATAAGTGCAAACAATGTGGCTTGCATTTTGAGCGAATATTTAAAATAAAGATGGTTATCTATTACAACTCATTGAACTAGTAGAGCTCTTCCGAATTATCATTGCAATCATGTCATTTCGAGCGAAGCGAAAAATCTTAACTAAAAAAGCATATTCAAAGATCTCTCCCTCCGGTCGAGATGACAACTTAATTACGAAACACAACACTATCTATTAAAAACAAACCCAAGGACCACCGTCTACTGGAGTATGGCCCTCGAAGAAGAGATTATTGGACTGGATAGCTAAGGGGTGATCAGCTTTGGAAAAGCAGAAGAAGGATAATGAGAAATCAGGACACAGCGATAACATAATTTTAGTTGCTTTTGATTTCTCCCCTTGTTCCATCCTGGCCCTGAGAAAAGCAAGGTCTCTTATAAGGGAAAATCAAGGCAGTATCATCTTGTTCCACGTGATTGACCATGATTTTGTGAAGAAATGTATTCGTAATCGCCTGGGAACCGAGGGGGATATTAAGAAAAAGCTATTTCTTAATGCCAAAAACAAGCTTCAAGATTTCATCGGCAAGGAGGCAATGAATGGAGTGCCTGTAGAGGTGATTATCAGTGAAGGGGCGCCCTGCGCTGAGATCAACAAGAAGGCAATCGAATACAATGCCGACATGATTGTCATGGGGAGCAAGGGTGACTCGGAGGACATTAAAAGCATATTTTTTGGAAGTACCACAGAGCGGGTATTGAGGTTTATCAAAAGGCCCGTACTTTGTGTTCCCCCAGAGTAGGCTCATAGATCCTGATCTTTATACGGAAAAATATCTGGAAGTACTGAACGGCTGAACTGGAAGCGTTTGAAAGGAGATATGATGAGCATGTATAAAGTAAAATTCTTACCGGATGGGAAAGAGGTTGAAGTAGAAGATGGCGCCACGATTATGGAGGCGGCTGAAAAGGGAGAAGTTTATATCAACAGCTTGTGTGGAGGGAAAGGGGTCTGTGGCAAATGTCGCGTTCAGATTGCTGATGGAAAGTTAAGGGCAGACAAAAATTCTATCAGTTTTTTATCTAAAGACGAGATAAAGGATGGTTATGTCTTGGCCTGCCAGGCAAAGGTCAACATCGACATGGAAGTGATTGTTCCACCTGAATCCCGCTTGGAGGCTGAACAGATCCTGATGGAACAACCGGTTGTTGATTACAGTCAACCGGAAAAGGTAGCGGTAGCGAGGGTCCCTTCCGATCCCATGACCCTTTTTGAACCTTTAGTCCAAAAGGTATACATGGAACTCAGGGAACCGTCTCAGGAAGACAATATTAGTGATATAGAACGAATTATTAGAGAGCTGAGGAAAAGGACCGACTATCAGACCTTTGAGACATCTTTGGGATGTCTCCGGGGCCTGGCCTCTAATCTCAGGGATAACGACTGGAAAGTTACGGCCACGATTGCCAAACATGGCGATCCCTGGCGAATATTACAGATAGAACCCGGAGATACTACTGAACGGAATTACGGTCTGGCCATTGACGTGGGAACGACCACGGTCGTTGCTCAACTGGTCCACCTGAAGTCAGGGAGCGTTACTGGAATAACGGGGAGTCATAATCTCCAGGCCCATTATGGCGAGGATGTCATTTCCAGAATGGTCTATGCCTGTGGCAGGGAAAAAGGGCTCAATCCGCTTCATGAATCCGTCATTAAAAACATCAATAACCTTATCAAGACCCTGACCGATGAAAAGGAACTAAATGTTGAAGACATAACAGCTATTGTTGCCGCCGGGAACACAACCATGAGCCATCTTCTCTTATCACTTATTCCCTGCTCCATCCGATTGGACCCTTATGTGCCCACGGCCAATATCTTTCCCCAGATACGTGCCAGGGACCTGGGCATAGATATTAACCCGGTCGGGATACTGGAAACGATTGCAGACGTGGCCAGTTATGTGGGGGGAGATATTGTAGCCGGAATCCTTGCATGCGGTATAGCCGACAGACCGGAAACCAGGGTTCTTATTGATGTCGGAACCAATGGGGAAATTGCCATAGGCAATAACGAATGGATGGTCTGTTGTTCGGCATCGGCCGGACCCGCGTTTGAAGGTGGCGGCATTAAAAATGGCATGAGGGCTACGCGCGGGGCCATAGAAAGAATAATGATAACGAATGGAGATATAACGTATGAAACAATCGGCAAGTCAAAACCGAGAGGAATCTGTGGGTCCGGGCTTATTGACTGTATTTATGAATTTGCCCGGAATGGAATAATTGACCATGATGGCAAGTTCAATCTCTCCACCAAAAATGAAAGGATAATCGAGAAAGACGACGTCGTCCAATTCATATTAGCCTATTCTCGGGAGACGGAGAATGGAGAAGACCTGACAATTTCAGAGTCGGATATAGACAATCTTATCAGGTCCAAGGGCGCGGTATTTGCGGCCATCAAATCCCTTATGGACTATGTAGGCCTGAAATTTGCAGACATAGACACCTTTTTTGTGGCCGGCGGATTCGGGAGTTACTTAGATATTCCTAAGGCGATCGGCATAGGTCTTTTGCCGGACATTGATCCCAAAAAGATCCGGTTTATTGGTAACAGCTCTCTTATGGGCGCCCGCCTGGCCCTGTTATCGGGTCATGCCTTTGAGCGTACCATCCATATAGCCAATAGTACGACCAATATAGAGATGTCCACTTACCAGCCTTTTATGGATGAATATGTGGCGGCAATGTTCCTGCCACACACTGACAGAAAGCTTTTTCCTTCGGTGGATTATTAGCAGCTTGTCAAAATTATGGATCAGGCAGGGTTTACTGGAGAGATGAACCCGTGAAACCCCGGTCATGGTGAAGGATTTTTTGTTGTGATACGTGGACGGAAAGGACAATAATGAACGTGGCAACAAATGAAAACATGTTGAGTGAAGAAGAGGCGATCAAGGACCAGCTTGAAGACCTGATGACCAGGGTTACCCAGCTTCACAAGGGTATCCCTTGCCTGAAGCAATGCTCTCATTTGAGCAGTCTCTTGCAGAAGATGTACGAAATACGGGAGGGACTCAATAAATTGGAACAGGGTCTGTTACAGACCCACCTCAAATGCTGTATCTCCCCTAATATAAAGGTCCCGGGAGAGGTCGTCCTTGCACTTTCCAAGCTGAGTGAGAAACGTCACGGCGCTATCATAGTGATAGAGCAAGAAGACAACCTGGACGAATACCTTCAAGGAGGAGCCATTATAGAGGCTGCTGTTTGCGCACCGATTTTAGAGAACATCTTTTATCCTGGAAGTCCGCTCCATGATGGGGCGGTGATTATCCGGGATTCAAACATCCGAAAAGCGAGCGTTTTGCTTCCCTTGGCTCCGAACACCTCAGAACTGGAGGCCCTCGGTCTGGGATCCCGCCACTGTGCAGCCCTTGGCCTCAGCCAGGTTAGTGATGCCTTGATCATTGTTGTTTCTGAAGAGAAGGGCTGGATATCCATGGTCCTTGGAGGCCAGTTATACCCAAACCTTGGTACATTTGCCTTGCTCGAAAAGCTGGAAAATAGCATAGAGAAAGAAAATAAATAGGTTACAAGATGCTTGCTAAGTACGGCAGGCTATTTATAACACGCGGTGATCCGAATGAAAGACAAAAAAGGCACAAAAATCACGCCGTTTTTAAGCGAGGACTCACCGGATCGTTTTGAGGCGGTGATTCATAGTATCAGCGATGGAGTCTTTACTGTTGATAAGGATTGGCGGATTACCTGTTTCAACCGCGCTGCCGAGAGGATAACAGGCATAATGAGATCGCAGGCAATGGGACGCAAATGCCATGAAATTTTAAGATCAAATATATGTAAAGATGCCTGTGCCATACAATATACTATTGAAACCGGCAGGCCGATCATAAACCTGGCAGTATACCTCACTGATAGAAACGGCACGCAGGTCCCGGTAAACATTTCAACCGCACTTTTCAGAAATATAGAAGGTGAATTAATCGGTGGCGTAGCGACTTTTAGGGACCTGCGGCAGGTTGAAAAATTGCGCAAAAAAATAGCGGAGAATTATTCTTTTGAGGATATTATCAGTAAGAACAAAAAAATCAGGGAAATCCTGGATATCCTGCCCACCATCGCTGTAAACGAAAGCACTGTTTTGATCAAAGGAGAAACCGGCACAGGTAAGGAGCTTTTCGCCCGCGCGCTTCACAACTTGAGCGGGCGTGCAGGTAAAGCTTTCATTGCCGTCAATTGCGGCGGTTTTCCTGAAACACTTATCGAGTCAGAACTCTTCGGCTATGAGACTGGTGCATTCACCGGTGCTACAAAGGCAAAGCCGGGCCGTTTTGGCCTGGCCGAGGGAGGAACCCTGTTCCTTGATGAAATTGGAGATCTCCCTCCTCTTTTGCAGGTTAAGCTCTTGCGCGTACTTCAGGAAAAGACCTACGAGCCCCTCGGAGGGGTTCAGACTATGAAGGCCGATGTCCGAATTCTTGCCGCAACAAATCGCAACTTAGAGGCAATGGTCGCTGAAGGTACCTTCAGGCAAGACCTTTATTACAGGATAAATGTGATCGAGCTAAAAATCCCGCCTCTCCGCAATCGGATGGAAGACGTGCCACTATTGATAGACCATTTCATTGAACATTTCTCGACTCTTCACAACAAAGATGTCGATAACATTTCCCCACGGGCCTTAAATATCTTGATGAGCCATAATTATCCTGGAAATGTAAGGGAGTTAGACAATATTATCGAGCACGCATGCGTCCTCTGCCAGGGCAGTTTGATAACAAAAGAGCATCTGCCGGATTGGGTACTCCCGCCAATAGAAAACCTGGGGACAGCACTGAGTTTAGAAGAAGTGGAAAAGCAATTTATAATTTCCATTTTGAAAAAGAATAACTGGAACCGCCTCGCAACGGCTAAGGAATTAAAAATCCATAAGACCACCTTATACCGTAAGATCAAAAAGCTTGGCATTCAACTTCCCGATCAAGATGGCCGCTCTGCCAGAAATGATTAGAGTGGCAGATCTGCAATTAGAGATGACATGTAGGGTAGCGTTGTTGCTCCTGTCCCCTTGTTTCCACTTACTCCCCTCGTAAATTCATATCTCCTATCTCTTTGAAAAGACACACTAACTCCGCTAACTCTGCAGGATCCTTTGTTATGGCATGGGTTATGCTGTTACAGAATACTGAAAGCAGCACAACCCATAAACAATAAACAAGAAAGGAGATTACCATGGCTGAAAATGACGAAAGGAAACAGATGACCACCGATACCCACAAACCTGCTCGGCCAATGAAATTTTTCAAGGACAAAGAGGGATATGGCTGGCTGTGTGATAAGGGTATCGACCCTGCTAAAGATTTGAGGGAGCAGGGTTGCTGGCGGTGTGACGAGATGGCATTTCCCATGGGCGGACGCTAAGCCGTCACACTTCGGGTACCATTTACCACCTGGCAGGTCATCCTGTTAAGGATGATCTGCCGGGATGTGCCTCTGAGGACTGAATACCTTGTCGAAAAAGCTAGACAGACTAAGTCGCAAAATGGCTGAGGCAGTAACAGAACTGGGCCTGGAGTTTGCGCGAAAAGGACAGCTTGAGAAGGCCTTAGCCGCATTTAGCACGGCCATCGAAGTGGACCGCAGCCTATGGAAAACATACAGGTTCAGGGGGATTGCCTATGGTAAGTTGGCTCGACATGAATTGGCTTTAAAGGATTTTGATGTTGACATCCTGCATGATCCTGATTGTGCTGAATGTTTTTATGAACGGGGAACAATAAAAATGCTTTCCGGTCAGCTTGAGGGTGCCGTGGAAGATTTTTCCAAATGTTTAGATCTCGATTCCGAGTATGCACCGGCATATTCATCTCGTGCAGGGATCTTTATCAGGATGGGTTTTTACAGGGAAGCGCTTGAGGATATCAGGTTCGCGCTATTACTCAAGCCGCGAAATCCCGATTACCTGCACAACCGGGCCGTTATCCTGACGGCATTAGAGCGTTATGAAGAAGCAATACTGGACTATGAACGTGTCTTAGACTTAAACCCGAAAAGCGGGGGCTCTTATAATAATTTGGCCTGGCTCCTTACCACGGCAAAGGACCCTTCACATCGGGACTGCCGAAAGGCGATCTCTTATGCCGGTAAGGCCCTGGAGATCGGAAGGAACGGGGCCTGGATGGATACCCTCGCTGCTGCTTATGCAGAGTGCGGAGACTTTGAAAAGGCGGTAAGCATAGAGACAGCGGCCTATCAATTATCCATGCCACCCAATGAAAATTTCAATAAGAGAATCAAGATCTACAAAATGGGCAAGACATATGCAGAATGGAGGGAAGCACTGTAAATAGGCAACCGGAGAGCAAACCATGAAGAAATGCACGCGAATATTTAAGGAATGGATTAAGAAAGGGGGACATAATCATGTATAAAAAAATATTGTTTTGTGCCTGCCTCACTGAATTTTGTGAGCATGTATTTAAATTCAGTCTTGAAACAGCCATAGAAAACAACGCAAAGCTCTGGATATACCATGGCCTTGGGCGTCTTAACCTGAGTACAAATGAGGTAACAAAAAAAATTGAGGCTGCAGAGACACATGTGACTGAACTCTTTGGAGAGAAAATGAAGCAACGGGGGTTCGACAATTATGCAATAAATGTCTCTGATGGTGACAAAGTAAGTGAGATTACAAAACTGGCAAGGAATGTTAACGTTGATGTTATTATTATGGGTACTTCTACTAAGGCCCCCACTGCGGCGGGAGAAAGTGCGACAATGAGCCCTTTAGGATCTGTTACAGCGCAAACGGTTCTATGGGCTCCCTGTCCGGTACTGATAGTTCCCCCTGCACTGGTACCAGGGCTTACCATGATAAGACAGCCCTAACGTGAAGGTAATTAACTTAAGCCCAATTTCCTCTTTAGGTCTTCTCTGGCGGGAGGGGTTGGGGAGAAAGACTGGATTTTCGACAGGGGGGAGGAGTTCTGAGGCAAAAGCATCAAGCCTTGATAAACCGCTATGATTTCAGTCCCGCATCGGCGAGATAGAAATTCCGAGACATTAAGTTATGGGGGTAAGAATATGGAAATAAAGAGATTGCTGTGGGCAAATGACTTGTCGAAGTGTTCCGAAGAGGCAATTCCCTTTGTCAAATCTTTGTCGGAAAAATATAATGCGGAAGTCCATGTCCTTTATGTTTTACAGGATTTGACTAAACAAACACGAGCCCTGGTATGGGAATTTCGATGAATCCCATATCGAGAAAATTCAACAATGGGAAAAAAAGTCCGCAAGGAAACGCCAGACCGAGCTTTGCGAAAAGCATTTTGAGAATTGCAGCAAGTTTGTAAAGCACATTAGCATTGGCGATCCGGCCCAGGAAATTCTCAAGACTATTGAAGAAGAAAATATGGATATGGTGGTGATTTGCAGAAAAGGAGAAAGTGGGCGTTTTAAGATGGGTGGCGTAGCCGAAAAGATCGTAAGAAACTCTCCGGTATCAGTTTTTATCGTTTCAAATGCTGATGAGAAATAGCATGGAGGAAGGAAATTACAAAAATAGTATTGTTTTGTGTTGTCTATAGGTTACGGTTTCTATTCCTTCATCCTCTTGTTTTTACATTCATGCTCCGGTAGGAATAGTCTTCACAGAGGCGAATCCGGGCTCATGAAGCGGGAGCAGTATATCAGCCATATCTTTTACTTTGAGCAGAATGTCATATGCCTCATATACGTTTACAGTAGTTCCGGGTGGAATCACGTCCATCTCCATCGCCTTTATTTGAATAGGTGGGTTAAGGTTTTCATCTATGATGCAGAATCCTGTTATGGCCGCCTTTCCTTCGGCCGTCTCGATCAATACCGTCAGCCCACCCTCCGTATGAGCAGGGGTATGAACGACACTGATTTCCGGCACAATCTCAATATCATTTTTAATCAAAAGAATTCCTCGATGCTCTGCATCGGGGTTAAATGAAAATTCCTTCTGATACCTCGCAGCTCTGCTGCGGGGTAGTTCATTCTTTTTGCATGCCTTCCTTCTCATAGTGTAGCGCAGGGCTTTAGCCCTGCCAATTCAATGCAGGGCTAAAGCCCTGCGCTACGTACCAGGTTACACTCAATTGAAATAAAATGACAAGCTTAAATATGTTGCCCATGTATATGGTACGTTTATTTTTGTTGCTGTTGACCACGCTCCATACAAAGTGTAGGAGGGATTTCAAAGACAAGGCAGTTATGATATAAAATCAGTAGATTACCATTTAATCTGACGTTAGCGTACGGGCCAAACCAGACATCGACTGTTGACTAAAATGGTGGGCTGTTGTAATTATAAAAAAGGCAAGATTATCGAGAAATGCTGTCCTTAAAAATAAAAACAGGGAACAACTACAAAATAAATCAAAAGGGATTAGGCATGAAAATGGCAGAGGATATTCGCTGGAAAAAGACGCATTGCGCAAGAATGGATCATGGGGGCTGCGCCCTGCTCGTCGGGGTAAAGGATAACAGGATCGTCAAGGTCAAGGGAGACCCGGACGGGTTTTTGAACAAGGGATACATATGTCCCAAGGGAATTGCATCCCCTGACCGTCTCACCCATCCTGACCGTCTCAAGCATCCCCTGAAAAGGGCGGGAAAAAGGGGTGAAGGAAAATGGGAGAGGATCTCATGGACCGAAGCGCTCAATGAGATTGCCGGAAATCTGAATAATATAAAAGAAAAGCATGGAGCAAGGGCGGTTGCCTTCGGCCTTGGCATGCCCAAGGGGCAGGAGCATTTTGTCCTGATCCGTTTAGCCAACCTCTTTGGCTCTCCCAATGTCGTTACGTCCCAGGATGTATGCCATGCACCCCGCGAGATAACGGGAATCCATACCTGCGGCTTTTATCCCGTGGCCGACCTGCATCAACCAAGCAAACTCGTTGTCTTATGGGCAAGCAATATCACCTCCACCAACGAGGAGGGGGAGATAAGCAGTTTGCTTCTCAAACAACTGAAAAACGGGACCGAACTGATCGTTGTTGACCCGAGAAAGATCGATCTCGTCAGGAAGTCAAGGAAATGGCTGCAAATAAGACCGGGAACGGATCACGCACTTGCATTGGGCCTTTTGAACGTAATCATCGAAGAGTCCCTTTATGATAAGGATTTTGTTGAAAACTGGACCTACGGGTTTGAAGACTTAAGAGAGCATGTTAAAGAATACACGCCCGAAAAAGTATCCGATATAACCTGGATCCCTCCCGATTCCATTCGTGAGACAGCGCGATTGTATGCCCGATCAAAACCCGCCACCATCCAGTGGGGAAACCCTATCGAACACAACATCCATACCTTTGATATAACACGGGTACTGATCTGCCTGATGGCCATATGCGGCAACTTAGATGTCCCGGGCGGCAATGTGCAGGCACTTGACCCTAAGGTCATGGGATTAAGGGATTTTGTCAGGGCCGATCTTTATCCGAACAAGTGGAAGGAAATGATCAGCACCTCGCATGGCGTTATACCCAGATTTATGACCATCCCTTCCTCCTTTTTTAGAAAGGCGGTTCTCGAAGAAATCCCTTATCCTGTTAAGGGCTTTTATGCCATGTGTTCAAATCCCATGTTGTCCTATGTCGACAGCCGGCACACATATGATGCTCTGATGAAGCTCGATTTTATAGCCGTTGCCGACCTTTTTATGACACCGACCGCTGCCATGGCCGACATTGTGCTTCCTGTTGCAAGCCAGTTTGAGATGGACGATATAGGTCACTACGGCCTTGGCCACGGTTATATACTTGCCAGGCCCAAGGTGGTTGATCCGCCCGAAGAGTGCTGGCCTGACATTAAGATATTGAATGAATTAGGCAAGCTGATCAGTCCTAAAGAATACTGGCATGACGACTATCGTCAGTTCCTGGAGGATTTGCTCGAACCGGCTGGCCTTACATACAGCCAGTTCGTTGAGGAAGGTTATCTGAAAGGTCCCGAGAGATACAAGGGTTATGAAAAAAAGGGTTTTCGGACGCCCAGTGGCAAAGTGGAGCTCAAATTGAGCACTGCCGAGAAATTCAAACTCCCGCCCCTTCCCTCTTTTACCGGGCTTCCGGAGGAAGACGACCCTGACTATCCCCTTGTACTGACGAGCTCCAAGAGCCGGTACTACCTCCATTCATCCTACCGGTGGGTAAAGAGCCTGAGAGAAAAAAGGCCCGATCCAAAGGTTGAAATCCATCCGGAAACGGCCGGAAAAAACGGGATTCATGAGGGTGACGCCGTTATTATTGAAACAAAATACGGTAAGATTAATCAGGTCGCATATATTACCGATATAATCGATCCAAGGGTTGTAAGTGCCTCCCATGGCTGGTGGTTCCCTGAGGGCAAGGCCGAATCACAGTATGAATGGAAAAAATCCAATTTCAATATGCTCACATCCACAGATAAATTAGGGAAGCAGTTCGGCACCCCCAACCTGAAAGGGCTGGCGTGCAGGATAAGGATAAATGGAGATGGAAAAACACTATAAGGAAAGATTTGAGGCCCAGCGTCGCCTGGCGGAAAAAATCGCCCCGTTTATGGAGGTCAACGACATCCTTGAAACCATGAGGGCGGAAATCCGGGTCATTGTTCCCACGGCCATGGAGGCATGTATCCTGTTGTTAGACCCTGATGCACAGCAATATACGCGTCCCCTTCAGTGTGCCCTCTATGACAAACCGGTCAATTGTTTATCCTGCAAGAGGAACCGTTCGGCCATCCGGAAGGCGATAAATCAAAGAAAAGGGGTGGTAGTTTCCAGTAGAGACCCCATAGTGAGGCATGACGGATCAAAGGTGCAGATCGGTCCGGAAGCAGCCATACCTGTCATTGTAAACGATAAAGTTTTGGCCGCAGTGAGCGTGGTGGCAAAACCGGGAACCCGATTTACCCGCAAAGACTTTTATATGATAAGAGATTTTGCAGAAACGCTCAGGAATGTACTCGCAAACGCCAAGAACACTTGGGAAATAACCCAGGAAAAGATAAGGATCAGCCAGATGTTAACCCATCTTTCGCCGTTTGTTCCCGAGTCGGTCCGGAATATCGTGGAGAAAAACCCTGAGATGTTGAAACAGGAAAAAGAAAAGAAGGATGTGAGTGTGTTGTTCCTGGATTTAGAAGGATACACCAGGCTCAGCGCCAGCCGGTCGGAGACCGAGGTTAATGAACTCGTCGAAAAGATGTTTTCCAGTTTTGTCGATCCCATCCATAGATCACACGGAGACATAAACGAGACGGCAGGTGATGGCCTTATGATTATTTTCAAGGATCATGACAGCAAGACAAATGCCGTCAATTCGGTCAAGGCTGCTTTCGATATTTTCGAACAGAACCGGGAAATCAACCGGCATCTTGCCTTTGATCTTGAACCTATCAATGTGAATATAGGGATTAATTCGGGTACTGCCCTCGTGGGGATGACGCGTTTTAAAGGATCTTTGGGCACACGGATGACCTATACGGCCAGCGGGCCGGTGACCAACTTAGCAGCCCGCTTAGCCTCTCACGCCACGGGGGGCGACATCCTGATCGGAGATGAGACTAAGAACCTGATCAACGGGCTTTGGCCTTTGTATGATCGCGGGTCGGCCAAATTAAAGGGCATAGAAGAACCGCTTAGGGTTTTCTCCCTCCTCAGGAAGGAATGAGAGGTAATTTTCGAATACAAAACAGTCAACAGCAGATTTGATAACCCTTTGTCTCAGAGGAAGGTATCATGGCCCTTAACAATTTCCGTGACAAAGTGGAAAGGCTGCTTTCATTTGCCGACGTCAAGATAGGAGGCGATCGCCCCTGGGATATTCAGGTCCATAACAAGGATCTTTATGTAAGATTGATGGCCAAGGGCTCATTAGGTTTGGGAGAGTCCTATATGGACGGGTGGTGGGATTGCAAATGTCTTGACGAATTCTTCCATAGAGTTTTAAGGGCCAAACTGGATGACAAAATCAATCCATGGTCCGGGCTTTTCAGTATCCTTAAGGCCAAGCTGTTCAATTTACAAAAACCTTCCCGCGCATTTCTTATCGGCAGGCACCATTATGATATCGGCAATAATCTTTACAGACACATGCTCGACGAACGCTTAATCTATAGTTCCGGCTACTGGAAAAACGCCTCTACTTTGGACGAATCCCAGGAGGCCAAGCTGGACTTAGTCTGCCGGAAATTAGAGCTTCAGTCGGGAATGAAAGTCATGGACATAGGTTGCGGCTGGGGGGGCACCGCCAGATTTGCGGCCGAGCGCTACCAGGTTGAGGTTGTCGGCATAACCGTTTCTGAAGAACAGGTAAAGTTTGGGAAGAAACTCTGCCAGGGGCTTCCGGTTGAAATCCGGTTGCAGGACTATCGGGGCCTAAAAGGCACTTTCGACCGGATACTGTCCCTCGGCATGTTCGAGCACGTGGGTTACAAGAATTACACCACTTTTATGCGCACAGTCAAAAGCCTCCTTAAGGATGGCGGGATATTCCTCTTGCATACCATCGGTGGAAACCGTTCTGTTACCGGGACAGACCCCTGGATAGAACGTTACATCTTTCCTAATTCCATGCTACCGTCCTCGAGACAGATTTGCGAAGCAATCGAAGGGCTTTTCGTTCTTGAAGACTGGCATAGTTTCGGTGCAGATTACGATAAGACACTCATGCACTGGTTTCAGAATTTCCATGACAATTGGGATGCCCTTAAAGAAGAATACGATGAGCGGTTCTACCGTATGTGGAAGTATTATCTGCTATCGTGCGCCGGCTCGTTCCGTGCGAGAACCAATCAGTTGTGGCAGATAGTCCTTTCTGCCGAGGGCATACCTGGAGGTTACCATTCTCCGCGGTGAAAAAGGCTTTTGGGTTAATAAGGAACCGTGGGGAGCATTTCCTGGGGTTCTGTGAGGAGGAACTCGCCTTTCTCGATCCAGCCCTTTAGGATACGGGCGATTTCAAGGGCCCGGACATATGAAGACAAAGGGGACGTGGGGATCTCCTGCCCGTTAAAGCGGATTGTCCCACTTTTCAGTTCCGCATAGCTTACCTGCCCCAGACTGGTCCCTTCTCCTTTTGGATAATCAACCCCATAGTCAATAATCTGGGTATGAATCTCTTCATCGGAAATGCCCGTGAAACGAGCCATTTCCTCGTTCAAGATAGGGATGGGGACGCCCACGCCCACTGCAAGAGAACAACCGTAGCCTAACATACTCACCCCTGCGACCCATCTGGGTGCCATCTCTTTCAGGTTTCCCGTAGTCATGAGTGTGCCGCCAGGTGTCAGGGGAAGACCGTTTTTGTCCCTCTTGACATTCGGATTGTGCTGGGTTCCCGGGCCGATAATGTATCCTTTGGCGCCACCCAGAAAAATCCTTGTACCCAGGCCAAGGGTAAGGAAGTAGGGATCATTAAAAAGGGGGCTCAATTGTCCGGATGTGCAATAATTTGCGTTCCCGGCGTTGGGTTTCAGGACCCCCATGTACGTATAGATGGTCTTTTTGGACAGATTATGGTCTTTTTGGACAGATTTATTGCGCAATTATAGTTCTGGTAAGCGTTTCTCGGGTCTAACAACACGGCATACGGAAGTTCCTCAAGGGTGACCCGCTTTCTGATCTCACGGTTGGGATAGCAGTCCGTGCCATAGGCCGTAGCCTTCAAATTTACCTTTTTACCTGCCACAAGATCGTGGATAACGTGTCCGCCGCCATATTTAAATTGCCCCGGATGCACCCTGTTTAAGGGATCATCCTCTGCCGGCTCGGTTACCCCGATAAACAGGTCAACGGCTGCAATGCCCGCATACGCCGGCACGCCGTTAAGCCATGCCTTGGACGCCTTGATGGCAGGCCTGGTATGGCCGAAATTGATAAAGGCCCCGGAAGAGCACATGGGCGAAAATGTACCCGTGGTCACCACGTCAACCTCCCGGGCGGCCTTTTTGGCCCCTTTCTTTTTGACGATTCCGGCCATCTCATCGGCCGTGACCACCACAACTTTGCCTTGTTTTATCTTGCGGTTGATTTCCTCGATTGTCCTTTTAACTTTCTTTTGCGCCATTCTCAGTTGACCTCCGGAATATACGTATGGGTGGAAATAATAAGGACTCTAACTCATTATGACAAGGAAAAGTTTGTCACAATGTAATATTTTAGCTGTTTGAAAAATGCCTCACCCCTGCAAAGAGCTAAAGTATAACCACATAACAAATATCTCCGACTTACAATAATCATGCCAAATGACCCGCCGTCCTTGACTTTAATTCGCCTTTCCTATAAAAATAGAAATGTATGCGAAGACATGGATTGGTTCCCTCCGCTCATCCGGCTATAGGGGGATAATCAGGGAGTATTAGTAGAATGATGCCTGCCCGGGTTTTTCTCAGTTCAGGTTTAAAAAAATGACACAAAGCATCAAAATTGGTCAATTTAACATCGGAACAGACGGCCCTTTATTTTTAATTTCAGGGCCTTGCGTCATTGAAAATGAAGCTGTGACCCTAAAAGTGGCACATTTTTTGAGAAAAACAGGCCAGGACCTCGATATTCCCGTTATTTTTAAGACCTCATATGACAAGGCCAACCGGACATCTTTAAATTCCTTCAGAGGACCGGGGATCGATGAAGGTCTTGAAATTATTCGGAAAGTGAAAGAGGAAACCGGGTTGCCAGTCCTGTCCGATGTTCATGATACAGGGGAGATGGAAAAGGCGGCCAAGGTCCTTGACGTAATTCAGATCCCGGCGTTCTTGTGCCGCCAGACCGACCTGATTCAAAGTGCCGCCATGACCGGGCTCCCGGTTAATATCAAGAAGGGACAGTTTGTTTCGCCATGGGACATGGGACCGGCCATTGAAAAAGTGACTTCCATCAGCAAAAATGGCGTAATCCTTACGGAGCGGGGAGCCTCGTTTGGTTACAACAATCTGGTGGTTGATATCAGGTCCATACCTATTATGAAAAGGTTCGGGGTTCCCGTGGTATTTGACGCAACCCATAGTGTGCAGCTTCCGGGAGGAAAGGGAACCTGCTCTGGTGGCCAGAAGGAGTTCGTGGGCCACCTGTCTAAGGCTGCTGTTGCGGCCGGTGCCGACGGCGTGTTTTTGGAAATCCATCCTGACCCGGAATCCGCGCTCTGCGACGGTCCCAATTCATTACCTCTCCATGAGCTCATCCCCCTGTTGACCGTACTTAAGGAGATCCATAGCCTCGTAAGAGCCCCAATATGATAGCCGGTCATCGGTCAACATTCCTTTCCTGCCGTGTTGTCGGAAAAGTATGTATCAGGAGGGATGTTGTACTAAGGTATACATGGACTAACACCATATGACAGAAGAAAAGGCCGCTAAAATCAAGTTGGTTTTCCTTGACGTGGACGGCGTAATGACGGACGGGCGTATTACAATGGATGCTCAAGGAAAAGAGACCAAGTCCTTTTGCGTCAAGGATGGCCTGGGCCTGAGAATGCTCATATCCGGGGGCATGGACGTGGTCATTGTTACGGGCCGGAGTTCGCAGGTAGTGGCGCATCGTGCCAAGGACCTGGGAATTGAGGAAGTGCACCAGGGCATCACGGACAAGAATTTGTTGTGCAGACAGATAATAAAAGACAGGGGGTTTACGAAACAGGAGGTCTGTTGTATAGGAGATGACCTTGCGGATCTTCCCATGTTTTCCGAGGTAGGTTTGTGCATAGCAGTGGCAGATGCGGTCAAAGAGGTCCGCGAGGCAGCAGACTTTATTACAAGAAGCAAGGGAGGTTTTGGGGCTGTCAGAGAGGCATGCGAATGGCTCCTGAAATGTCAGGGGAAATGGCAGACCGCCCTGGCCCCTTTCGCCGGAGAATAGGCTTTACAGAATAAGTTGAGCACTGGTATAATCTAAAGTGAGCGGTGATGATAAACCTCCTTAAAAAACACTGGCCCCTGATAGCAATAGTTGCACTGCTGGTCGTGGTTTCATTTTACCTCGCAAAACCCGGCAAGGAGATTGTTCAAGGGCCCGTGGCAGAAGGTATTGCGCCGAAGGAGGGGCTCAAGCTCAAAGATATCCATTATACTCAGGATGATCCGGATGCAAGGATCAAATGGGTCCTGGATGCAAAAGAAGTGACATTCTCCGAAGACAGGAATTTTATCATATTTCACGACTTCCGGCTTGAAGTGGCGCCGGAGGACAGGCCCTGGTTTAGGCTAAAGGGTAAGAAGGGGGAGTATTCCAGGGATTCCGGGGATATGAAACTCTGGGGAGATCTGGAAGGATCGTCCCAAAATGGGTACAGGATCACTACCGAGCTTATACGGATAAACGAAAAACAGGGACACATGAAGACAGACAAACCAGTCAAGATATTCGGCCCTTTTTTTTCAGTGAAAGGCCGGGGCCTTTTCATAGATTTGGAAAAGGAAAGCGTCGAGATACTATCGGACGTGACAACCATTATATTCGAGGAGTCTTTGACCTGATGGAAGACCTGAAGTGCAAGCCTTTTTTTCTGCTGATGATCGTCCTGTTTGGGCTTCTGTTGCCATGCTTTGCCGGTTCCGAGACGTTAAAAGAAGAGCTTGGCAAGGGTGGATCCAAAGAGATGGTAATAAAATCAAACAAACTGGAAGTGGACGATAATCGGAAAGTGGTGATATTTACAGGTGATGTCGATGCCAAAAGAGAAGATTTCGTGATAAATTGTAAAAAGCTGGTCGTTTTCTACAAAAGCCTGCCCGGCAGCAAGGAACCGGGCAAGGGAAAAACCGAGGTTGACAAGATTGTTGCCACGGGACATGTAAAAATTACTCATGCACAGGGCGGGTCAGCTACTGCGGAAAAGGCCGTTTATTATCAGAGGGATGAGAAAGTGGTGCTTACGCAAAATCCGGTTGTGAAAAGGGGAAATGATTTTGTAGAAGGTGACCGCATTACTATGTATTTAAAAGAAAATCGTAGTGTTGTGGAGAGTTCCGGGGACAGGAAGGTCAGGGCCATCATCTACCCAAAATCCAAAAAGAAATAGAACAACCGAAACTTGAAAGATCGGTTCCCATGTATTATTATCCAAGACCATGACCTCCGGGAAACGTTGGGTGAAGGAAAAAATTGTTTAAGGTGAAAATTGCGACTATGATGTTTCAGATTAGGTTGGCTGCCCCCTTATTATGGCATTAGAATTAAGACAATCATTAGGCCTGGCCCAGCAGCTTATCATGACACCCCAGTTGCAGCAGGCCATCAAACTCCTTCAGCTTTCCAGGCTTGAACTCGTGGAAACCCTGTACGAGGAAATGGAGACCAACCCCTTACTTGAAGAACAGGTTCCGGATGAAGCCGAGGAGGACAAAACAACCGAGGATGTTGGAGATGAACCCGCACAGGAAAGTCAGGATCCCCCTGAGGTAACTGTTGAGGAACATGCCCGGGATGACGTGGACTGGGAGAATTACCTTTCCGAGTATAATACCGGGTGGGCTGAATCGCCTGTTAAGGGAAAAGAGGCCCCCTCCTTTGAAAATATCACGGCCACCAAGCCAAACCTATCCTCCCATCTAATGTGGCAGCTCAGCGTGAGCAATCTTGATGAAAAACAGAGGGAAATCGGCATTCATGTTATCGGGAATCTGGACGATGACGGCTATCTTGACATATCCCTAAAAGAAATATCCGAAATTACCGGCCACGCTGTTGAAAAAGTGCTTGAAACACTTCGTCTTATTCAGAATTTTGATCCCGTAGGCGTGGCCGCCAGGGACACTCGGGAAACCCTACTGGTCCAGGCCAGGTTCCATGATCTCGGGGGTACTATTGTTGAGAAGATCATTATGGATCATCTCGGTGATCTGGAAAACAAAAAATACGATCAGGTTGCCAAAGACCTTAGTGTCACGCTTCAGGAGGTGCTTACTGCCGTGTCCGTGATTCAGGGACTGGAGCCAAAGCCGGGCAGGACATATTCGAACGAAGAAACCATCTATATCACACCTGACATCTATGTTTTCAAGGTGGGCGATGATTATGAAATCGTGTTGAACGAAGACGGCCTGCCCAAACTGCGGATCAACGGATATTACAGGGATATTATGCGCAACAGAGACTCTGTGTCCGAGAAGGCCAGGACATACATCCAGGAGAAACTGAAATCAGCAGCCTGGTTGATTAAGAGTATTCACCAGCGGCAAAGGACCATATACCGGGTGACAGAGAGTATTATCAGGTTTCAAGGGGGTTTTTTAGCTAACGGGATCACCGGCCTCAAACCCCTTGTGCTTCGTAATGTGGCCGAAGACATTCAGATGCACGAATCTACCGTGAGCAGGGTGACGACTAATAAATACATACAAACGCCCCAAGGGCTTTTTGAGTTAAAGTTCTTTTTTAACAGCTCCATTAGCAGCGTTTACGGTGATGATGTTGCCTCTGAAAGCGTAAAAGAATACGTCCGCAATATTATTAAATCGGAGAACAAGGTCAAGCCTTTCAGTGATCAGGGTATTGCGGATATCCTGAAAAAATTGAATATAAAGGTTGCACGCCGGACCATTGCCAAATATCGGGAGTCCATGGATATATTGCCTTCAAGGAAGAGGAAAAACCTTTATTAAAAGGAGAGTTTTATGGATATTATTGTTACATTCAGACACACGGAACCTATAGAAAGTCTAAAGACCTATGCTGAAGAAAAGGTCTCCAAGCTAAAGAAATATCTGGATTTTCCTGTGGAAGCCCACATTGTTTTGAGTGTTGAAAAATTCAGGCACCAAGCGGACGTGACACTCAGCTTGGATGGAACCAGGATAAAAGGTGTCGAAGAGACAGGAGACATGTACTCGGCCATTGACCAGGTAATGGATAAGATCGAAAAACAGGTCAAAAGGCACCTGTCCAAGATAAGAGACCACCGATCAGAAAACATGAGAGGTGAAGACAAATCGATGAGTGAGGAAGCAGAAGCGGACGAAGCCTCTGAATTGGATCAAAAGGAATTGGTGATAGAAATTGAAAAAATGGTCGCCAAGCCCATGGATCCGGAGGAGGCTGCCATGCAGCTTAATCTGTCAAGGCAGGACTTTCTGGTATTCAGAAATGCCAAATCCAGGGAAATTAACGTGATTTACAGGCGCGGGGACAATATGCTGGGACTCATTGAGCCCCAGGGATAATGTCCACGTCAATAACTTCAACAGACCCAAGTAGGGATCGACTTAATGAAACTTTCTGAAATCTTGGAAGAAAATAATATTATCTCCGAGTTGAAAGCCAGTGACAAAAAAGGCGTTTTGGAAGAATTGACCGAAACCATATCCAGCCGTGATTCCTCCATAGACAAAGCGGCCCTTGTTAAGGTACTTGTAGAAAGAGAACGCCTTGGTAGTACAGGTATCGGAGATGGTGTGGCCATACCCCATGGAAAGCTCAGCAGCGTTATTCACCCTATTATTTCATTTGGAAGAAGTAAGCAGGGGCTTGACTTTGATTCCATGGATGGACAGCCCGCATATTTGTTCTTTCTGATCGTAGCGCCTGAAAATTCTTCTGGTTTTCATCTGCAGGTATTGGCAAGAATAGCAAAAATCCTGAAAAACAGCGCCTTTCGGAAAAAGTTGATGGGGGCTGCTAATAGAGAAGATATTTATCAAACGATCATACAGACCGATGAAGAATCTTGAAACCTTCAAAGGACCGTGAGGAAGATTATGATTGGATTGCTGATTATTTCTCACTGCGAAGTGGGTAAAGAATTCTTGAATGCTGCAGAACTCATTGTAGGACGCCTGGAGGCCGCTGACGCCATCTCCATTACCCAGTTAACGGAGAGTAAGGAGATGTTGACTTTGATTTCCAAGAAGATAAGGGTTCTTGACCGTGGTCAGGGGGTTCTTATCCTCACCGATATGTTCGGCGGAACCCCTTCCAATCTGAGCCTTTCCTTTTTGAAAGAAGAGATGGTTGAGGTTTTGACGGGTGTCAATCTTCCGATGGTTATTGCCGTAGCCCAGGATCGAGACCGTCTTACGAGCATTGCCTTGGCCGGAAATCTTCTGAAATTGGAATGATCTCCCTCGTAGATATTACTGCACAGAATGTTTCCCGCTTTCTGGATGACATCCTGGAAATCGAAAGGTCCTCCTTTCCATCTCCCTGGAGTTCAAAGGCATTCCGCCAAGAGACAGATCGTCGGGTTTCACACCTCTGGGCCCTCAGGGCAGAGGGTGTATTTCTCGGATACATATGCTTTTGGATGTTTTCGGGTGAGATTCACCTGATGAATATTGCCGTTCACCCGAAGAAACGTGGTAACGGTTTCGGCAGCCATCTCTTGGCCAAAATGATAGAAACAGGGAGGTCAGAAGGGGCTGACAAGGCATGGCTTGAGGTCAGGCCCTCTAACATAATGGCGAGGGTCCTGTACAAAAAAATCGGATTCAAGGAGACAGGACGCAGCCCACGGTATTATGACGACACCAATGAAGACGCGATTGTCATGTCCATGTCTCTCTTGCCATTCCCTCCTCTACGAGCCGGAAGTCAGGCAGGGGGAGGGCTGAATTCAACGACAACCAGGAGGTGAAAAATGGCTTTAAAAGTAGCGATTAACGGTTTTGGACGCATTGGCAGAATGGTCTTCAGGGCGGGATTCAATAATGAGACAATTGAATTTGTGGCCATAAATGATCTTACTGATCCTTCAACCCTGGCGCACCTGCTAAAATATGACTCGGTGCACGGTATCTTAGATGCGGATATCTCAAGCACTGAACATTCCCTTATCGTTAACGGGAAGGAAATTGAGATATATACGGAAAGGGAACCTGCAAAAATCCCCTGGGGGGAGCTGGGTATCGAAACAGTTATGGAATGTACGGGTCTTTTCAGGGACAAGGAAAAGTCATCAGGCCATTTAGAGGCGGGGGCAAAAAAGGTGATCATCTCCGCACCGGCAAAGGGTCCGGATATCACGGTGGTCATGGGCGTAAACCATCATGAATATGACCCCCGGAAACACCATATCGTTTCAAACGCCTCCTGCACGACCAATTGTCTTGCCCCCCCCTGCAAAGTCCTCTTAGACAATTTCGGTATTGAAAAAGGACTAATGACCACAACCCATTCCTACACCGGAGATCAGCGCCTGCTGGATTTCCCGCACAAGGACCTGAGAAGGGCGAGGGCCGCGGCTCTTTCAATGATCCCTACAACAACGGGAGCAGCCAAGGCCGTTTCTTTGGTCCTTCCCCAATTGGAGGGGAAGTTGAACGGAATGTCCATACGCGTGCCAACGCCAAATGTTTCGGTCGTGGACCTGGTGGCCCAGTTAGGCAAACCCGCCACGGTGGATGAAGTCAACAATGCCATGAAAGAGGCCGCGGAAACAAATCTCAAAGGCATTCTGGCATACTGCGATGAACCCTTGGTCTCAACCGACTTCAACGGCACCTCAGCCTCGTCAACAATAGATGCGCTCTCAACAATGGCGGTTGGAGATATGATAAAGGTCCTGGCCTGGTATGATAACGAATTCGGCTATGCAAGCCGCATGGTTGATCTGGCCTTGTACATGGTGGGGAGCTGATTTTGAGAAAGGGGTCGCGGCTTTCTCCTGTGGGAGCGGCTTTCCGGCCGCGCATCATTGATTGTTAAAATATCGGGAGAGTGAAGAGAATGGAAAGAAGACCTTTGATTGCCGGTAACTGGAAAATGAATCTGAGTCTTGATGACTCTGTCAATCTTGTCAAGGAAATCGGGGCCGGCATGAGCGGTGTTAAAGAAGTAGGGGTCCTGGTTGCGCCTCCTTTTACGGCGCTTTCTACCATAAGACAGGCCATTGGAGATTCCGGAATCTTTTTAGCCGGTCAAAATATGAGTTCTGAAATAAGCGGTGCCTATACAGGGGAAGTCTCGGGAAGGATGCTCCAGGGCGTGGGATGCACACATGTCATCTTAGGTCATTCCGAAAGGAGGGCCCTTTTCAATGAAACCAGCGAAGTGATCGACCTGAAGGTGAAAACGGCGGTGCTCCTGGGCCTGATTCCCATTATATGTATTGGCGAGACATTAGAGGAAAGGGAGGCAGGCAGGACCTTTGATGTGATAAAGGAGCAATTGGATTTGTCTCTTCACAACTTCAAGGCCGACGAACTCATGCTTCCCTCAAATATCCTTGCATATGAGCCTGTATGGGCCATCGGCACCGGTCAAACCGCTACGCCCGACCAGGCACAGGAGGTGCATCAGTTTATCAGGAAGTGGATTGAGGAGACCTTTGACACAAAAACGGCAAATCAGATCCGGATTCTCTATGGCGGCAGTGTAAAGCCTGGAAATGTCGCGGATCTCATGTCACAAGCTGATATTGACGGGGCCCTCGTGGGCGGCGCCAGTCTCAAGGCGGATTCGTTTATAAAGCTGATCAGGTTTAGGGAGAGCTGATCCTTCTCGATTTGCTGTTTAAGACCGATCAATAAGGCAGTAACCTGGGAAAATAATCGTAATTTCAGGGGTCATTGAAATTTTTTATTGCAAAATTACATGAATAGGCTTATACTAATAAATTATTTTTAACTCGAAATAATCCCCATTAATAAAAAGAGGTTCATAAATGCAGCTTATTGTTATAATCCTGCACATTGCCGTATGCATTGGGTTGATCTTTATAGTCCTCCTTCAAAAAGGCAAGGGGGCGAGCATGGGCGCGGCCTTTGGCGGGTCCAGCCAGACCGTTTTCGGAAGCTCCGGTGCAACAACGTTTCTGCACAAAGTAACAACCGCCATAGCCATTATATTTATGTTGACTTCACTGGGCCTTTCAATCTTTTTCGGAAAAGGGATCAAATCCTCCATCATGAAGGATGTACAGACTCAGGTCCCGGCCGCTGAAAGCACTGCGGCCCCTGTCCAGCCCGGCGAACCAAATGAATAGCCTTACCCGTGCCGAAGTGGTGGAACCTGGTAGACACGCTATCTTGAGGGGGTAGTGGGCTACGCCCGTGCGGGTTCAAGTCCCGCCTTCGGCACCATTTAAAAGCATAATTTTATCAAAGCTTACAGGGAATTCGGCTTGACAGCCGGTTCCCTGTTTTCTTTATATCTCCTCTGCAATAAATAATTCGCTAATCAAACCTTGAACCTGACCAGTTACCTCTGGCAGTATTTTAAGCTAAGCCGGACTTTTTTTAATTCAGGAGAGCCTCTCAACTTTAATGCCAAGAGATTTGGCCAATCGCTTGGCCATTGATCGTGAAATCCTTCTCTTTCCCCTTTCATAATCACTTATCATATTCTGTCGAACATCAAGCTTGGCTGCAAGTCCCGCTTGTGTCATACCAGCTTTTAACCGGGCGCCTGCAAGAAGATTCCCGACCCTGTTTGACTGCATTTCTTTCCAGAAATCAGTATCCTCAACAGGAATGCTGTCAGATTTGTCAGCAGTTAAAATACTGACTTCAAATTTCTTACTGATCCAGGCGATAAGTTCCTCTGTATTCTCACCCTGTATTGATAATTCAATACGGGGCTTTTTCACGACTGCCAACATAATACACCTCGATTTCTATCTCTCCCTTGTTATAAGTCCAACATGCAACATATCGATAGTTAAGATGGCAATGATATTGATTCTTGCCCAAAGGAGAAAAGTTTTGCCAGCTTTTTTGAATAGGCCCATCTAATTTCAGATCTTCAATAAGAAGGAAAAGAAGTCTCTTAACATCTTTGGGCAGTTTCTTTAGCCCTCGGGCCACCTTCTTTCTAAACTTAACATTGTATATCATGTGTTATAATATAACCATATTCAGTAATATTCAAGTAAAAAACCGATCTCTCAAATTTCTTCTGAAAGCCCCTTTCAAAGGTGGGCATCCACAATAAAATTCGGTCATATGTTCTCTGAAAGTCGTTTCAGGGAGAAGATCCCATCCAATCCCTGAACAGCCTTTGGTTTTTTCTTGTGTTTCGATGTAAAACATCCTTTGAACTGATTGTACAAGCCCGATACAAACTCCTTGCTCCCTATAATACCGCTGTCAGTAAAATATCTTGTTCGATAACGAAACCTGTCTATCTTTTTTAACTCAAATCCTTTGTTTTGTTCCTTGTCTATGCTGTTTATACCACCCTTCTTGTAAACAAATTCACGGTAATATTTCAAACGATCTTTCTTCCCCTTGACTCCAAATTCCCTCAAACCGAAATCAAGGGATAGAAAACCACCCTTGTTTTTCCATTGCACATGGTAACCCAGTGAACTCCACCGGTATTCTTCGGGCTTTTTCACAAGACCAGCACGAAAAGGGTTTAGATCAATATATGCCAGGCAGTTTATCAGGGTGTCTCCATTATCCACTATCACGCTCTTGAATCGCTCTGACCAGAAAAATCCCTTACGCCCGTGACGCTTATTGTAGAACCTCGAAAACCCCTGCTTGATTTCCTTAACGTATTCGGAAAGGCTCGACCATTTCTCCCTGAAATGAGGTAACTGCCCGTCTCTCAACATCTTTGCACGTACCTTCCCATAGTATACAGTAAACCGTTTCTTGATATCTTCATCTGAATAATTTTCTCCCGTATGCATTCGAACAAGAAGGTGAAAGTGGTTTCCCATCACACAGAAGCCTAAGACCTCTGAAAAATATACTGAACTCAGACGTTTGATCAATTTCAGGAGATAGTCCTTTTCAATATCTCCCAATACGAAACCATCGAGGGCGGTACGGGATATCACATGGTACACCGCCGGTTCCCCTTTGACCACCAAACGGGCTATCCTGGGCATGTCGTCGTCCTCCTTTTCTTTGTAAGCTAAAAAATCAACACCTGTTCGTCAGAATATTTTGAAAGAAAGGGCTTGTCAAGCATAATTTGCCTGTCCCCTTCTCTCCTTTGGATCTGGTTCTTATTCTTTCACGGCTTTTCTAATAGGTGGGTCAAATCGGTGAGCATAAATCTCTTTTGCAACCAGGTGGGTCAATTTTGATGAGCAACTGCGGGTCAGCATGAACTTGGATTGTTCCAAGGCAGATTGGGGTTTCGAAAAGCTGTAATACTCCTGGAGAAAGGCACAGAGGAGTTTTCAAATATTGAAGGGCTTCAACAGATTCGTTTCAGTAAGGGAGCAATTCTGGAAACATACGGCGAGGTGCTTGCAACAATAAAGCGGGAATTTGCCCCTAAGGATCGGTAGCCCCACACCAAGTTCCACCTCAAGTCCCATCGGCTTGTTTGTCTGGTGGTGGGTGAGGGGAGAATGAATTCAATTTCTTTTCGATTAATTCTTCAACTGACCTACCCAAAGGTCTTTTGAAATCTTTCACTACGAACTGAAAGGATTCATCCAGAACACGATATTTCTTGAGCCATTCATCTGAAAACTCTTCTTTGTATAGTTGAAGCAAAGGAAGCAAATGTAAAACCATCCATCCCATAAAGTATGAAATGTTAAGATAAGACGCAGCTAAACCTTCATCGTATGTTGGGTAAACGTAAAAGGCCTTTTTTTCTTTGATCAATTTTTCTAACTGCCAAAGAGTATTAAATTTAGTTTTGTGTACTGTGTTATGAAGATTTGTAAACATAACCTTGAAGTCTTTAACGGCAGCCTGACTCAGACCGCTTTTCTCACCAATCATGAATAATCGTACTTTCTGATCACCTTTAATGGTACTTGAGCGTATCAACTTCTGATTTTCTTCATCTGACAGACCCTCTTTAAAACCGTCCTTTGGTTGACCGAATATCTCGTCAGTGCTTATTACTCCGAGTCCAATAGCTGCAACTTCAAGAACATTCTCAAAAATGCCACGTAGCAGACTTAATCCTTCAGTGAAATAGCCCCTCCAAAAGAGTAGGTAGCTGGCCCTAAACCTTAAGAAGTTAGGGACTAATATTGCCGTAATGAAAAGTTTGTCCTTCGGCCACTCCATTACTCCTTTTCTTGCGGTTAAATTGTTTAGAGTTTCAGAGTAGAAGTCAAAAAAGGAATCCATCAGGGTCACATATCCAGTGAATTTGTTAATCATGTAAGTTTGAAGGTCATTTTCGATAGCGTTGATATTAAGGACACGCTCACCGACAATATCATTTGGCCCTTTAAAAGTTTGCTCTATCCGTCTCTGCCATTTTGCTATACTATCTTTTTCCATATGCTTGATCTGTTTTCTTAATGGTTGAAAATCCCCCACCTCCCTCTTGTTGACATGGGGTTGGACTTATGGTTTTCACCTATTGCAATAGAATATGTCTAAAACAACCTGCATGGCGTGCCTATTGATGTGTACAGCAAATATGCGAAGGAAATCGAATGAATCTTTCCCTGTTGAATAGGTATACAAAGAAGGCAGTCTCTCATCAGAAAACTTACTGGTAGGAATCCTGTACCGCCCCAAGGCGACTTCTTTAGTGTACTTTCCCCCATAAAGTGACACCCCCTTAAATATCATTGGTGGGATACTTATTTCTAAGTCCACACAATCCAATTCCTTCTCACTGCCCGTAACATCAAACTTATCCTGAACAATATCTAATACAGTAATTCTTATCTTATTATCCCATCTCAAAGAAATATCCATAAAATCCCCGACGCTAATTTTGGGTGAGAGTTGAATCAGTCCACGTTTCTTCCGAACTGCAGACTTTTGATCAGAGGACAAACTTTTTTCTTCTTTCTTATGTCGAGATTTAAATCGGAAAAGTAGGCCAGTACCAAAAAGCAACGTAAGAAGAGCAAGCATTATGAGAATCCACTGATCAATTCCGATATTGTTCATCTTTGAAACCTCTTTGCTTCTTTTTCAGCGGCCCTATGCATTTTTCCTGTTTCTCCAGTGACAAAACCTCTAAATCCAGTCTAATCAGGATATGATGAAGCCCTTTTCTTCGCCAGACTAATCCATCCTTTTGGTGCCGCGCAGAACAAAAAAAGCCCCACCTCAAGTTCATCCCAAGGCAGGGCTGTTGTCACGGTTACTGCATGTTTTACACCTCGTTTTCTTGAGGTTAACAGTTATTCTAACTTTAAGACTCACTAAAAATCACTGCGGGAAAGTCTACCGCCATTAAATTCAGTTTGTCAAGTTAGGCAGGGGGGGGTTGACTTAATTGTGGAATCATGATTATTAATAGCAGAGGAAGGATGTTGCATTCGTACACACTTTCCGTATACATTTCGAAGAAACTGTGGATGGAACTGAGACTCAGTTTCCCAAGTTAAGTCGGTAGGTTACAAAGATCAGCGTTGGTGGGAAATGCGAAATTTTCCGTCTCCCGCCTTCGGCACCATTTGATAATAAGAGCTACTGAAAAGCCGAATCGATTAGGAACCGGTATAAAGGGGGACCACTATTGGTCACCCCTTTTTATTTCAACACGTGTGTAAGTTATTTAAATTTTCAGACCAGTTTGACAACACGTAATTAATGTGTTACACGTATTTTACGTGTAAAATTTTTGGTGGGTGAAAAAATGAAACAGAATATTACCCTGAGTATCGATAAGGAAATCATCAAAAAGGGAAAGGTTCTCGCAGCCCAGAAGGACACCTCCATCAGCAAGATGCTGGGCGACCAGCTCAAGGAAATTGTCGAGCGAGAGGATCAATTTGAGGCGGCCAAAAGAGGTGCGATGCAGATTTTGAAGGAAGGGTTTCACTTAGGGGGCAAGATTGACTGGAGCCGAGAGGATCTCTACGAGAGATAAGACCTTTTTGGATACGAATATCCTTGTCTATGCTCACGACCAGGATGCCGGACATAAGCATGAGATCGCCAGAAAGGTCATTTCTGAATTATGGGAATCCCGTTTGGGGCTTCTCAGCACTCAGGTCCTACAGGAATTTTATTTGACACTCACTCGAAAAATACCCGTTCCCTTGGATAAGCCGACCACCAGGAGAATATTGAAGAATTACTTCAGTTGGGAAGTTGTTATCAATGATCCTCCGGTCATCTTGCAGGCAAGCGAAATCGAAGAGACTCATAAAATATCTTTCTGGGATGCTTTAATCGTTTCATCCGCCTTTTCGAAAAGCGCGGCCACCATCCTCACGGAAGACCTTAATCATGGTCAGATAATTGAAGGCATTGAGATCCACAATCCTTTTTAGGTTTTTTTAGACAGGATGAACATGATTTTCTGGATCATTTTGGAATCTGCATTTCTCTCTGATATCTGGTTGTGAATTTTATTTACCTCCTCTGCTTAGAAGAAACCTGACCCAGATCCATCCTATCAGACAGCCGGAAACATAGTGCGGAAAATCCCACCATACGAATGTGGTCCCTATGAGCGCACTTCCCGGAAATGATGATCGAATCACCGCCAAGAACGGCGGGTGCCATAATTGGAGGAACTCAAGGATGCAGGTGATGATGAACACAGATACTGGGATTACATTTGCGGAACGTTTTGAAGGGAAGAAAAGGAAGGCTAAAAGTATCCAGAAAATCTCATAGAGTACGCCGGCCCCATAGTTGTTGAACCACAAATTTCCCGGACCCAAATAAAATTTGAACACGAAACCGAGAGGGGTGACAACCAGGAGCGACAAGGCCACCCTTGTATGATTCGAAGACCATGTCATCTGGACTCCAACTCCCGGCAGATCATCGGCAGAAAATTCCCTTTTTCATGGAGAGACCTCATCAATTTTATTCCCTTCTCCTCACGGTCATTCCTTATCACGTGGCCTGTATCATCCAAGTTGTATCATATGGTGGCTTATACCCGCCTATGAATTCTTTCTCGGATCGTTTATGAGCGTTCTCATTGATTCTGGTGTTGAGAATGAACTTTCCGCCCCTTCTTTTTGGAAGCCACTTGCAGCAATCCACGTTCTAAAGAAATTTGTCTTGCAAGGTAGACCTTTGCCAGGCTCTGGTAAGGCACATCTTTTTTGTTTGCAAGGGTCTTTAGTTCCGCCAGCATATCCTCCGGAAGTCGAATCGAGATGGACTTTACCGAAGGCTTTAGTTTGGGAAAGGAAGCCCCCTTAAAATTTTTAATATCATAATAATCAAGAGGAGTATGGGTTGCCCAGAACTCTCTCTCCTCATCTTCGTTCTTAAAATCTGGAATTTTTTTATCCTTTTTCATGGTAAAATTTCCTCTCTCTTTTACTCATATCTCTGACAGAAATTATTCTAATCAAGTTATTCCTCTCGGTAAATATGATGACAAGAAAACGATCGGCATCTGTTTTCCCAAAAGCAGCCCATCGTTTTTCAGAGACAGAATGCTTCGGATCATCAAGGACAAGAAGAGGCCTGTTAAAAAACACCTGTTCGCATTCCCAGTTTTCGACATTATGCCTGATCAGGTTCTTATCACTATTCCCGTTATCCCACTGAAAGCCCGAAAATTGTTCAAATATCTTTTCCATTGGCTCAAAGTGTATATGACAATAATATACAAGTCAAGGTGCTTTAATGACTTTCATCATCCCTGATGGTCTGAAAAAACACCTAACGTCTTTTCTGAAAACGAAAAAAGGACCGGAATGAACCGACCGGAAAAGATGATTTCTTGTTTCTCGGTCAAAGAGATGTTATGAAAGTTCAGGCAATTCACTACATCGTCAATCGATTCAATCTGTCTCTGAGGCGTGTATATTCATCGGCATTGTACAATCAGTTACATCTGATTTATAAAAGGGGGCCATTATGTCAGATACTCAATTAGAACTTGAAAAAAATCGTGTAAAGCAGAGAAACAGGTTGACGCAAGTGCTTCCCGATGTGATGCAGGATGTCGGCAGTCTGACCGCCGAGGTGTATAAAGATGGTTTTCTTAGTTGCAGAATGAAGCGGCTGATGGCCTTGGCCGTGGCGCTCGGGACCGGATGCCAAAATTGCATTCTGTCCCAAACCATGGAAGCCTTAGATAATGGAGCCACAAAAGAAGAGATATTGGAAACTATCTCGGTGGTTGTGAGTATTAGGGGAACAACCGGTGTCGGCGAATCTCTGAGGGTTGTTCAGCTACTGGATGAATTAGGGAAGCTTTGAGGGATTGGAAAGGAGCAGGAGGATATGGAGCTTTTAGAAGCCATTAAATCGCGGATGTCCGTCAGGGGGTTTAAGCCGGACCCCGTGCCGAAAGAGATTCTGTCTGAGCTTTTAAGCGTTGCTACCCGTTCGCCTTCCGGTGTCAATTGCCAGCCCTGGGAAATCTATATCGTCATGGGGGAGGCCTTAGAAAAGCTCAGAGAGGCATATGTGGGCCAGTACCGCCTGGGGATCGCACCCCAGCCTGTAGCTTATGCCGGTCCGACGGCAAAGGGTGTGTCACCGTCACTGAAAGGTGTTTACAGGGAACGACAGGTTCAGCTCGCTATAGACATGTTCCGACTCTTAGGCATAAAAAAGGGTGATGAAAAGAAATTGCGGGAATATTATGAGAAGATGTATCGCTTCTATGATGCACCGGCCGTCATCATAATTACTGCGGATGAAAGCCTTCTACTCACATCCGTATCACTGGACATAGGTTTGTTGACACAGACCATAGCTTTAGCCGCCCAGGAGTATGGTCTGGGCACTTGTGTTATGCGGGCAATAGTGGACTATCCGGCACAAGCCAGGGATGTCGTAAAAATTCCTTATTCCAAACGACCGATAATCGGTTTAGCCATAGGTTATCCGGATTGGGACGACCCTGTCAACAAATTGAGAACCGAAAGGGAATCCCTGGACAAAATACTCACTGTGGTCGGAAAAGTATGACAGGATGAGAGGGCGCAACCCTGTTCCAAAAAACTCAACGCTCCTTTACGCCGTTACAATCCATCAATACCGGGTTCCTCAACCCCTCGATAGTCCCAATGGCCTCAAAACACTCCTCATCAGCACTTAGCAGTTCAACCGTTACTCCCGGCGTGGTCATAACAAAGTTCAGGTCATCCACATTATCCGAATATCGATTATGGGCATCATAGTAGGCCTCCTCCGCCGCCCTCAAATTATTCAATTCGGAAATGACGGTGGTCTGATATGCCCTGTCCCTATAGGTCATGAATTGGGGGATCGCAATTGCCGCCAATATTCCGATTATCGCTATCATGAAGAAGAAGCCCGCGCATACCGCGATTATGATTACGGCTATTGGTCCCTTTGCCGTGTATTTTTCCTGA
>JAFDDR010000009.1 GCA_019310785.1 Deltaproteobacteria bacterium
GCCGCAGCTTTTGAAGAGGCGTTCGAGAGGGGCTGCAATTACTTCTACTGGGGTTCGCTGCGTAAGACCGGGATGCGCCAGGCCATCAGGAACATCTGCCGTAAGGGAAAGCGAGACGACCTGGTCATTGTTATCCAGAGCTATTCGCGATCCACTTTCCTCATGGAGGCGTTTTTTAAAAAGGGACTGCGTTCCCTGTCTCTGGACCATTCAGATGTCCTGCTCTTGGGCTGGCACAACAAACCGCCCGCCCAAAAGATCCTGGACAAGGCCCTGGAAATGAAGGAAAAGGGGCTTTATCGGTTCCTCGGCCTTTCCGGCCACAACCGGGTGCTCTTTCCCCGGTTGGCCGGGGAAGGCATCTTCGATCTCTTTCATATACGCTACAATGCTGCCCACCGGGGAGCGGAAAACGAGACCTTTCCCTATCTTAACGGTGAGGACAGGCCGGGGATAGTCTCCTACACGGCCACCCGGTGGGGTCAGATGCTGAATAAAAAGAGGATGCCCCCGAACGAACACACGCCTTCAGCCAGCGACTGCTACCGCTTTGTCCTTTCCAACCCGGCAGTGGACGTCTGTATGTGCGGACCCAAGAACACGGCCCAAATGAGAGAGGGCCTGCGGACACTTGATCTTGGCCAGCTTAACCAGGAGGAGCTGGAACGTATGCGAAAGATTGGAGATCACGTCCATGTACATACAAGAAAATTCTTCTGACCTGTTCCCTGCCCTTTGCAACATCTCATGGATATCGAAACCTCTTGCACTAAATAGTCTAAAGCACTACGATCATTCACCGAAAGCAAGAATATTGTCCGGGCGATGATTTTTCTCCAATTCATGCCCATTTATTTCATAAATTCCACATAGTTAATAATTCATTGGAGGCTAAATAATGAAGAAAAAAATCTTGATCGGCTTTGGGATCCTTGTTGCACTTTTGCTATGGTCAGCAACTTCCATTTATCCTGATTGGCTGTGGTTCCTGAATTTGGACTTTTGGCCTGTTTTCTGGACCATGCTTCTGACCAAGTTCGGCTTCGGTTCGATAATATGGATACTCTTAATCCTTATTGTATCTGTAAACCTTTATGTGGCCAAACGTCTGACCCCGGCCAAAGATCCCGAAACGGGTTTCAAGGATGAGGCCGGATATTTCTCACAGTTCGGCATTTCAGCCAACACCTTAAATATTATTTTCCTCGCATTTGTCCTGATAGTAAGCTTTATTATTGCTTCAAAGGGCGCAGCCAAATGGGACATGGTCCTGCGCTATCTGTACCAGGAGCCGTTCGGCGAAATGGATCCTATTTTCAATAAAGACATAGGTTTTTATGTGTTCTCCCTTCCCTTTTTGAATTTCATTAGGGACGGCCTGCTGCTTTTGATCATTTTTGCCGGCGGGCTCACCGTGATTTGGTATTTGAAAGACGGCGCCCTTCAAATAATCGGTGATCTTGTTCAAACAGAGGGTCACCCTCCCGCTTTGCCCAAAATATCAATATCACCAGAGGCAAAAAAGCACCTCATTTTCCTGGGAGGATTCATCGCCCTGTTATTAGCGTGGGGTTTTCACCTGAAAATGTACGAGCTTTTGTATTCCACCCAGGGGCCGGCTTTCGGGGCCAGCTATACGGACGTGCATATCAAGGCCTGGGTCTATAAGGGTTTGATCCTTGTGTCCCTGGCCCTTGCAGTGGTCCTTTTTATGAACGTAACCAAACCCAGAACCAAACTAATTTATATAAGCCTGGGGGTCTGGTTAGGGACGGTCCTGGTATTTGCAAACGGTCTCCCAATCGTGATCCAGAAACTCCTGGTCAAGCCCAATGAACTGGCAAGAGAATCGCCTTACATTGCCTATAATATAGATTTCACCCGCAAGGCATATAATCTGAATAAGATCAAAGAAGTCCCTTTTGAAGTGAAAGACCGGATCTCTCCGAAAGACATCGAGAAGGAGAATGTTACGATTCAAAATATCAGGATCTGGGATGAACGTCCTTTGCTTCAAACCTACAGGCAGATTCAATCAATAAGGCTGTATTACGACTTTAACAACGTTGACGTGGATCGTTATATGATTGATAACCAGTTCAGGCAGGTCATGTTGGCCGCCCGTGAGCTCGTGGTTAATCAACTCCCTCCCCAGGCCAATACCTGGGTCAACAGGCACCTGATCTATACCCACGGTTACGGATTGGCCTCAAGTCCGGTTAATGAAGTAACCAGCGAGGGCCTTCCCCAACTCCTTATCAAAGACCTGCCTCCTTCCTATGTTGATGATCTGAAGGTTGACCGCCCGGAGATCTATTACGGAGAAATGACCGATGAATATGTCATGGTAAAGACCAAGGCCCAAGAATTTGATTACCCCAAAGGGGACAAAAATGTCTATGCCACTTATCTGGGAAAAGGGGGCGTTCATATCAATTCTTTTGTGCGAAGGCTCTTATTTGCCATTGAGTTTATGGATCCCCAGATACTCTTTACCACATACCTGGGCCCCGAGAGCCGGATCATGTATAACCGACGGATTGAACGCCGTGCGGCTACCATTGCCCCTTTTCTGGATTATGACCGCGACCCTTACATGGTTGTGTCAGGGGGAAGGCTTTACTGGATTCAGGATGCGTACACCACATCCAATATGTATCCCTATTCCCGCAGGTCCCTTAGACGGTTTAATAACAAGTCTCTTAACTACATCCGTAACTCCGTCAAGGTGACGGTTGATGCCTACAACGGGAAGGTATGTTTTTATATGATGGATGAAAAAGACCCCATTGTGAAAACCTATGCAAAGATATTCCCGGATCTTTTCAAGCCTTTTAGTGAAATGCCCGAAGATTTGAAAACGCACATCCGCTATCCCAGGGACCTTTTTGAAATCCAGGCAGGGACATACACCACATATCACATGCAAGACGTGCAGGTCTTTTATAACCAGGAAGACCTCTGGCAGATTCCCGATGAGTTGTACGGAGATTCCCGCCAGGAAATGAAGCCATACTATATCATCATAAAGCTGCCCGAAGGGGACAAGGAGGAGTTTGTCTTAATGCTCCCCTTCACCCCTTCCCGAAAGGACAATATGATCGGCTGGCTCGCTGCCAGGAGTGACCTGCCCCACTACGGCACCCTGCTTGTTTACAAATTACCCAAGGAAAAGCTGGTCTACGGACCTATGCAGATTGAGGCCAGGGTTGACCAGCAGACCCATATTTCCCGGGAGTTGAGCCTGTGGGGCCAGAAGGGGTCCAGGGTCATCAGAGGCAATCTCTTAGTCATTCCCGTGAGTGGTTCATTTATCTATGTGGAACCAATTTACCTGGAGGCGAAACAGGAAGAGTCCCAAGCACCCGCAACAGCACAACCCCAGCGCGGGATTTTTGGAAAATCACAGCAAAGCCAGGCCCGACGACCGTCAGGAAAGGATAGATCAAGGACGGCTGCACTACCGGAGCTGAAAAGGGTTATCGTGGCTTTCGGCAATAGCGTGATCATGGAGGATGAGCTGGACAAGGCGCTGAGCGCTGTACTGGAGGGGGAAATATCAAAGAAACATCTGGCTTCCCCGGCTGTGTCTGAAACGCCTGGAGGTGTAAATTTGGGAGAACGGGCAATGGAACATTACAACAAAGCCAAGGCCTACCTGCGACAGGGGAAATGGGCCGAATACGGAAGGGAGCTTGAAAACCTGGAGAAGCTTTTGAAAGAGATGTCCGGCAAAACCGGGGAATAAGGACAGTAAAATATCCGTGACCAGAGGGCCCGGCTTTGCTTGCCCCCAGAGGGGATGTGCACTGTTGGAATTTCATTGAATTATTGAAATCCCAAATATCAAATCCCAAATATCAAACAAATCCCAATAACCAAAATTCTAAAATCCAAACGATGTCTTGTCGTGTAAGGTTTTGGTCATTGGATATTGGAATTTGAGATTTATTTGTAATTTGGTGCTTGGATTTTGCTTTTTTTGGCACAAAGTTCAAAGACAGTAACATCTCATTCTGACCCGCCCCTGATGACCAGGTTTTATAAATCCAATAAATAAGGTAAACAGAATGGATTTTGAACTTTCAAAAGAGCAAACAGACATCCGAAAGGCGGCTAAGGAATTTGCAGAGGGCGAATTCAGAGACATCGCAAGGGACTGCGATCTGAATGAAGAATACCCGGAGACCCTGATAAAGAAGGGCGGTGAACTCGGATTCATCGGGGTGTTCATAGATGAGGCCTACGGCGGGGCCGGGTTGGGTTTCTTAGAGCATGCCCTTATAATGGAAGAATTCTGGAAGGTGGATCCGGGCCTGGGCCAGCAATTCTGCTCCGTCACCTTTGGTTCCGAGGTATTCCTTCTCTTTGGCTCCGAAAATCAAAAGAAGAAATACCTGCCTCCCCTGGCCCGGGGAAAGGCAATAATGGGATTTGCAATAACAGAGCCGGATGCAGGGAGTGACACGGCTTCGGCTTCCACCAGTGCCGTTCTAAAGGGTGCTGAGTATGTCATAAACGGCAGCAAGGTGATGATCGGGAACGGGTCTGTGGCCGACTTCATGCTCGTATTCTGCCTCACTGACCCGGAAGAAAAATCGAGGTCCAACAGGCACTCAATCATGGTGGTGGAGACGGACAGACCGGGGTACGACTCGGATAAACTGCACGGGAAAATGGGGCTTAGGGCCTCTGACACGGCCAACATTTATTTTTCAGATCTGAAGGTTCCCAGGGAAAATTTAGTGGGCGGAAGAACAAAAGGGTTTTACCAGTTGATGCAGTTTTTTGACCGGTCCCGAGCCTACGTGGCCGCCCACGGCGTGGGACTTGCGCAGGGCGCACTTGACCTTGCAATACAGCATGTCAGGACCCGTGAGCAGTTCGGACAAAAGATCGCCTCTTTCCAGGCCACCCAGTTCAAGATCGCCGATATGGCCACCAAGGTAGAACTCGCCCGCACCCTTACACAAAAGGCATGTTCCATGCTCGATCAAGGCAGAGGAAACTCGAATACCACGGCCATGGCCAAGCTGTTTTCCGGACGCATGGCAGTGGAGGTTGTGGACGAGGCGCTTCAACTGCATGGGGGATACGGTTACTTTAATGACCAGGACGTAGAGCGCTTCTACCGCGCAGCCAAGGTCCTGGAAATCTATGAAGGCGCAAAAGAAATAGAAAAGATGATCATTGGCCGCAACGTGCTTGGCAGGTTTTAGTGGTTTTGAAAGCAATCGGAAACCACCAATGGAACGGGGATATAATCATGAAGATAAACAGGATAGACCACATATGCATTGCCGTCAAAGATCTTGAGGCGGCCAAAAAAACCTGGGAACCTGTGTTAGGCAAACCCGGGCCTGATGTTTCCTATGTTGACGAGCGGGAAAAGATCAACGTGGCAAGATACTGGGTTGGCGAAGTGGGTTTCGAGCTGATGGAATCTACCTCCCCGGACGGAGACGTGGCGAGGTATATCGAGAAAAACGGCGAAGGTATGATGCTCATCAGTTTTAATGTGGACAACACCCGAAAGGCCGTTGATGAATTGAAGGAAAAGAACTATCCTTTTATACCGGACTCAAGGGGTGAAATCGCCAGGCCTTTTCGTGATTGTGAGTTTGCATTCATTCATCCCAAAAAACTTAATGGCGTTCTGACCGAACTCATAGATGATAAGAGGGAAGATTTTAAGAAATAGCCTTTCGGCTAATATTTCTCTTTTATATAAGCCAGGGATTCCTCAATTGCCGTCAGGGTCAAATTCAGGTCTTCTTCCGTGTGTCGATAGCTGATATAGGAGTGGTGATATGGTGAGAAGAAGAACCCTTTCCGGATGAGCTGTGTATAGAAGTCCTTACGTTTGCCTTTGTATGCCCCTGTTTCGTCCTTTTTAAAGGTGATATAAAACATGGGGGCCACGCCGGTCAACTCGGCTCCCACATCATATTTGTCGAGGAGCGCCCGGATCTTCTCGATAAAGCGGTCGCCTTTTTCCCAAATATTCTCGAGCACTTTGTCCCGCTCAAGGATTTCTATGGTCTTCAGCGCCGCGACAAAGCCTTTGCTGTTCGGGAAAAAGGTTGACGAAATAAAAAGCTTGCTTTCGGCAGCCATCATGACGTCCTTCTTACCGGTCACAACAGAAATAGGATATCCGTTGGCGATCGCCTTTCCCAGCACGGTCAGATCGGGAGTCACGCCGTAAAGCTCCTGTGCGCCGCCCATTCTGAGTCTGAAAGCGGTCCGTATCTCATCATAGACCAGCACCGCGCCGTACTTGTCTGCAAGATCTCTTGCGCCTTCAAGAAACCCTGGATTGGGTTCCTGCATCTTTTGATGGTTTGGATGGCCGAACGGCGTCATGATGATTGCAGCCGTCTCATCGCCATGCGTCGCCATCAGCTCTTCCAACTGATCAAGTCTGTTGTATTGAAATTCAAATACATCTTCGTAAAATTTCGGAGGAATCCCGCCTTTCATTTCAACACACCAGTCATGCCAGCCATGGTAACCGCAACGCATGACTTTGATCTTGCCGGTATAGGCCCTTGCAATACGAATAGTTGCGGTGGTGGCGTCGGAGCCTGTTTTCAGGAAGATGCTCATTTCGGATGAGGGCACAATTTCAGTCAGCTTCTGCGCCAGCGCATTCTGGAATTTTTGCGTCAGCGTGAAACAGAACCCCTTTTCTTTTATCTGTTTACAAACGGCGTCATCCACCTCTTCTTCACGGTAACCGAGGATGATGGGGCCGTAACCGCACAAGAAATCGACAAATTCGTTGCCGTCAACATCCGTCAGGCGGCAACCTTTGCCGGTTTCAAGAAATATGGGGTATTCTCCTTTGATAAAATCTCCGGGCTTTCTGGCCCCGAGAACGCCTCCCGGCACAAGCCCGGACGCTTCTTCGAAAAGTTCCCAGCTCTTGGTCATGTTCAGCCTTTGCGCCTCTTTCATGGAAAATCTCCTGTAATGTGTTAGACCTCAAACATGGATGATATCTTTTCCGTCTGATGGATCCTTGCGCCTCGCTTCAGGAATGCCGCAAGGAATATTTCCGGATCGATGCAGCCTTCAGGAGCCGTCACTCCCTTTTCGGTCACATCCCCGGCATTCATCATGAGCGCTGCGATGGATGCGGGAAGCCCCGTCCCGGGTGCCATCCTTCCCACCATATCGGCTGTGTATGTCACCTTTTTGCCGCCACGCTCACCTTTGACAATGACTTTGAGGCCCGAGGACTGCGGACCCTTGTCTCTCCCTTCAGGGATCTTCTCCCAAAGCTTGAGCGTCAGGTCGTAGGGTATTACGGTCGTGCCGTTGATATCCTTCGGTTCATTACTCAACAAACCCATATTTTTTTGTTCTTTGATTAGTTCGTCCACCCATAGAGGTATGAGCGCCCCTTTGATTATGACATGTTTTACCCCTTTGATATACTTGGGGATGGTCAAGGGCTGCGGGTGACCCACATAGCGAACATGGCATGTCCCAAGGGGTTCCAGGAACTCTTCCGCCACTACTTCGCTCCCGCCTTCCACGTGGACCAACTCACCGTTTATATACTGCGGGATCTTACCAAGGGTCATATGAAGACTGTGGTCCCAGGCCGCGCCTGAAAGTTCGGCAATGGCCACTACCCAATAAAGGTAAATCTCTTCAACACTGTCCAGACGATCCGCGTACCACTTCACCAATACATTGTTGGTTCCCGGATCGGATCCCATACCCGTAAGAACGGTAATGCCTGCTTCTCTTGCCATTGCATCTATGTCGGAGTTGAAAAGGATCTCGGTCCCCTCGTAATCATCACAGATATCAATATAGTTGACCCGCGCCTCTACCGCGGCCCTGGCCACCGGCACGGCCGTCTTGTAAAATGGGCCCGCGCAGTTGATTACAACATCCGAATCCTTGAAGGTGTTTACCATGCCTTTATGATCGTTTACGTCCATCTTGACCAGGGTGACCTTTGCGCTCTCGCGTAATTTCGGCGCCAACCTTTCCGGGTTCGGATACAAGTCTCCAAGGACAACATCCATGACCGGCTCTTGTTTTATCAGGTCCCGGGCCACGCCCTGCCCCATACCCCCTGCTCCACCCAATACGAATGCACGCATATTTTACTCCTTTATTTATAGCCAAAGTATTTGAAATTTGAATATTGCACAGAGAATATCACGTGTCGAAATTCCTTGTACCCGGAGTAATGGAATGCTGGAGTATTGGAGTGTTGGAATTAGCCCTTTGCATTACTCCAATACCCCACCACTCCATCAATCGATCACGCCAAGGCGTGATGAGAGATAATCTCTCAGATTCAAGGTGTAAGAATCTCAGGTCGTTGGAGTTTCCGTGGATGACGCGGCCTCCACGGCTTCGACAATCTTCTTGTAGCCGGTGCAGCGACACAGATTGGACGAAATGGACCGGATGACCTCCTCCTTGCTCGGCTGTGAATTCCTGTCGAGCAAGGCCTTGGCAGTAAGTATCATACCCGGAGTGCAGAACCCGCATTGAACCGCGCCTTTCTCCATAAAGCTCTCTTGAACCGGGTTCAGCTTTGTTCCGTCCGCCAAACCTTCTATGGTAGTTACCTCGGAGCCGTCCAGTTCGGCGGTCAGTACTATACATGATCGCGTGGGAAGTCCGTTAAGGAGTACCGTGCAGCTCCCGCAGGCGCCGAGCCCACAACCGTCTTTACTGCCGGTCAGTTCCAATCGGTCTCTCAGAGTCTCGAGCAAGGTTTCGGAAGGCTTGATATCCAACTCCACGGACTCTCCGTTCACCTCTAATTTGACTTTGAATCGTTCCATCACTTCGCCCCTTCCATCACCTTTTTGACAAGCTTTCCGGCTAACACGGAAAGCATCCGTTTCCTGTAATCAGGATCGAGGACCGTATTGCCGACAGGCCTTACCTGTTTGAGGACCGCCTTGAGGGCCTCCCCGACTGCGTCGTGCGAGGGTTGTTTTATTTCAACCACATACGGCTTGGGCCCGACGGCTCCTACGGCTAATTTGCCCGTCCCGTCCACAAATGAAAACGCCACGCCCAAGAGAGGATAGTCAATGGCGCCCCGAATCCGCAGCTTTTCGTAACCCCCGATGCTCTTCTTCTTCGGTACGAAGATTGCGGTGAGAATTTCACCAGGTTGAAGATCGAAGGGCTTGTCCGCCTTGTTGGTATAGAGTTCCTCCAGATTGAGGCGCCTCACCTCGTCGGGTCCGGAGAGTTCTATCTCCGCAGACAGCGTACACAAAGCGGGAGCATTATCGCTGCAATAGTTTGCAAAGCAGGTATTGGCGCCCGGGACGGTATTGCAGCTCTCACCGCCCATTTTCAGGCAAAAGCCCTTGGATCTGCGCCAGAATTCCGATTGGTTATAGAAGAGGCATCGGGAATTCTGAAGCAGATTGCCACCGATTGTGCCCCTCATTTGGAGGGATTCACACGAAGTCGCATCGAGCGAAGCCTCGAGCGCAGGAAAGGAGTCTCGAACGAGGTCGTTTTGTTTGATGTCGAAAATCCGCGCCAGGGCCCCGATCCTGATCCGGTCGCCTTGATCCTCTACTGCTGTGAGCGGGGCAATGCGCTTCAGGTCGATGACGGCTTTGGGCTTTTCAAGACCCAGCTTCATGCGAGGAACCAAATCGGTCCCCCCACTCAGGTAAACGGCCTCGCCTTGGAACTCCCGGTAAAGCCGGACGGCTTCCTCAACATCCTTTGGGCTTCTAAACTCAAATTTCGAGGCTATCATGACTCACCTCCACCTTTCGCTGCGTCGAGAGCCTTGAGGACCCGGTCCGGGGTAAGAGGGAACTCGTTAAGGGGCACTCCTAGAGCGTTATGAACCGCGCAGACCACCGCGCTGTAAGCGTTCATGCGCGTTGACAGACCTCCCTCTTTTGCGCCGAAGGGCCCCTCCGGATCGTTCGAGCAGACAATCACGGGCTCGATTTCAGGCATGTCGCAGGCTAACGGCACTTTGTATTCGAGGAGGTCGGGATTAAGCAGCAGGCCTTCGGTCCACCGCATCTCTTCCGTGAGCACCGCTACACCGGCTTGATGGATCGATCCCTCGATCTGCCCTTCTACCGCCATGGTGTTGATCGGGTTTCCGCAATCGTGGGCAGCGACAAAGTGCGGGATGCGTATTTGCCCGGTCTCTTTGTCCACGGTCACTTCCGCGACCGAGCAACCGAATGAGAAGGTCCCCGCCATTTGACCGTACGGGTTCTTGATCCATTCCCGCTGGAAATCGACTTTCGGCATATATGCGCCCGTAGCGGCGATGGGCTTTCCCTGAAAAAAGGCTTCACGGACAATCCACCGCAGGGGTATACCCTTCGAAGGGTCCGTTTTCGATACGATCGTTCGATCCTTCAGGTCGAGGTCTTCCGCGGGATGATTCATCTTGGCCGCGGCGAAGCCCAGTATCTGGCGCTTGGCGTCCTCACACGCGCGCTTCACCGCGTTTCCTCCGACAAACGAAGCGGCCTGCGAGTACGCTCCGGGATCGAGATTCGTCGCCTCAGTATCCGCATTGACCAGGTTAATGTCTTCAACGGGGATCCCTAACACCTCGGACGCGATCTGTATCGCCATGGACTCATTCCCCATCCCCGTGTCGCAGATGCCCGTCACGATGGTCGCCTGCCCGTCATCATTGAGTTTGACGTAACACGCGGAGCCGGACCTGAACCCCATTGGGAAGCCGCACATGACACCAACGCATCCCATGCCGATTCCCTCTCCTTCATTCAGTCCGGCCCGTTTCTCCGTCCACTTGGCCTGTTCGGCCGCCCGGCGTATGGGTTCCTCAAGGCCGCCACTGATGATCAGGGATTTTGTGGCCGTCTCTTCCCCGACTTTGAGCCCATTTTTGAGCCTGATCTCCATGGGATCCATGCCCAGCTCTTGGGCGATCATGTCCAACTGCATTTCGTTGCCGCCGAGGAAGGCCCTGCCGTGAGCCCCGTACATCCCCCGAATTCCCTTGTTGGTGATCACTCGATATCCATCGTATCTGACGTTCGGGAATCGGTAGGCCTCCTCATAGACGTAGTACGGAATCGACGCGGCGATGGGTCCTGTGCTGCTGTATGCGCCGCCGTCATAAAAAACGCTGAACTCCTTGGCCGTTATAGTGCCGTCTTTCTTGACACCTGTCTTGATCGTCGCCTTTATGTCGTGAACCTGCCGCGTACAGGCTGCGTTTTCCTCTCGCGTCAACACGAGCTTGACCGGGCGTCCCGTCTTTACGGACAGCAGGGACGTCACGAGATCTCCGGGAGATACTTCGGAGCGTGAGCCGAAGTGACCTCCCACGTTGATACGTCTAACGCGCACTTTATTGAGGGGCATTTTCAGCAGATTTGAGAGGGCCTTGGCGCGTACGTGCGGCCCGGCGTTGGGCACCCACAGGTCCAGGTAGCCGTTGGCGTAGGAGGCTAAAACCGCGTATGGTTCGAGCGTTGAGTAGGCTTCACCCGCGGCATGGAACGTGTCTTCCCGTACGAGATGCGCCCGGGCGAAAGCCTCGTCCACTTCACCGACTTCGATGTGGACATGAACGTTAATGTTATTTGCGTACTCCTCATGAATCAGCGGCGCGCCCTCTTCCATGGCCTCATCGGGATCGAAGACCGCAGGCAGGGGCTCATAATCGACCCGGATAAGATCGAGGGCCAAAAGCGCCGTCTCTTCGTCTACGGCCGCGACGCCTGCCACATCTTCTCCAACGTATCTCACCCTGTCCACCGCTATCATCGGATGGTCCTGCGTGTATTTGAAGACGCCCCATTTGACACCGTGCGCATCGGCCGCCGTCACGACGGCCTTCACGCCTGGGAGCTGCAACGCCCTGCTCGTGTCGATATTGAGGATCTTTGCGTGCGGATGAGGGCTTCGCAGCACCTTCGCGCAGAGCATCCTGGGAAACTTGAGGTCGGCAGTGAAGTTAGCGCTCCCGGTTACCTTGGCAAGGCTGTCCGTCCGTCTCATCCGCGTGCCTATAATGGTGTGTTCCCTGTCCATAAGACATCCTTTGCACTACGTATTGAGTGTGATAAGAAGTTGTTTTTTTGTGCGCCGAGTATAGAGTACTCCCCATTGTGGGTCAAGCCAAAAATGGCCCCAAAATTTATTGGCTATGGCAAAGAGGAAACCCAGTAAACGGATATTCCCGGCATCTTTGCAGGTGGTGATGTGGCCGGAGGCCCTGGTGCCATAATTGATGCCATTGCAGCCGGACAGAGGGCCGCAACCTCCATTGATAAATTCTTAGGCGGTGACGGCGTAAAGGGGCAAGTCCATTTCGAAATGCCATTTTGCCTGCAAATGATGATGAAGATCAGCACATCTCCCAAAGCTAATTGACTTAACTCGATTTTTCGCCCATAATCATATCACCTTTGTCTGTTTTATTCGATTTGTAAATGGAATATTCCAACTGAATTGACCAAAATCAGGCAACTGAAACCCCCTAACGCATAAACGCGGCTCGGTCCAATCCCGCTGCGGGATAAACGCAATGAAGACAAGCTTCACTCCGTTTACAATCTTTAACGTTGGACGGCGGCTTGGAAATGTCGAAGACGAGAGATTCCACCTTGACTGCATGCTGAACAGAAAAGGGGCCAGGCAAATAATTACAGGAGGCTTGAATGAAACTGTACGAGTGAGGTTAGGGTTGAATCTAAATGAAGAGGTTATCAATAGAAAATGACTAAAAGACTATTTAAAACTATTCTCTACGAAAAAGAGAATGATACCGGGATTGTAATGGTCACCATAAATAGACCGGAAATTAAAAATGCTCTAACCTTTCGAGTCGTTTTGGAACTGTATTGGGCAGTGGATGCAGTGGAAAAGGATGATACGGCAAAGGCATTGATCATTACCGGTGCCGGGCCTGAAGGCGATCATGATCCTGCGAATGAAGCATTTAGTAGTGGTGCATATCTAAATCCGACAGAGCTTCAATCGATGGATGAAGAGACAAAGGGTGAAATCGATTTGACAGATATTGCGCAAAAGAAGCTTTGTTTAAAGCTTTGGTCGCTCTACAAACCCGTTATAGTTGCAATGAACGGACTCGCAATAGGAGGCGGCCTTACTATCCCTTTAGCATGCGCGGACCTGATCTTTGCCTCTGAGCATGCATGGGGTAAACTCCCTTTTGTGAGTCTGGGAATTGTACCTGAACTTGCTTCAAGCTATCTTTTGCCGCGTCTGCTTGGATTCCAGAAAGCAAAAGAAATAATGTTTTTCGGAGAAAAGATTACTGCACAGCAGATGCTCGAGTCGGGCATTATAAACAAGGTGCTTCCTCACGAGGGATTGATCTCTTATGCCAGAGAAACAGCATTAAAGCTTATACCACCTAAGGGGGCATGGCAAGCCGTACGCATGACAAAAGAGATACTTCACAAGCCTCTCATTGAAGCTGTAACACGCGCCCTCGATCTTGAAAATACTGCTTTAAATAAAGCATTTTCGTCAAATGATTTTTTTGAAGCAATAAACGCACGCATTGAAAAGAGAGCGCCCGTTTTTAAAGGTGAATAATAAGAATCCTGTCCCAGCCTCTGACCTGAACCAGCCTCCGGCCCATAGGGCCTACGGCCCGGAGGGACGACCAGGGTTTCAATTTCAGGAATATCATAATGCGTATTGCAATTTCAGCAGACGGTCCATCCCTTGATACGACAGTGGGTGGACGCTTCGGGACCTCCAAGTATCTTCTTATAGTTGATTCAGAGACCGGTGAAGTCGAGACCGTTGTGAATCCGGGCGCCACAAGTTTGAGCCATTCGGGAATACAGGCCGTTATCACGGTCATCAGCAAAAAGCCGGATGTCTTGCTCACGGGGTATCTGAGTCCAACAGCAGAAAAGCACCTCACCGCAAACGGAATCCGTGTGGTTCAGGGGGAAGGCGGGTCACTGTCAAAGGCCCTGGAAAAGTTCAATCAAAACCTGATCCAGGAAAACACCGGCCTTGGTAATGCACCGGCCCGGCCTTCAGGGGCTTACAGAGACATACTGAAGCACACAATCAGAAATTCATCCAGGCAGTTTGGCAGAGCCCTTCCGGTTATGATGTCCGTGATCCTGCTCCTGGGACTTTTCCAGGCCTTCGCGGGCACGGGCGTTATCGCATCGTTCTTTTCAGGACAGGGGTTATGGGATATATTCCGGGGAGCATTTGCAGGAAGCATTTTTGCCGGGAACCCTATCACCAGCTATGTAATTGGCGGAGAACTTCTTGCGCAGGGGGCCAGTCTATTTGCCGTTACGGCCTTTTTGGTGGCCTGGGTGACGGTCGGTCTGATCCAGCTACCTGCTGAGATTGATGCCCTGGGAATGCGCTTCGCTTTGATCAGGAATGGCCTCTCTTTTATCGCCAGTCTATGCATCGCCGGGGTCACTGTCGCTGCATGTCGACTTTTTGTTGGAGGGTGCCTGTGAAGGGGAACAAATCGGATAAATGGACATTCCATGGCCCTTATATGTTTGCGCTTGGGGTGGGCCTCCTGTACGGAATCCTTTTTTGTATTGAACCGGAAAGGACAGTCCTGGCCTTGAGCACCAGCGCAAAAATCTTCGGGTACATCCTCCTGCCCCTTTCCATGGTCTTTGTTTTGATGATCCTTGTGAACCTCTTTTTCAGGTCCTCGCAGGTTACTCGACTACTTGGTGAAAAGGCTGGTTTCCGGGGTGTCATGCTGTCTGCGGCAGCCGGAATCATCTCCATGGGGCCCATTTACGCCTGGTATCCACTCCTTAAAGAGGTAAAACAAAGGGGGGCAGGAAACACTGCAATTGCCGTTTTTCTGGGTAACCGGGCGGTTAAGCCGTTCCTCCTGCCAATTATGATCTCCTATTTCGGATGGATCTATGTTTTGCTCCTAACTTTTTTCATATTCATTGCGTCGGTTGTTATAGGTTATGCTCTTGATGCCATCTACAATGCCGTTAGCCTTGGCCATCATCAAAATTGACAGTAACTGGTTCACGATTCAGGGGTTCACGGTTTAAGCCCGCACTCCCTGTCCCGAGACCAAGACGGGATCGGGAGGTGCGACGTAACGTGCGCTTTAAAAAGGTTCTTCTGAACATTATGGCCAGAGGTTCTATGAAAAGTACTGCTAAAACAGGTCTGGGCCAGGGGTTAATAAACGATAAACATAGGCCAGCATGAATATAAGGCAACCAACCGTGAACCATAAACCGTGAACCTGACAACCTGTGCAGTTACACGGGGAGAAGACAAAGGAGGATAAAATGCCTTTCTGGAATATAGTTGACTTAGAGCTGGATGAATTCAGGCCGGGAATCAATAGCAAGGCTGAAATCGGCGACGACCTGATAATGGTATGCATGGAGATAGACCCTGGAAAAGAAGATGTCGGGCATGAACATTCCTTTGACCAGTGCGGCATAGTCTTGCAGGGTCAAATAGAAATGTTTATGGGTGATGAGCGAAGAGTACTTAATACAAATGAAACCTATTTCATACCCTCCGGCGAGCTTCATGGATGGAAGACATTCGATAATAAAGTATTACTTTTGGATGTATCGTTAAAACAAACCTGACAACGAATGCTACGGTCTTTCAACACACTAAATTCCATTTCACCGCGGAGGCTATTATGGGTTCCTTTCCTGGTTTTCCGGAAGATTTGTTCCGGTTTCTGAAGGATCTTTCCCAAAACAACAACCGAGAGTGGTTCAACAAGAATAAGGACCGTTATCAGAAATCAGTCGTTTTACCTGTAAAAGACTTTATAGTAGTGATGGGCGAACGATTGAATAAGATTAGCAGGAGCTTTATGGCCGATCCACGTACAAATGGTGGTTCCATGTTTCGAATCTACCGGGATATTCGTTTTTCAAAAGACAAACGTCCTTACAAGGAGAATGTTGGTTGCCAATTTCGTCACGTTGCCGGGAAAAGCGCACACGCGCCGGGGTTTTACGTCCATTTAGAACCGGGCAATGTATTTGTTGGCGGAGGAATCTGGAAGCCACCTAACCCCGTTCTTGCTAAAATTCGCACTTCAATTGTTGAGCAGCCCGAAAAATGGTCAGAGGTCATAAAAAGAATGAAATATTTCTCTACAATAGAAGGTGATCAGTTGAAACGTCCGCCTAAAGGCTACGATGCTGACCATCCATTTATTGAAGACCTCAAGCGCAAGTCCTTTTTCTTGAAACGTAATGTAGGATCTGACCTAATTACGAAACCAGAGTTCATAAACGAAACCGAGCGGGCATTTATGCACGCCGCACCCTTGATGAAATTTATTTCAAATGCGATGGGTTTATCGTTTTAATATAACAAGACCCTCAACCCACCCATCCACATGCATAAATGGCTCAAATATTATTTTTTACTGATCTATGAAGTATACTTGGGACTTCATGAGTTACCGGGTGCCTGAAAAAAGGATTTTGGCTGCCTCGGAAGCGATGGGCTGCGACGACGGTTCCGGTTGCATCTTTACCGAATTTCCGGTGGACTACGACACCTACCTGATAACCAGTTACGAATAAACAAATCAATATATTTGATGAAAAATAGCTACATGTAGTCATTTACAAGACAATTATCAACAGGAGGTATCACAATGCGCTCAGGTATACTGAAAAAAAACATTGAAACATTACCGCACAGGGCATTGCTCATGTCTGCGGGTTTGAAACAGGAAGATTTTGGGCCGGACAAGCCGTTTATTGGTGTTGCAAACAGTTATAACGACATTATTCCCGGTCATATCCATTTGAATGAGCTGACACTGGAAGTGAAAAGGGGAATCAGGGATGCCGGCGGCGTCCCATTGGAATGGGGCGTTCCCGGCGTGTGTGACGGCGTTGCCATGTACGTGGAAATGAGGCTGAGCCTTCGAGCAGAGAACACATCGCCGACAACATAGAGATTATGGTCCTGTCACACTCCCTGGACGGGTGGGTCGGCGTCACGGACTGCGACAAGATAACGCCGGGGATGTTAATGGCCGCGGGCCGACTCAACCTGCCTGCAATCATCCTTACCGGCGGACCCATGAAAGCGAATATAATAGACGGAAAAAAACGCCATCCCATTGAAGGGTTCGGGATAGTAGGACAGGTTAAGGCCGGTATGATGAGTGAAGAGGAAGCTGAAAAACTGCTTCCCGTTATGACCTGCGGTGCAGGCTCATGTGTAGGCCTTTATACCGCAAATACCATGTCGGTAATTACCGAGGTATTAGGCATGTCCCTGACAGGATGCGCCACGACCCTGGCAATAGACCCGCTCAAGAGACAACAGGCATATGAATCGGGGAAAAGGATCGTTGAATTAGTCAAAGCGGATATCAAGCCGGAAGGCATTATGACGGAAAACGCCTTTAAGAACGCCATAAGGGTGGATATGGCCATGGGAGGTTCAACCAATGCTGTCCTGCATATCCCGGCCATAGCCAGGGAATGCGGCATTGATATTGACGTGGACTTGTTTGACGAAATTTCACGGGAAACCCCCAATTTGTGCTCCATCATCCCGGCAGGCACAAATGAGATGGCGGATGTTGACAGGGCCGGAGGCATCCCGGCCGTCCTGAACCGCTTGAAAGATATGATAGAGGATTCTCCGACAGTAAACGGGAAAGCAATAAACTCGATTGCAGCGTCGGGAGAAGTTATAGACGATGACGTAATCAGGACACTAAAAAATGCATACCACGCCATTGGCGGCATAGCCGTTTTAAAGGGAAATATTGCGCATAGCGGAATAATAAAACAGACGGCTGTTGAAAAGGAAATGGCCGTGCATTCGGGACCTGCAAAGGTCTTTTACACGGAAAAAGACCTGCTCGATGCTATTGAAGCTAAGAAGATTGCTGAAGGAGACGTGGCTGTGTTGCCATTCCAGGGACCGGCAGGCGCGCCCGGAATGCCTGAAATGTTGACCCCTACCGATGCCATAAAAGGGGCCGGGTACAAAAAAGTGGCCCTTATCACGGATGGAAGGTTCTCCGGCGCTACCACCGGGCCGTGCGTAGGTCATATTGAGATGGAGGCATACAACCGCGGGGCCATCGGCGCGATAAGGGACGGCGATGTGATAGACATAGACATCCCGCACAGGAAGCTGAACGTCAAATTGAGTGATGATGAGATTAATGAAAGGTTAAAAGACATGAGAATACCGGAAAGGAAACTCACTCCTCTATTGGAATCCTACAGGGATAAGTTTGCGGGGATAAATTGCTACGGCAAGTAACAGCAGTTTAGGACTTAATCCTATTTTGGGGGCGTTTCTCTCCAAAAAACTCCTTTATATCTTCGGGGAGCCAGGTAAACTCCACACAAACCCTGGCGCTCGATGAATCAGGGTCGGGTTGATCAAGGGATACCACTTTCGCGTATAGTTGAGAGAGGTCTTTTGGGTCTTCCGGCCCAAACACGATCTTGAGATTGGAGCGAACCTCCACATGGTCCGCCAATGAAACTTCGGCGGAAAATTCACCAAGACGCATGATATGGCCCGGCATGGCCCTTTCAGACACGGTCTTGCCTTCCACGGCAAAGCAGGTAACGGGCAGCGGCGAATCAAGGTCGGTGAATGAAGATGAGGTGAAAAATGAGATGGCCATACAGGAAACCCAACCCCCCAAGGCCCATGTAAGATACTCCCACAAGCAGAGTGCCAAGGGAAAAGTAAAGGGAGGAAAACCTCAGGGACAGGATAAGGACGATGATTAGAAGCAGCACCTCAATGATGAGCATTTGCCTGGGGGAAACTTCCCACGATTTGCACGGGCCGTTCAGCAAATGCCTTCAATTTCCGATACTTCCGTCTCAGCCTGCGGATTTCGGCAAGGACCTGCCCTGCAACTTTCTGTCTCTTTGCGGGTTCGGCGAATCCGTAATCCTTGGTCAACCTCTCCAATGGATCCAGCCGCCGGGCAGAGGCAAGCAGATAAAAAGTCTCGGGTCCAATGTGCTCATCAAGTTCAAACCACCCGGTGCCTTGGGGAATATAATATTTTTCACGCATCTTATAATCAGTATCAAACTGCTGTATTTCATATGGGAACAGCATGTGGATCTCATTCTCTGCGCTGCGGTAGAGCAAATACACAAAACACTTCTTCTTGAGCTCCACGAGCATCTTTATTTGATCGCCTCCCTTGAGCATGGTGTCCAGTGTAATTGCCACAAGCCTCCGGTCATTCTCTGAGCCAACCATGGCACCGAAAGCCCAGCGGAAACAGACATTTTTTTCCTTCCCCCCGGCATTCGTTCCTGGGATCCAGACTAATGGCAGACAAAGGACCGCCAACAAGATATGCAGCCATGCCAATTTAAAATATTTCATATCAAACCCTCCTAAGCCGGTAAAGCTGAAAACAAGATAAAGAATCTACGCCCACTGGGCGTGATTTTTTAAATTGAAATTAGGAACTGGAGGAGGTCTTCGGGATTCATTTTTATGGCCAAAAGGCAAAAATGTCCTTAAAAGCAGTTGAGCTATGGCAAACCCCAGGGTATTATTTAGTGCCATTTTTTCATTTTTATGGATGGGCACAAATCAGAAAACGGTCGTTTGGAATTAGGATGCTGCCCGAAAAAAAGGGGACAAGCACAAAAGCCTCCGAAAGGCTCTCATAAGCCCGTCGAAGGCTTCGCAAAAGTACCTTCTGGAAACGTTTTTTCATAAATCGCCTCCGGAGGATGATGGTTGTGTTGGGACCGGGTTGATGAATACTGGAACAGGAGAGCAGGAGAGAGGATTTGAGAACAGGTTTTTAATAAGTACTCCGGACAAATCCTCAGAAAGCAATTTGTGAAGAGCATACCAAGTCCTTTTTTTTTAGAAATTATCCATTAAGATCCAGCCTTTGTCAAGGATAAAACCAGCCTCTTTACCGACGATCAATGGTGAATGTCTTGCTGTAGAAATCGGTTGCCGATACCTCGGCTGCAATTGGGTCGATATCGGGAGTGCGGATTACCTTGTCATTTTTTATCCCGCAGAGTGATCCTCCGATAAGAGTTCAGCTTGAAGCCGCCTGTTTAACTTCATCAAGGACTCTAGGGCCGATATTATCTTCGGCAATAGCCAATTGATATCTGGATTGAAGGTTCATCCAGAATTGGGCGCTGTTGCCAAAGTACCGGGCCAGCCGTAGAGCTGTTTCAGCAGAAATGCCGCGCTTTCCGCCAACAATCTGTGTAATTCGTCCTGAAGGTACACGTAAAGCTAATGCAAACCTGTTGGCTGAAAGTCCACGGGCCTTCATTTCCCGTTTTAGAATTCGTCCTGGATGAATTGGTCTCATGGCTTTTACCCCTTGTGGTAATCTATAATTTCAACATCGTAAGCATTACCATTTTTAAACCGGAAACAGATGCGCCAGGGGCCATTAACAGTCATGGCCCATTGACCTGCCCTGCCACCAGATAGCTTGTGTAAGCCAACACTTTTCAATGGGCTTAAATCATTCAAAGAGGTTGCAGCATCAAGGGCGGCGAGCAAGTCGTCGGCAGCGTCGATATTAAGGCTTCCGAATTCGGATATTTTTCTTTCTTCATAGAATCGTCGAGAGCGACTATTTGCCCAAGATTGAATCATACATGGAATGTTATACGTTTATCGTAGTATGTCAAGCGTTTTCCTATTGGAGTTATTTGCGCTGTACCGATTTTTCTAAGCTCAGAGACTAACTTGACCATCTTTTCTTGATCAAACAGGGGCATTTATTACCTCATTAAGATACTGACATCGAAAAACGGTCATCTCCGGCGGCCTTGATTTGATATTTTTCAACCCTTTCAATTCAACGCAGGTACACTTTTTTCAGGCTGCTCAGACAGCTTCTTCACATCCAATTGCCGAGGACATTTTCATGTCACGGGTGGAGCAATAGAAAAGCCAAAGATTTCAAAGTGGGTATCAAAGGCAAAGGCTGTTTTAAGACGATGCATTTCCATGACCGCAAAACTGGTGCAGTCGGTATACGAAAAAGCCTGGTCTTGATATTTCTTAAAGATCTCCCAGGCCTTTTTTTCTATCATATGATCAATAGTTACAATCTCCAATTGATCGCTTTTTCTTATTTCATCCCCAAAGGTAATTGAGGCATGAAAACCCACCTTCCTTTTTAGCCAGGTGTATGTCTCATCCAAAATGAAGTTCGTTGTTAGCAAAGGTTGCCTCAATTTCAAGAATTCGCGAAAATATGTCACGGCCCTTGAATGATACTGATCACTCTTGTCCGTAACAGCAACAAATGCGCCGGTATCCACAAACTGTTTCTTAATCACCGTAGATTTCCTCATCGTGCTTCAGAGAACCCCAGGATTCCCCACTTTCACCTAAGGCAATAATTTTACTGAGTGGATTTATATTTCCTTTAGATGATATCTTTGACAGATATTCATTTACCGCCTGGCGAATAATTTGCGCAATTGGCATTTTTCCTTCATTTGAAAGTTTGCTAAGCATTTGGTGCTGTTCTTCTGTTAAATAAATCTGAGTTCTTACTTTTGCCATTATGACGCCTCCTTGCTCTTTATACATTACAACACTAACAGAACCGATGTATATTTACAACCCTTTTTACCCCCTTAGCAAAAATAAATTTCAAGGGTTTGACGTATCTGCTCAATAAATCGAGGTAACCTTTATGGCATGACATCAAATTGTGGGGGACAGAGCCCCAACGCTACGGGGATGTTATGTCGACGTAGCGTGCCCCCTCTGTGGGGCACATTTTGTTCGGGCAAACACGAATCAATGGTTTGATATCCCTATTTATTGAGCTATTACGGTTTGGCTGACTCTGGTATCTCGTGACAGATTATATTTGGTCCTTATCAATGCATTGACGTATGAGCCGGCGCACCTGCCCCACCAGATAGAGGGGAAGCGACAACAGGCGATAAGGAACATTCTGACCATCGGGAAGGGCGGTCTCCGACTCAAGCAAGGAGGGAATATCGCTATTGAATCGAACGCCGAGGAAAGGGCGTTTTTCTCTGAAAAATAAATGAAGCGACCTAAGTGTTCCGCTTTTGCCTGCCTTCACTTCAACAGGGGTAATCGCATTGTTTTCAGCAATCACATAATCCACCTCAGCAGAAGATTTTCTCTTTTCCCTTACCCAGTAATGCAGTTCCGGTTCACGATAGAACTGTTGGGAAAACAGAAGATGCTGTCCTATAAATTGCTCGCATACGGCACCACCGTTCACCATCATCACATCCTCGGCCCTTTCATAATCCAGCAAATTCAGGCCGGTGGCCGTTGACATAAGGCCCACATCGAGAAAAAGTACTTTGAATTTCTTTTCATCTATTGTTGCCCCTAAAGGAATGCCGCTGCATGACGAATGATGAACCCTGTTGGCCACCCTTGCGTTGCAAAGCAAGTTGAGGGCCTTAGCCAGATCACTTGACCGCTCTTTCCGATCCACCTTTACATATTTGAATTTCCGGCCCACAAGAAGCGGTATCTTCTTAAATACAAGCTGAAGCCGTTGATGCTTGACCCTTTTGCCGTATTTGCTGAAATCGTCCTGGAACGTAGAAAGGAGAGAATGCTTCACCGATTCACATTCCTGCCATGAATGCCTGTTGACAAATATCTCAACGGCTCCGGGCATGCCTCCCGTAACCAGGAAGCTTTTGAAGAGGCCCATTAACTGGAGATGAATAGGTTCCGGGATACTTTCGAGATGGGAATAATCCTTGAGATATGCCACCAGCTTGTCCTTACCGGCGGCAAGGAGAAATTCTTCAAATTGCATGGGCCCTAAGTGCAGGTACTCTATACGTCCCACCGGCATGGAGAAGGACGGCTCTTCAAGGGCAAATTCCAGCAATGATCCTGCGGCCATGATATGGAGTTTGGGCAGGTCTTCATAGAAATACCTGAGAGATGCGAGCACCTGGGGTACTGCCTGGACCTCATCAAGGAACAGCAATGTTTCACCCGGCTTCAATGGGGTGTTGTATCGCAGTTCAAGCATTTGGACGATTTTGTACGGGTCTTTTGACGCAAACAATGACCCAAGTTCAGGATCACGTTCGAAATTGATTTCAATAAGGTTCTCAAAGTTCTCCTTTGCAAAAGACCGAACCAGGTATGTCTTTCCCACCTGGCGAGCCCCCCGGACCACCAGAGGTTTGCAGTTCGGATTTGACATCCAGGCATTTAAATATTCCAGGGCAAATCGGTGCATTTTCATAAAATAGTTTTTTTACAGGGTACTTAATTAATAATAAATGCTATTTTTCTGGGTAATTATTGTTATTAATATGCTTTTTTACTAAGGTATATTATACCAAAGAGGGCTTGATGTCAAGGATAAACTATCCGGAAATATTAGATAAAAAGTCATTTATTATGGGTGTATGAAGTTATGGGGGAATAAGCGTAATAGCTCTTTCAGGAGTGGCGTCGATTACATATTTTACGAGGTTGTCATTTATAATATACTATGGGAACTATAGATTGTCACTGAAGCCATAAATTGAAAAGGAACAAAACCTACCAGGAAATGCGCGAAGTCCTTGAAACAACTAAATATGCCGCTGAAAAAAGCCGCCTGGTTCGGATTGACAAGCCGGCACTGGCCCGTTTTTCAAAGAAATTGATTGAGGATGAAATTAAAGTTCCGCCATGGGACCCTTGTTATCATTTTTGTGACGGGACCGAAAAAACGGTCTCCTATCTCCTGGTTCTGGACAGCCTCAACTTCTGCTTCTGGCCCCTACCAGGAAAGGCAAAGTGGGAGATCGAATACAAGTCGGAAAAACTTTCCGGCTACTATGCCATGGCAGCCTCCCTCACAAAAGCTGTCGAGTCGGGGATTCCCGTTACCGGTTCAGCCTATCTTGCCAACCTTTCTTCAGGTGAATTAAAGAATATCTTAGGGGGGCAAGGGGAATTGCAACTCATGGAGCCCCGTGTTCAAATCCTCAATGAACTGGGACAGGTCCTGGTTCGGGAATACGACGGGAATGCGTGTAAATTAGTGGAGGCCGCTGAAAATTCGGCCGCGACACTTGCCCGGTTGTTGGCCCAAAAATTCTCATCATTCAGGGACATAGCGGAATACCGGAGACACGAAGTTTTTTTCTATAAACGGGCCCAGATATTTGCCGCCGACCTTCATGGCGCATTCGACGGCAAAAAATGGGGTGGTTTTGGGGATATGGACCGGTTGACCGCCTTTGCAGATTACAAAGTGCCCCAGGTCTTGAGGCACTTGGGAATCGTGGTCTACAAAGATTCATTAGCACAAAAGGTGGATCAGCAGGTTTTGCTTGAACCCGGAAGTCTTGACGAGGTTGAAATCAGGGCCAGCACCATCTGGACAGTTGAACTGATCCGGCAGGAACTGGAGCGTATGGGAAAGGTATTGAGGGCATTTGAGATTGACTGGATCCTCTGGAACCTGGGACAGGATGACGCATTCAGAGAAAGGCCGTATCACAGGACAATAACCGTTTTTTACTGAGGTTCCAACGCCTTTCTAAAAACTCCATTTCAGCGTAGTAATAACCCTGTCGTTGTTGCGCCAGCGACCGAAATAGCTCAGCCTGTCACCGTCGAAAAATTCAAAATCAAGACCCAGGACCAGACCCGGCCGGATACGATAGGAAGCACCGACCCGGTGGAACCGGGACCTGTTCCAAAAGACGATATCCGCCAAATAGTGGAGAGTTATATCATCATTCACACCTATCCGGGCGCTGGCAAAAATATCATCCCGTCCGATCCGGGCATAGCGCGAGTTGATAATATATCCCCTGCAATTCTGGTCCGCGGTGATCACTTCTCCTGCATATTCCACTGTCAGGTCAATCCTGTCCAAGTGCAGCTTCCGGGCAAGCTCCCTGTCAGTATAGGTCACACCGCCCACGTAATTTATATAATTATCATCCTTGTGGTGATCGGTATGGTTGTAAAGTGCTTCGCCGTGAAACTCAAAATCCTTCCAGGTTGTTGAAAACCCGGCCGCGAGATTAAAGACATTGGGATTCTCCATGATTATCGCAACCACGTTTCCCCGGTCCTTTACCTTGATAACAGGGTAAAAGGCCGGTCCGTGGTAGGCGGAAACAAACACGTCCCACAGTCCTAAAGAGGTCTTGACGCGACCGAACCACCCATAATCTTCAGGATCGCTCCCGGGAAATTCCTGCTTAACAATAACGGACCTGTTGGAAATCAGGTTTGAAAATTGGGGTTCATTGAAAAACAGGTCCCAGAAATAATACAATAGTTCGATAAGCTCATTCAGGGAGCCGGGCGGGATATTAAAATTAAAGGGGGGTGGTTGTCCCTTACCGAAATTCAGGCTAAAATCGGGCACGTCCCAGGCAAAACTCCCGGCCATCCAGGGCGATACGATATCAGGCACTTTCAGGGGTTGGAACACCGGCAATACGGCTGCTGTGTATGTGGTGTCGCCCGCGTAATAGTCCAACTTGGCCTGCCACAGGCCGAAATCCTTGTGGTCTAAGGGGTCGTTCAGATCCAGGGAACGGTAGCGGTTGGCCGGGGAATAGATGGTGGAAATCCCGTTTTTAAAGATTTTTTTCCCTGAGGTCAGGTCAACATTTTCTGAGGACAGGATCAAATAAATCTCATTTAGTTCCGCATAACGCCTGTGGCGGTCAGTATCCCTTCCAACCGGGCTAACGCCCTTGTAGGTTTCATCCTGGGTGCCGGCCTCAAGCCAGCCCGCCGCGTGCAACGACCAGAAGTCCTTTCCCATCCAGGTGGAACAATTTAAACGTGCCTCTCCCACGTTGTCGTGCGTGTCAGCATCAATTAAAAGATCAGGCGCTGTTTCAAAAAAATGGGAACCACGCAAACGCAATTCGGCACTGAAATGCCGGCAGATCTGGCCTGGTAGATCTTTTTCATCAGCCGGTTTTAAAGTCTCCCTTTTGGCGCCTTCTTTCTTTCCCGATTCCATCACAGAATCAAGTTCGTCCAAAAGATCCGGCTCAGCCGCAAAAGCGGAAAAAGGGTACAAGGACAGCGTTAGGCAAAACAAAAAGGACAGGGTCGTTTTTCTCATATCATTCCTCAATTGTTAACTTTTTTTTCCAGATACATCCAGTCACTTATGACTAACCTGTGCCCAAGGATTCGGGCCAGATTGCGGAATGCCTTGCTCGCAATATGGGGATAGAGCATGTGGAGCCGCTGGAAGTCATCCCTGGTGATTTCCACATATTTGATGTCCGTGGTTGCCCTTACATTGGCCGAGCGGGGACAGGTGTCTAACATGCAGATTTCACCAAACACATCCCCGGGACTGAACTGTGCATATGAGACCTCGTTTCCGGTCTTTTCCTGAACGCTGTATGCATGGGCCCTCCCCTCTAAAATGAGAGACATGCTGTCTCCCTCGTCCCACTCGCGAAAGACGTGCTCTCCGGCCTTTGCCTCCCTTATCCGTCCAAGCAGGACTATCTTTTTTATCTGCCATGGCCTCATGTCCCGGAAAAACTCCGATTGCTCGATAACCTCCTTTCTCAAGTGCAGACTGAACATGTCCCACAGGGTCAGTAGTCTCGTGGAGGAGAGGAGAATCGGTGTGACCAGCACGTCGCCAAAAAAGGCGACGACCATAACGAGGGCGGAAAGGACTCCGAAATGAATAATGGAGACAAAATTGGATAAGGCCAACACCGCGAATCCGAGGGCTAATGCTATTGATGTGGCAAAAATCGGCCGGATTTCCCTCTCAAGACAGACCTGCATGGCCTGGCCCTGGTCCTTGAGCCTGTGCATTTCGGAATTATAGCGCGTCATAAAATGGATGGTATCATCCACCACAATGCCGATGGCCACTGCCGCTACCATGGCCGTGCCGATGTTCAGGGGAATGGAAAAAATTCCCATAACGCCGAAATAGATAATAATGGGAAGAATATTGGGCACAAGGGAGAGCAGCCCCGCCTTTACGTTCAGAAACATGACAGACATGACAATAAAGATGATGATTAGCAGAAGCGCAATAGATTTGGCCTGTCCCGTGGCAATAGCGTCGGCGGCCCTGAGCGTGAGGATGCTTTCGCCGGTAAACGCATATATAAAATGGGGGTTCAGGCGCCTTTCAATAAAAGCCCTGAGCCCCTCAATCGCCTTTTTCTGTTCATAGGAAGAATTGAGGTTATGGCTGACCACTATGTTGACTTCGCTGAAGTCAGGGTCCGTATAACGCTCTAAGTCCTCGTCCTGCAAAAACAGCAGGTATTGTGAAACCTGCTCAACGGTCAAAGGAAGGACTGCCCCGGCAGGGTCGCCCCCGTGCATTTCACGGTTGATGAGTTTTAAAAAATCCACAACGGACAGGCTTTTGTCAAACAACCCCTGCTTTCGTATAAATTCCTGGATTGCGGCAATCTGGGCCAGATTTTTTGGGTCTTTAAAAATGCCTTCATGTCCACTGCTTATCCGGATAAAAAAGATCTGTGCCCCGGCTAATTCCCGGCCCATTTCATTTATCTGCCTGATAACGAGTGAGTCTTTCCTGAAAACCCCTAAGATATCGTTATTCAACTGGACCCGAAAGCTGAATGCCCCGATAACCGCGGTAAATCCGAAAAAAATAAAAAGGACGGCCCTTTTGCGGGTACTGACAAGCCTTGTGCAGGTCCCGGCCAGGCTGTCGAAGAACGACCCGCCTTCCCGATGAACCTTCCTTGCATTTGACTTGATTCCACGTGTCCCGAAATACCGGAAATAGACCGGCGCGATAAGACCGGTGATAAGAGGGTTAACAAAAAGACCGAAGGAAGCCGCCATGCCGAACTGTCTCAGGATAGTAATCTTATTCACGCAGATGGACAGGAAGCCAAAAAATGTGGTCAAAGCGGTGACCATGACCACAGTGCCCATTTTCGAAATCATGAATTCCACGGCCAGGTCCCTGGCGTTTTTCAGGCGAATACCTTCGGAGTATTCGGAAAGCAGGTGGATGTCCTCGGTAGAGCCAATTACAATGATTAGGGATGGGACAATAATGGTGAGGATGTTAAATGGAATTCCTGTAACACTCATAAACCCCAGCGTAAAAATGATGCTTGTGCCGGATGTCATTAGAGGCAGAACCGCACCGCTTAGGGACCTTGTGCTCAAGATCAGGGCCAAAAACAACACGAGGATGGAAAGCGGCACCAGCCGGCACTGGTCCTGGACCATCATATCAGATATGACTGTTCGCAAATGGGGGTTGCCCTGCTGAAAAATTCTCTGAAAATTTGTATCCAGAGGCCTGATAATGCGTTCTATTCGGCCCGTAAGCTCTTTGTAAAAATCAGCAGTTGAGACATAAGGTTCGATGAATATTCTGATGGCCGTCGCCTTGCCGTTCTTGGAAATTAGACGTCCGGCCACAACGGGATTTCGCATGGCGTTCCGTTTGATCCGTTTGGCCTCTTCTTCGGTCTCTGGAATCGAGTCAATGAGGGGTGCGCTGTTCAAATAACCTTCGTCGTTCCTAAAGTCCTTGACCGAGAAAAGGCTTTCGACCCTGGTCACCCCTGGAACATTTTCCAGATCAAACACAAGGTCGTCTAAAAGTTTAAGCTTTTCGGGCGTGAACAGCTTATCGTCCCGGATAAAAATGACGCTGATCTTGTCGGTTCCAAAGGACTTTACGGTCTCTTCGTAGAGATGTCTGGCAGGGTCATGCCGGATCATCATGCCCTCGGCAGAGGGATCTATTCTGAGGCCCGGAATCCGGAAGACAGCCAGGGTTAAAACGACAGCAAGAAAAATGATTACAAGCCAGGGATGATTATAGCTGAAACGCATTAACTTCTGCATTAACAGATCCTTTTCGGTTCCGGCTACCTGATATGTTTGCCGGACAGGATAAATCGTTCGCTAAATACCGTGTCGTCAATGAAAATGTTGATCTTCCGCTCTTTCACGCCCATCAGCGTCTTATGCCTTTTCTTGTGATTGGACATAAGGGACTTTTTTGCCATCCAGATCGTCCCTTCGAGATTTATCAGGTCATGATTGGTCTGGGTTTTGAACAACCTGCCCCGCCTGTCGTAAAATTCAATTTTCACCGTAAAAACGATGTCTTTCCTGACCCAGATCACGCGCCTGGAATAGGCGCTTTCCTTTTGCTTTTCCTTTGTAGCCGGTGTGACCTCTATGACGTAACAATCCGCTTTGTCCACCTTTTCAGAGTCCAAAAGGTTATAATTGTAGTTTTTAATGGCATCAGGCTGTAAGTCCTCATATGTAAAATCGGTCCCCATAAAGGCGCCCTTCCCACTCTGGCCCGCGATGCGCTGCATCTTTTTCTGTGCCGGCAGGTACAGCCATTGTTTGTTCTTGCCGCCTTCAAGCTCCCATGTCAGAAGCGCGGTCCCGGCAATGTCTTTAGGCTCTATAAAAGCAATCAGGGTACGCCTGAGTCCATTTTCGAATTCCTTGCCGTACCGCTGGATAAGACGCTGTTTCTTGTTCCCCCTTCTATCCACAAGCAACATCACGATGTCGGCAGTGTCGCTTCTGACCGCATGCCGCTCTTTTTGCAATTCAATAATTTGCCTTCCGGTAAGTTCATTGGCATGGGCGGCAAAGGGGATCAATAATAAAAGCACCATGTAACATATCATAATCTTCTTCATATAACGCACCTCACATTTTTTGAAACCACAAGATAGCACAGTATTGGGTAATAAGACAATAGAGGGGATTTGCTTTATTGGAGTTTCATTGACTTATTGAAATTCCAAATATCAAATCCCAAATATCAAACAAATTCCAATGACCAAAATTCGAAAATCCAAACAATGTCTTGGACTGGAATGTTTTGGTTATTGGATATTGGAATTTGAGATTGTTGCCTGTCGAAGCGAAGCGTAGATCCCGCTATCGGGGCCTTTGGCATGGTGTTTGCGATTTGGTGCTTGGTATTTGTGATTTATTTGTTATTTGGTGCTTGGAGTTTGGAATTTGTACTTTTAGACACAAAAATCCAAGGCAGAGCCATCTATCTCTGACCTGGCCCAGAGGACCAGATTTTCAATGCAAGAATAAACTTCCTGATCAGTACTGACCTTAATCCTTCCTTTCACCTCCGGCCTTATCCTTCCGCCAAGGGATTTAATGTATTCGATAAGAACATCCCTTTGAAACATGGAAGATTCGAATCTGTCAATGGCCTTTAAAAACACCTTGTAACCGTCTCCCCCGTTTGCCAGGTATGAATTTGTCGCAATCTTATACATCCTGTCAGGATCAACCGGTTTCCCGTTTATGAGGATATCTTCACATTTCCCGGCAGCATAACTTATTGTAAAGCGCAAACCCCCGGACACCTGTGGAAAAGCTCCCCTGCCTCTGCATATGGTTGCAATATAATCAAAGAAGGATAAAACATCAGAACCCTTCATGGTGAGGACTACAACCGAATTGTCAAAGGGAAGTATCTCATGTATCAAGCCCCTCGTAATCCGGCCTTTCGGTAGATCGGTCCGGATGCCCCCACCGTTTTGAATGGCAAAATCAACACCCAAATGCCTTGTGAACCACAGAATGGAATCAGCAACCATATCCCCCAGGGCCGTTTCCCTCGTTCTCAGGCCTTTTGCTAAAAACGTTCCTTCGGCATGGCCTATCACTTCCGACAAAAGGGACTCCACTTTATCAAGATACGGCTGAAATAATCTTAAAAGCCTTTGGTCCTCTTCTATCTCTTTGCCGATAAAGTGATATGCTTTGGTCCCGTCCTGCTTCTTTTCTACGGTTTTCAGGTTAACGGGAATGGTTCCAAACTTGAAATCCTTAACCTTTCTGTTTTGAATCCAAAGATCAACCCTTCCCAAGACGAGTCCCCATTTCCATGCCTGAACGATTATGGTCTTATGATCTGACCCGGTACTCTTTATGATAATCGGATAATCAAGCCGCGTATGGGTATGACCGTCCACAATAAGGTCTATCCCGCTCACTTCCGAGGCCAGCCATTTTGAACCTTTCGTGCAGAACGGGTATATGCCCATATGAACCAATGCAATGACAACATCGGCCTCTTTTTTTAGCATTGGAACCAGTTTTTTGGCAACTTCCACTTCGTCTTCAAAAATGAGATCCTTAATATGTTCAGGATTCCCGGTTGTTTCAGTTTCTTTTGTGGTGAGGCCAAAGATCGCCACTTTGAGTTTGCCGAACCGCTTTATGATATAGGGCCGCGCAAGATATTTCCCGTCCCTGGTTTTGACATTGGCGGAAAGAAAGGGGAACTGAGCCAACTCCATCTGATCCCTTAACACACAAACAGGATTATCAAACTCGTGATTTCCCACTGCCATGGCATCATAGCCAATATAGTTGAATCCTTCTATATCCGGTTTGGCCTTGAAAAAGTTGGACTCTACCCTGCCGGTATTGAGATCACCGGCGTCTAAGACCAAAACATTCCGGTTTTTAGCTCTTATCTGTCCGATTAGCGTGGCTCTTGCAGGCAGGCCCCCGACATCCGGGGCAGGGTATTTGAAAAACTTCACCGGATGCCCGTGCGTATCATTGGTGTGCAGAACGACTAATTTGTGGACAGGGGAATTTGCGTTCGGGTCATGTTCCCGAATCGTCCCGCAGGCGACAAAAAAACCCAGCAGAGCTAAAGCCAGATAATAGACCCCATGTTTTACCTGCCGCTTTGTAAGGAGGATTCTCACCGTCTATCCTGCTTGTGCTTTGGAAGTTATTCGACCTGTTCGGTTATCTGCAAAATCCCCCTTTACAAAAGGGGGTCTTCTATGTCCTTACACATGTACAAGGGGGGCAAGGGGGGATTTTTCCATTCGGAATGTCAACAATAGATCTAATTGCACACATCCAGACTATTCAAATTTCACATTCAATTTGTATTTAGGTTTTTTAACCGGCGCATGGCGAAGATCCAGCTTAATGTAATAAGTAGCCTCGGGTTTTACGTCTAAGGCTATGGTGGGGCCGGTTTTTCTTGAATCTTGTCCAACCGGTTTTTTGTTTGCATCAAACACTGTCATAGCAAAGCGCTGGTTTTTCTTTCTCAAAGCAGGTTCCAGCCTCAGAATCATGGTTTTTCCCGTTGCCCGGATTTTGTAGAAATCGGAACGATCCCCAGCCGCACCTCGCTTACCTGTAATGATACCTTCGGTGATCTCTTGCGCCGTATTGAATGATCCGTTGCTTTTTGATGTTTCATGGATCGTTATAGTGGGTAATTTCGCAGGAGCAGTTTCAGACTCCTTTCTCGGTTGGTCTTTAACAACAACTGCATCACCAGACCCGGGAACCTGTGTAGAGGGGACCTCTTTTGGAGGCGCTTTCTCTTTCAATTCAGTCCCTGTCGGATTGGTTGAAGATTGGCCCGGCGAAATATCCTTACTTTTGGTTGCGGCAGCAATCTCGTTTGCTGATTTATCAGCAAGCACAAGCACGGCACCACGAGAAACAGGGCCGGAAGGGGATAAAGATTTCTTTGCAATCTCATTGGTTGTATCTGCCTCTGTTCGCACAGGAGAAGCTGGGCCGGGTAATATTTTCATGCGGCCGTATGTTGTCAAATAGAACGCAACAATACCTGCCGCCCCCAGCACCAGCAGAATTATTAATATCAAAGTTACCAGTCTTTGTTCATTCACGAATCGATGTTTCTCCGTATCCTTTTACCTTTTGGGTTTTCTCCCGCCCATACCTCCACCCCTGCCTCTGCCCATACCTCCACCGCGACCCATACCACCACCGCCTCTGCCCCTGCCCCTGCCGTTACGGCTGCCACTCCCCCTTCCTTGTACTTCCTTCCGGTTTGGGCCTTCCGGCCCGGCTTCAGCCTTTTCCTCCAATTTTTGGGCCTGATCCGCAACAAAGCGGCGAATTGTTGTGTAAAAATAAGAGCATACATTCAAAATGATACTTGTTCCGGCCTCAGCCATAGCCTCTGTCCTATCATTCGCTTCCGTATCTGACTTGGCCATGGGAGTTTCCTGTTTCTCCGGCTCCGGCGTCTCTTTTGAGGATAAAAGGGATTTCACCGTGTCATAGGCTGCATTAACTTCCTTTATTTTTTCCTCGGCCTTTTCTTTGAGCCGGAGATTATTGGAAAAGCGATCCGGATGCCAGACATTGACGATATCTTTATAAGCCTGTTTCGCCTCATCCGGAGAAGCACCAGGGTCAAGTTCAAGTACTTCAAAACAACGTTTAATATCCAATTTTAATTTCCTTTAAACATTCCTTAACAATTCTGACACTAAGTAATCCGTGCGCTGCAATTTGGATGTAAAGTATCAACATCTCTGCGAATTGTAAAGAGCCATATGTCCAGTCCTTTTTACGTTTATTATTACTTGAGGGAAGAGATGGGAATACAAAAACTCACAAGGAGGCTGAAAAACTCGATGGCTATTGAAAAAACCAGGCGGTTCTGGTATATCTCTTTTTACAGAAAAAAATTCAACTGAATCTTAATGTGTTGTCAGGGCCGGTTTTTTAGTTGTATTTTAAATAGTTAAAGGAGGGGCCTCATGCCGGAAAGCTCATTGCGGCGAGAGATACTTGATAGAATTGAAAATGACGCATTTGACTATGAAAAAGATTCTCACGGGTGTTCGAGGTGCGTATTTAAGGCATTGCAAGATAATTTGACCCTTAAAGGTGGTCCCGCGGCCCTGAAGGCTTCGACCCCCTTGGCTGCCGGTGTCGCAATGCAGGGTGAAATTTGCGGAGCATTGTTGGGAGGACTGTTGGCCATAGGAATTGTCACTGCAAGCGAAGATTTTGAAGATACGGATGCCCTTACCGACTCTTTAGCGGCCGGGTTCAGGTTGGTAAAAAAGGTTGAAAGGGAATTCGGAACCACAAACTGTATTGAAATTCAAACAAAGAAATTGGGTCGGTCCTACCGACTGACCGATCCCAAAGAGTACGAAAAATTTATCCGGGCAAAAGACTATGCTGAATGCCCCAAAGTAGTCGGCAAAATCGCCCGTATAACAGCAGAATTCATATTGGATTATCAAAGCAAAAAAACAAAGAGATAAGGTACGGAGGAATAATTTTTTATCCGTAAAGATAGGTGCAGCCGGCCACGGCAAAAATAACGCCCGCCAAATCCGCTGTCAGTGCAGAGGCCAAGGCATGCCGGATCCGCCGGACCTGAACGGCCCCGAAATAGACCGCAAGCACGTAAAAGGTGGTCTCGGTGGAACCCTGCAGGGTTGAAACCAGATAGCCCGTGTAGCTGTCCGGGCCGATAGCCGGATCATTAATAATGGAAGCCATTATCCCGTAGGCCCCGGACCCGGAAAGCGGCCGGAGAAACGCCATGGGCAGGGCCTCGGCAGGCATGCCCACCTTGCCGGTCCATCCGCCTAACCAGGAAACGACGGCCTCCATTGCTCCGCTTGCGCGAAACATCCCCACTGCCACTAAAATGGCCACCAGGTAAGGAATAATCCTGACTGCCACCTGAAAACCTTCCTTGGCACCTTCCACGAATATCTCGTACACACGCACCCTTCTGGCCACTCCGAAACCCAAAAAACCGGCCATAAGCCCGGGAATAATCCATGGGGATATGGCCTTTCCGTAAATAACGGTCAAGGGAATAAAAGCAATCAGGACGCAAAGGGCCATCAGGCTGATCCATATGGGATAGGCCCCGGTCGGCTCTAAGGCCGCCGCCTCGCCCTCCCCGGCCTGGCCGTCTGCCGCCTTGACTTTCACGTCTTTGACCGCACCGTTTTCTGAAAAAAACCTTTGATATGCCTTGGCCGCGAATATGGCAGTAATTGTAGAACACAAGGTGGCAAACAGGGTAGTGGAGAGAATTCCGGCAGGGTCCGCCGAACCGGCCGCCGCCCTGAGTGCGATAACACCCGTGGGCAACAGGGTCACGTTGGAGGTATTGATGGCAAGGAACAGGACCATTGCGTTTGTGGCCGTTCCCCTGTGCGCATTGAGCTTGTCGAGTTCCTGCATGGCCCGGATCCCGAAGGGCGTGGCCGCGTTACCCAGGCCCAGGGCATTAGCCGACATGTTCAGGATCATTGCGCCCATTGCCGGGTGGTCCGGGGGCACGTCGGGAAAAAGCCGGACCATCAAGGGGCGGATAAGACGGGCCAGCACGGTCAACAGTCCGCCCGCCTCGGCCACCTTCATGAGTCCCAAAAAAAGGGTCATCACGCCGATAAGACCGATGGCCAGTTCTACGGAATCGGCAGCCGAGCCCACCATGGCCGCGGAAAGGGCGTTCATGGGCGAGACTACCCCATCCACGGAGACCCAGCTAAACTCGCGCCATGCGGTGGCAAGAAATGCAATCAGGACAATAGCGGAGAATACGACATTCATATTATTTTTGTACTACTCAGGTTGTCGGGTTCACGGTTCACGGTTCAGGGGTTAAAACCTTTGAACCGGTTGGGCAGCCTAAGTCGATTTCGGGCCAGGCTAAGGATTGTGCGTAACGCCTCAGCAAATCCTCATCAACTAAATAGAGCGGTCTGATTATTGTCAACTTCCCCTGGAACAATTCCTGTACGGGCAGCATGGTGCTGATGGATGCACCGAAAAAGACATTCAGGAAAAATGTTTCGATCAGGTCATCCTTGTGGTGCCCGAATGCAATCCGGCTGCAACCAAGCTCTGCGGCCAATTCGAAAAGCAGTTTTCTCCTGAGCCGGGAACATAGAAAACAGGGGTTTTCCCGGTTTTCCGGTCCATGGGCCTTTGGGCCGATATCGCTTTCAAGGACCCTGTAATCAAATCCGTGATCCGATAAAAATGATTTCATCTGCCCTGCCGAATCGGCACCGAAACCCGGGTCAACATGTGCGGCGGTAATCCTGTATTCGATGGGTATGCGTTTGATCCGTTCTCTCAGGAGCCACAAAAGGGCCATGCTGTCCTTGCCGCCCGACACGGCAACCAATACGTGATCCCCATCCCGTATCATCTGATGGTTGTGAATCGCTTTTCCCGTAAGACGCTTTAGTTCTTTGGCAACGAAGCTCAATAAACCCTCTCCCCGAACAATTTGGTTCCGATCCTGACCATATTCGCACCTTCCTCAAGCGCCACCCTGTAGGAATTTGACATGCCCATGGAGAGATACTCCATATCCACTCCGGGAAAATTCAATGCCTTGATCTCTTCGAAAAGCTTCCGTGTCTTCTGAAAATAGGGCCTGGCGTCTTCGGGATCCCCGGCAAAAGGGCCCATGGTCATAAGGCCCATGATCTTGATATTCTTTAATCCCGACATGTCCCTGACCAATGAAATACCATCTTCAGGCATAACGCCCGCCTTCTGCGGTTCCTCACCGCTGTTGACTTCTATAAGGACCTGCATGACTTTCCCTATGTTCTGACATGCCTTGTCGATTGCCCTTGCAAGCTTCATGGAATCCACGGTCTCGATCATATCAAATATCTTGACTGCCTTTTTGGCCTTGTTGCTCTGCAGGTGCCCGATCATATGCCACCTTACCTTTGCACCTACGGCCTCGAATGCCTTTTCAGCCTCCTGCACATAGTTTTCGCCTATGATCATAAGCCCAGCCTCAATGGCCTCCAGGACCTCGTCCGGGGTCCTGGTCTTGGCAGCGGCAACAAGGTCCACGCCTTCCGGCAATTCTTCCAGGATTTTATTCAGGTTTTCCTTTATCATAACCGTTCTCCTCCCTGACAGAACCGTATTAAACACAAAATACTGGATATGTCACAGATATCATGGTACTACTTTTATATAATTTCATAAATATCCTGCGTTGTAAATTTTATTATCCATCACGCTCCTTGCCCGACAGCCTGTTTTACCAGCCGGATAAAGGAACATAATATTGATCACAGGATTGGACTGGAGGGGATATAATGACACATGAAGACAGGGGACATTATGCGAAAAAACACCCGGCAGACCGTACGGTAAAGCCGGAAATCGCTGAAGCCGTGAAAAAACGGACTTCCAATGGAAAGATATCTTGCCCTGAGGCATTTAAGATTGCAGGCGATTTAAACGTACAGCCCGCTGAGATAGGTTTTACAATTGACTTCCTTGAAACACGGATCATGAAATGCCAGTTGGGGCTCTTCGGTCATAGCCCCGAAAAAAGTATTGTTAAACCAGCGAAAAACGTGTCAAGAGCCCTGGAAGAGGCTATTCGTGAGCGCCTGATTAAGGGACGACTCCCGTGCAAGGCTGCCTGGGAAATAGCCCAAAAGTCCGAAATACCCAAGATGGGGGTCTCTTCAGCCTGTGATACCCTGGGAATAAAAATCAATTCCTGCCAGTTGGGGTCTTTTTGACACTAACTACTCAGGTTGTCAGGTTTACGGTTCACAGTTCAAGGTTAATCGCTTTGCTATTTTCTTCATATCTCCTCGGCAACATAGAATTGGCTCCGGATTTGTGTGAAATAGCACCTGGCGTTCTGCAAGAACTGGATGAACTCTGCATTTGGTTTAGAATCGAACCTGCCTTTAATCATTCTAACCTTGAACCCTGAACCTCTGAACGTTGAACCTGAGCAGTTACTTTTGACATAAAAAAAGGCCGCCCCCTTCATCCCATGTGAAAGGCTGGGATCGGGATAGCGGCCTGAAAATTTTTACATCTAACAGCTACAGGACTGCCCGCAGGCGCCACCCATGGCCATACCGGAAGTAATATTAAATCCGGCGCCCATTGGGGTATCGACATAATCCACCTTTATTGGTTTCACCTGATCAAACAGATTCTTTTCAATGAGATAGCTGAGACCTCTGTCATCAAACGTATGATCTTCGTTTCTCGGCTCATCCAGAGCCATGCCCAATGAGGGCCCGGATCAGCCGCCACCTGCCATCATTATCCTGATGCATGGAATCTCTTCCTTGTCTTTCAGAAATTCCTTTATCATCTCACTTGCCTTTTCTGTTACTTGAAACATGTCTGCCTCCTTATCAGTTTTTTTCTTCCGGCTTCAATTAAAATATGCACTAAAATCCGGTTGTCAAATATGATGGACTCGTAAAAAGGCGCAAAGGGACTTTTTGCGAGGTTGCCAAATATAGAGACACAAAACAGAGAAAGGTTACAGTTTATTAAAAAGGCTCCTCTGCAAACCTTTGCCTCAACCATATCAAGATTTTGTTAAATTCACTCTTGAGTTCCGCCATGGCCTTTCCTCGGTGGCTGACCCGATTCTTTTCCTTAGTACTCAGCTCTGCAAAGGTCTTTCCCAGGGGAGGATAATAAAAAAGTGGGTCATACCCAAAC
>JAFDDR010000093.1 GCA_019310785.1 Deltaproteobacteria bacterium
CGTCCTGGTCAACTCATCTTCATCCGCATCAAATTCCTTATGCAGATTTACAAACCTCTTCATCCTGGTCCATTCCGGCAGTGTGTCATTTATCTTGATGATCTCTTTTTTAATAAGGTCCAGGACCTCCTCCTTTTGTGACAGGTCCGTAAAGGTAGTATAGGCTATATGACGGGCCTCGGCAAACCTGCCGACATTGTCCAGGTCAATATTTATAAGGACCGTCACGAATCCCTTGTCCGGGCCGCCTATAACCAGGGCATCTTTGATATAAGGGCTGAACCTGAGCCTCACCTCCGAATACTGGGGGGAGAATTTTTTCCCGCTCGCTAATTCCTTGAGGTCCTCCATCCTGTCAATGACAATGAGATGGCCATCCTCGTTCATATGGCCGAAATCACCCGTATAAAACCAGCCGTCTTTCATTTTCTCTGCCGTGGCCTCGGGATTTTTGTAATAACCGGAATAGGGGTACTTGTTCTTGATAAGGATTTCCCCTTCATCCGATAGCTTGATTTCCACCCAGGGTACAGGCGGACCCGATGTCTCAGGCCTGATGTCCCCTTCCCTGGGCATACTCATGACACCCTGCTCCGTGCTGCCGTAGAACAGGCGAACATCTATACCTAAGGCCTTAAAATATTTGATAATATCAGGGCTGACCGCCGCGCCCGCAGAATACACGACATCTAAATTAGAAAGGCCTAATCTGTCTCTTAGTTGTCTGAAAAGGGCATGGTAGGCAAGGAAGTTTATGACGCGCCATGGCAGGCTGACCTTTCTCTGACCTGTCTTCATATCTGCGACCTTGAGTCCGATTGGCAGAGTGATCTTGTACATGAGGCGTCTCAAGAAGGTCGAATCTATCATCCTTGCCTGAACCATACGGTTCAGGTTTTCCCACAGCCTGGCGCCGAAAAAAAGTATGTGCGGCCCTATCTCTCTGATGTTTTCCTGGACAGTCTCCGGTTCTTCCGGGAAGTTTACGACCATACTTGCCAGGATACTCCCGGCAATACCTATTCCCTGCTCCGTAATCCAGGCAGGCGGTATGAATGACAGGTATTCATAATTTTTCCCGAACCAGCCATCCAACCGGCCCCATTCCATGACAGACGCCACCAGCCACCTCTGGCTCAACATTCCCCCCTTGGGAAGCCCTGTGGTACCCGAGGTATAGCAAAATGCGGCAATATCGTCACCACAACCCTGGTCAACCATCTCGTCAAAAAGCCGGGGATGTTTTTTCCCATGATCCTTCCCTGACTCAATAACCTCATCAAATGAGATGAGAATCCGATCCTTATAGGTCCAGAGCCCTTTAGGATCCCAGTAAATGACCTTTTTGAGCTTAGGGACATCATCCTTTATCTCAAGAAATTTATCCACCTGTTCCTGGTCGTGACAGACCGCAAAGGTGGAGTCCGAATGTTCCGCATAGTATTTGACTTCATTGGGCAGGCAGTCCGTAAATATGCCGACTGCCGCGCCCCTGGCCGATTGAACGGCTAATTCGGCCCAGAACCATTCCGGCTTGTTTTCCCCCAAAATTGAGACCTTGTCCCCCTTTTCAAGCCCGAGGCTCATAAGCCCGAGACAGAAATATTTCACCTTCAGGTAATAATCCTCCCACGTATACTCCTGCCATATCCCCCTGTCTTTGACCCTCATGGCCACAACACGAGGGCCATATTTTTTATAATTTTCTCTTAATGCCTGGGGTAATGTTTCGGGGGACATAGAACTTACTCCTCACCCAAATATGCCTTTAAGACACGCTCATTGTTTTTTATTTCTCCGGGCAGACCTTCGGCAATTTTCAGGCCAAAATCAAGCACGGTTATCCTGTGGGTTATATCCATGACCACGTCCATATCGTGTTCGATAAGGACGATCGGGATTTTTTTGAGTTCATGAATATCGAGGACAAACCTTGCCATGTCCTCCTTTTCCTCGACATTCATACCGGCCATGGGTTCATCCAAGAGAAGGACCTTGGGGTCCATGCACAGGGCCCTGGCAAGATCTACCCTTTTTCTCTCACCATAGGGAAGTGAACCCACTACCTTTTTCCTGATGGATTCCATCTCTAAAAGATCGATAATTTCTTCTATTTGCTCGCGATGTGCGATCTCTTCTCGCCGGGTGGGGCCAAAAAAAAGGCAACCTGACAATGCCCCGCGCTTCATATGGATATGCCTGGCGGCCATCAAATTATCCAAAGCGCTGAGGCCTGAAAAAAGTTCTATATTCTGGAATGTCCTGGCGATGCCTAAGGAAGCGATTTTGTGAGGTTTGAGTCGTGTCAGGTCCTTGCCCTGATAAAGGATTTCACCTTGATAAGGGTGATAGAACCCGTTGACACAGTTAAAAAAAGAGGTCTTGCCTGCCCCATTTGGCCCAATAATAGCGAGTATTTCACCGGCCATTACGTCAATACTTACGTCATTGAGGACCTGCAGCCCGCCAAATTTGAGTGAGATATTATTGACGCTTATTACAGATTTGTTCTCATTCTGAGCCATCAAAAAAACCCTTTATGCTGCCTTTATGCCCCTGCTAAAAATATCAATGGCAAGGCCCAATGTTTGCTTCAGATAATCTTTCCGTGGATTCATCATGCGCTTGCTCTCTTCCCAGAGAACAGCGCCGGTAAAAACAATCCATATGATATCCCCGAGGGCAATGGGATTATACTCTACGAAACGGCCTTCCGCAATGCCTTGTTCAAAGATCTTAGCCAGGCTCCTGAGGCACCTGGCGGCCAGTTTATTGAGTTGTTTTGTACGTTCCTGCGATAAATTCTTTAGACCGTCGCTTGCCTGGAGGTGAAATAAATTGATAAGAATTAGAGGATCGAAATCAAAAACATCATACAAAAGTTCTTTCAGGGTTTCTAACTTCTCTTCCGAACTTAGGCCCTCTTCACGATAAAGACCATCCAGCCTCTGTGAAAGGTATTCTAAGAGTTGCAGGTTGAGAGATGCATAGAGGTCGTCTTTGTTTTTGAAATAGAGATATATGGCGGCAGAACTCAATTCCGCCTCTTGAGCGATGTCCTCTATGGTTGTGGCGCTGAATCCCTTTTCATAAAAAAGCCTTTTTGCGGCATCCAAAATTTGCTTGCGGCGCATCTTTTGCTGAAGCTCCCGCTCGCGCTCTCTTCTCTCCGCAATGCCCACAAGTTTCTCCTTGCAATAAATGGTATTCAGTTATATGATATTTATTTATATAGCTGAAGACATTTCATTCCGTCAAGGAAAAAAATCAATGACTATAATAATCGAAAAAGATGGCCCCGTGACCACCGTGATCCTGAGCCGGCCGGATGTGCGCAATGCCGTGGATCGTCCCACTGCCGAGGCGTTGGCCGAGGCATTCCGGTCCTTTGACGCGGACCAAGAGGCCAAAGTCGGGGTCCTCTATGGTGATCACGGCAATTTCTGCGCCGGGGCCGACCTCAAGGCCATTGCGGAAGGGGACCGCATAAACCGTATGGAACCTTCGGGTGACGGTCCCATGGGTCCGTCCCGTATGGTGCTCTCAAAACCCGTGATTGCGGCCATAGCCGGCTATGCCGTGGCCGGTGGCCTTGAACTGGCCCTGTGGTGCGACCTGCGCGTGGTTGAGGAAGACGTGGTAATGGGTGTATTCTGCAGGCGCTGGGGCGTGCCGCTCATTGACGGCGGCACGGTTCGCATGCCCCGTTTGATAGGAATGAGCCGTGCCCTTGATCTCATCCTTACCGGCAGGCCCGTGAATGCCAAAGAGGCCCTCGACATGGGGCTCGCAAACCGGATTGTCCCCAATGGAAAAGCCAGGATTGAAGCGGAGAAACTTGCCCGCGAGATCACGGCCTTTCCCGAGGTATGCATGCGAGGGGACCGGATGTCCGTATATGAACAGTGGGAGTTTTCATTGGAAGAGGCAATGGACAACGAATTTCGTCACGGTCTGAAGTCCTTGAAATCAGACGCGGTGGACGGGGCCAGGCGATTTGCAGGGGGCACGGGACGTCACGGGTCATTTGGAAAGATCAAATAACAGGAGGTGTTAATGGAACAGAAAACCAGCATATTTCCCTATCAAATAGAAGACGGCCTGGCCGTGGTCACATTCGATGTGAAGGGTGAGGCCGTAAATACCTGGACCGATGAGGCCCTGATTGATTTCGGAGAAACAATCCGATCACTTGAAAAAGAAAAGGATGTTATCAAAGGTATTATTTTTATCTCGGGAAAGCCCTCAAATTTTCATGCGGGAGCAAACCTGAAAACCATCACAGATCCGAATGACAGCGAAGGCACGGATAAGGTGATCAGCCGCCTCCACCGCGACTTTTTCAGGATGGAAAACCTCGGGATTCCCACGTTGGCGGCCATAAACGGTGCGTGCATGGGCGGCGGTTACGAACTTGCCTTAGCCATGACCGCGCGCATGGCGACCGACAGCCCGCGAACCCTGATCGGTCTTCCCGAGTGCAACGTGGGTCTTTTTCCCGGCGGCGGTGGTACCCAGCGTCTGCCGAGGTTGATCGGCTATCAGGCTATTGAATTGATTCTGAAGGGAAAAACACTTCCGCCTGCAAAGGCACTGGAATTAGGTATGATCGATCGAGTGGTGCCGGAAAAGGACGATTTATTGGTCAGAGCAAAGGAATTCGTCTTAGAGCTTATTGAAGGCAAGGTTCAACTCAAACGTACACGGCATGATTTTTCCGACCTGGATTCAATAATTGATTTAGCGCGCCAGACCGTGCTGAAGGCGACCCGGGGAAGGGAACTTCCCTCGCACACGCTTGTCTTAAAGTCCATACACGAAGGCCTTAAAGCGCCCTTAGAAGAGGCACTTGCCATTGAGCGAAAATACTTTTTAGATGTGGCGAACACCCCCGAGGCAAAAGGGAGCATTAATACGTTCTTTTTAAAGACATACACGGATAAGCCGGCAGGCATGATCTCCAAGGGATTTGAACCAAAACCCCTGAAAAAAATCGCCATGTTAGGGTTTGGTACAATGGGACGGGGGATTATCATTGATATTTTAAGAAGGATGCAGGTGCCTGTGGTCGTCAAGGACCTGCCCGAGGCCATTGGACCGGGCCAGGAATTTATCCGCAAGGTCCTGCAGGGCATGGCGGACAAGGGCCGGCTGAAGGGATCCGTGGACAGCCTGTGCGATCTGATCAAGCCCGTAAGCGAATGGACAGATGATTTCAAAGACGTGGATCTGGTCATTGAAGCCGTTTTTGAAGATCCTGCATTAAAGGCGGAAGTCTACAAGGAACTCTGCAATACTGTCAGGGATGATTGCCTCATTGCCAGCAATACGTCCAGCATACCCGTTACGGAACTTGCCAAAAACGTCACCAAGCCCGGCCGGTTTTGCGGTGCTCATTTCTTTTCCCCGGTATGGATGATGCAACTTTTGGAAGTAATCAGGGGAGAGGAGACAGTAGAGGATACCATAAATAACCTCTTGAACTTCTGTGCGGCCGTTAAAAAGCGGCCTGTCGTGTGCAATGATTATCCGGGATTCGTTGTAAACGCCATGCTTTTCCCTTATTTCGTCAAGACATATGAAATACTCGAATCCGGGGTGCCCATAGAAAAGATAGACGAGGCCATGACCGGGTTCGGTTTTCCGGTCGGACCCATCAGATTAACCGATGAAGTGGGCATTGATGTTATCCATTTTGTATTTACGAAATCTTTAGGTCAAAGGGCGCCGCAAACAATTGAGAACGTGGTCAAGGCCGGACGTCTCGGCAGAAAAAAGTCGGGCAAGGGATTTTTCTTGGAAGACGGAAGTGTCGATCCCGAGGTATTGCCCCTCATTCCCGCAAAGGCCAAGCCCAAAGACTACACGGTAAATGAACTCCGGGATATGCTGTTTCTGCCCTTTGTTGAAGTCGGCAAAGAGCTTTTGGAAAAAGGAATCGTTACGGATCCCCGTTCCATAGATACGGGGGCTATCTGGGGAATCGGTTTTCCCGCCGACAAGGGCGGCCCAATGAAGTGGGCCGACCTCACGGGATTGAGCAGGAAGCTTTATGGGTCCGATTTCTATTGAAGCTGACCGGAACTATCAAATCATCTACTAAGTTCTCAGTCTGCAGCTTGCTGATAACAGGAGTTTCCCATGTCAAACAGTCTCTATATCACGGCCACTAAGGCAAGGAGCGGAAAATCGGCCATTACCCTGGGTGTAATGGAAATGCTATTGAGGAAAATAGACAGGGTCGGCTTTTTCCGGCCGATTATACCGGGCATCAGTGATCGGGACGATGATATCAATCTGATTTCCTCATATTTCAAACTTAAAATTCCATACGATCAAATGTACGGGTTTACAGGAACCGAGGCGAGCAACATGGTTTCATTAGGTAAGGAATCGGAAGTAATTGAAGGGATAATCAAAAAGTATGACCAGCTAAGGGAAATTTGCGATTTTATTTTGTCTGAAGGCACCGACTTTGCGAGTTCCACGGCCGCCTTTGAATTCGATATCAACGCAGAAATCAGCAAAAACCTTAGTTGCCCGGTTTTGTTAGTGGCCAACGCACACCAGAGGAGTACTGACGGTACAGTCCGATCAGTCGAAATGGCCCTTGATTCCTTAGATGAAATGGGGTGTCACACCATTGCTACAATCGTTAACCGCACGGACCCAAAGGAAGGACAAACCATTATCAAACTCCTGAAAGAGAAGGACCTGGCCAGGGAACAGTTGATTTACGCCATCCCGGACGAAGAATCTCTGGGGAAACCAACTGTGGGCGAGATTGCCGACATCCTGGGTGCCGAGGTGTTATACGGGGAAGAACAGTTAAACCGGCATGTGTACAGCTTTACTGTGGCGGCAATGCAACTGCAAAACTTCTTGACGAGGATGGAACGCGGGTCGCTTATTATTACCCCTGGAGACAGGGCGGACGTGATCGTCGCATGTCTGGCCGCGGTTTCCTCCACTTCAATGGAAAATATTGCAGGGATCGTATTGACCGGTGGTTTGAAACCCGAAAAATCCATATGGGAATTAATCAAAGGCTTCCCTCAGATGGTGCCCGTTATCAGCGTCAAAGAGAATACCTTTCCAACAGCGACAAGGGTTGATAAAATCCATGCGAGAATCTCACCTGATGATGACAGGAAGATAACGCGGGCCCTGGCGGTTTTTGAAAAAAATGTCGATACGGAGCAGTTGGAGGAAAAAGTCATTACAACCAGGACCGCCATTGTCACCCCGAAGATGTTCGAATATGAGTTACTGCAAAGAGCCAGGACACACAAACAACATATAGTATTGCCCGAGGGTGAGGAAGAAAGGATTTTAAAGGCTACCGAAACATTGCTTCGCCGCGAGGTGGTGGAGATTACTCTCCTTGGAAATGAAGAACTTATCCGCGAAAAAATCTTGCAATTAGGATTGCAAATGAGTGCCGCGAATATTGTCGAACCCCTTAAATCCAATTTTTTTGACGAGTATGTCAAGACATATTACGATTTAAGGCAACACAAGGGGATCACAGAGGAAAACGCCCATGATATTATGAGCGATGTAAGCTATTTCGCAACCATGATGGTGTATAAGGGCCATGCCCATGGAATGGTCTCGGGCGCGGTCCACAGTACCGCAGAAACGATTAGGCCTGCACTTCAAATCATCAAGACAAAGCCGGATTTTTCCATTGTTTCGAGTGTATTTTTTATGTGCCTTGAAGACAGGGTACTTGTTTATGGGGACTGTGCAGTGAATCCCGATCCGAATGCGAGTCAATTAGCTGAGATTGCCCTTAGCTCGGCACAAACCGCAAAGACCTTTGGTATTGATCCGATTGTAGCCATGTTATCATATTCTACAGGGGCGTCGGGCAAGGGAGCTGATGTGGACAAGGTCCGTGAAGCAACCAGGATAACAAAAAAAAAGGCCCGTGAATCTTTTCCGGGCTTAAAGATCGAAGGGCCTATCCAATATGACGCAGCCGTTGATTCTTCGGTAGCAAAAACCAAGTTGCCTGAGAGCGACGTTGCAGGAAAGGCCACTACATTTATCTTTCCTGATTTGAATACCGGGAATAATACCTACAAGGCGGTTCAAAGGTCTGCAGGAGCAGTGGCCATCGGGCCTGTGCTTCAGGGGCTCAGACACCCTGTTAATGACCTGAGCCGTGGATGCACAATCCCGGATATAGTCAACACCGTTGCAATTACTGCAATTCAAGCGCAAACAGTAGAAGTTTAGCCACTATTTTGACAGGAGATACAGGAATGGCAGGATCGGAAAGGTTATCATGAAAATACTCGTCATCAACACAGGGAGTTCATCAATCAAGTACGAATTGTTCGATGTGGATAACCATAAGATACTGGCAGGAGGCATGGCCGAAAAAATCGGAGAAGAGAGCGGCATTCTCACCCACAAAAGGATCCTGCCCAATGGCGAATCATCAGAGGAAGTGGAAGAGGGGTTGATCTCTGATCACCATGAGGGGCTTAACCGTATCGTGGCCCTGTTGGTTGATCCGGTAAACGGGGTCATCGCGGACAAGGGCGAGATCTCTGCCATAGGCCACCGCGTTGTCCATGGCGGGGAGGCATTTCACTCAACCGTGATTATTGATGACGAGGTGATCGCAGCCGTTAAGGAAAATATCTCTTTAGCCCCTTTGCATAATCCTCCTAATCTGACGGGGATTGAGGTTGCCGGATCTATTTTTCCGGATGCACAGCAGGTCGCGGTATTTGATACGGCATTTCATCAGACTATTCCCATGAGGGCCTTTCTCTATGCCATTCCCTACGAAATGTATGCACGGCACAAGGTGCGGCGCTATGGTTTCCACGGCACCTCCCACGCCTATGTATCTGAGCAGGCCGCGGAGTATTTTGGCCGTCCCTTAGGAGAATTGAATCTAATAACGATCCACCTGGGAAACGGGGCCAGCATGGCGGCCATTCAAGCCGGTAAATGCGTGGACACCACCATGGGTATGACACCTCTTGCGGGTTTGGTGATGGGGACACGGTCGGGCGATGTGGACCCCGCACTTCCTTTCTTCCTGGCAGACAACCTGGGGATGACACCCAAAGATATTGATAATATCCTGAATAAAGAGAGCGGGCTGAAGGGGATGTGCGGAACCAATGATATGCGGGAAGTTATTGAGAAAAAGGATGAGGGTGATGAACAGGCAGAGATTGCCCTGGAGGTGTACTCCTACCGGATAAAAAAGTATATCGGCGCGTATTTTGCGGTTCTTGAGAGTCTTGATGGTCTGGTCTTTACGGCAGGTATAGGAGAAAATGCGCCATATATCCGCGAACTCTCCTGCAAAGGATTGAACAGGCTGGGTATCGAGATTGATCCGGAAAGAAACAACAGGGCAGGAAACGGGATTAGAGAAATCAATCCTCCTGGGAGTGAAGTCAAGGTCCTGGTGATCCCTACAAATGAGGAACTGAAGATCGCGCGGGAGACAAAAAGAGTGATTGAATCGAAAATCAAAGCCAGGATTTTTACTTGAAGGAGAACTTCATGACACTACCAGCCAATAAAACCAAGATCGTCTGCACTATCGGACCGGCTTCCGAGTCTTCCAAGGTCCTGGAACAAATGATCCGGGCAGGCATGAACGTGGCGCGCCTCAACTTTTCGCACGGCGATTTTGAGAGCCATAAGAAGGTGATAGAAAATATCCGCGCGGCTTCGCTGGCAACCGGCCGGCGTGTAGCAATCATGGGAGACCTGCCCGGCCCCAAGATGCGCATCGGCAAATTGGCCAAAGAGCCGATCGAGTTAAAGTCGGGCGACTCGTTCACACTGACGACGGAAGATATTACCGGCAGCAACGAACGTGTATCAATAAGCTTCATTAGCCTGCCGGATGTGGTAAAGCCGGGGGATACGTTGTATCTCAATGACGGATTCATTCAAGTTGAAGTCGTTAAGGTGGAAGGAAATGACGTGCTGTGCCGGGTCCTGGTTGGGGGCGAATTGCGGTCCCGCAAGGGTCTTAACCTGCCAGGGATTGATCTTGGCATCAAGGCGTTTACCGATCACGATCACGAGTGCCTGAGATTTGCCATGGAGCAGGGCGTGGATGCGGTCAGTCAGTCCTTTGTGGAAAGCGCTGCGGATATTTATGCTGTGCGCGACGCAGCATCGGCCCTGGGGCACAATCCGTTCATCATCGCCAAGATCGAGCGGTCCAGGGCACTTGACCGTATTGACGAAATCCTCGATGCTGCAGACGGCATCATGGTCGCCAGGGGAGACCTTGGCGTGGAAATACCGATCGAGCAAATAGCTGTAGCCCAAAAGCACCTGATGAGTGAGGCAAACCTGCGCTGCAAACCGGTAATCACTGCCACGCAGATGTTGGAGTCCATGGCCAAAAACACGCGCCCCACCCGTGCGGAGTCCACGGATGTGGCGAACGCCATACTCGACGGCACGGACTGCGTCATGCTCTCCGAGGAGTCGGCAATGGGCAAATATCCGGTCGAAGCCGTGGACATGTTAGCCAAAATCGCCGCGGCCATTGAACCCCATCGTAGTCCCTATGGCGTGCAAAAGTCCACGAAGCCCCATGGCAGGGACAGCAATGTGAGCTTAACTGATTTGATTGCCTTGAGCGTTGAGACCACGGTTAGACGTATCTCCCCCGCCGTTGTTATTGTGCCCACCCGCAGTGGTGCAACTGCAAGAAGCATCGCCCGCTTCAGGCTCCCCGTGTGGATAACGGCTGTCAGTTCACTGGACTCGACGTGCCAGCGGCTCCAGTTTTCCTGCGGAGTCTATCCGGCACACGAGCCCGACCACCCGGAGGACTGGAAAGCATTCGCTAAAAACCTGCTACAGTCCCAGGGGTTGGAAGGAAACCTGGTGGTCCTGACCGAGGGGCCGTCGAGAAAGCACCCCGATGCAAATAACCGTATGGAGCTTATTGACCTTAAGGGATAAATTCAGTCCTCGAAAATTTTAGCTGATTTTGGGGTAATATTTTGGACAAAAGGGTGCGTTTCTAACTCAAGATTTGGGTTCAAGGTTCAGGGTTCAAGGGTTCACGGTTTAAGCCCGCCCTGGTGCGACGTAACGTGCGCTTTAAATAAGGTTCCTCTGAACACTATGGCCAGGGATTCTATGAAAAGTACTGCTAAAACAGGTCTGGGCCAGGGGTTAAAAAACGATGAACATAGACCAGCATGAAGATAAGGCAACCAACCGTGAACCTTGAACCGTGAACCTGACAACCGATAAGGCAACCAACCGTGAACCTTGAACCGTGAACCTGACAACCTGAGTAGATACGCCGGAACAAAAACATGATCAAAAGGGAGCAAAAAATTATGAGGGACCCCAAATTAGACATTCTCTTTGAGCCGCTCAAGATGTCGAACCTGACCCTGAAAAACAGGTTTTTCATGGCACCCATCGGGACGACCTTTCATATGAAGCAGTTGTCGGACTTCTTAGCTGAAAGG
>JAFDDR010000294.1 GCA_019310785.1 Deltaproteobacteria bacterium
TTCTTCTTTGCCACGGTTATCATCTCTGAGGTCATATCAACGCCGATAACCTGTCCCTCAGGCCCGACGATTTTCGCTGCCAGAAAAGTGTCAAACCCGGCACCGCTCCCTAAATCGAGCACGTTTTCGCCGGATCTCAAATCCGACATAGCCAAGGGATTTCCACATCCAAGACCGAGATTAGCTTCGCCTGGGCCAATGCCAAGTTGCTCATTCGTATAGTCAAGCTTTTTGCCCAAATCCAGGATGTCCACGAGGCCTGACGAGCCATTGCAACAATCCCCTGAAAAGCCACCATCAGCCGACCGGGCAACCTTGGTATAACTTTCCCTAACCATACGTTTGATTTTGTCCTTTGATAATTCCATTTTGTTCCTTATACAATCGTTTATCGTAGATATACGATTGTAAATCTAAAACCCTTCTCTGTCAACCGCTTTTTATTTAATCGTGAAATAAGAAACGACCATTTTCCAAAATCCGTTTACATAAAATTTGAGAAGATGATACTGTAATTGAAATCTTATTCAGGTTTCTTAAGGGAAACAGATTCTGTTGGGAATTTATACAGGTTTATACGAGGGGTAAGCGATGGACTTTAAGATGATGCTCACAACTTTTGGGATGATATTTCTATCTGAATTGGGAGACAAAACTCAAATGGCCACTTTTGCCTTTGCTGCTGAAAGCAAAACACGATTAGCTGTATTTCTCGGTGCTGCTGGTGCACTCGTATTGACCTCTTTACTGGCCGTTGTATTTGGCTCTGCCGTGAGCAGGTTAATTCCGGCAAATTATATTGAAGTAGGGGCCGGGGCTCTATTCGTCCTGCTCGGTTTGTGGATAATATTATCTCAGGGAGGCAAATAGGTGACAAACAGGAAAGGGTTTAGACTTTGGATTTTCTTGTGCAGTCTCATGTTTTTACTGTCAGTGTCATGTGCTGGGACAGGATGTTCAAAGGGCCTTTTGAGGAAAGGGCCTGAGGCCGAGAAAACCTGGTCTTGTGATAATGGAGCAGACGAAACCATGAATCGGCGGGATTATGAAACGGCTATCTTTCTTCATGAACGTTTTTTGGAAAATGAACCTGGAAATGCTCTTGCCCTGTACCACCTTGGATATGCTTACGGCCAAACAGGAGACCATCTGAAAGAGGTATCTTATTATGAGAAGGCCCTATCCTTTGGATTTAGAAGCGGCCATTTTTTTTACAATCTGGGCATGGCATACGGGGAGTTGAATGATATTGAAAAATCCGTTAGTGCCTTTAGAAAGGCATTGGAAATCGATCCTTACAGCGCGGACTATCATTTTGGACTGGCCATGGCCTGTTATAAAAGAGGACTCGCCGACAAAACGGCAGAAAAGGAATTCTTGAAGGCCATTAAGATCGATCCAGAACATGTGAAGGCTCGGTTATTCCTGAGCATGCTTTACGCAGATTGGGGTGAACTGCAAAAGGCCGCAGAGCAACTTCGTAAAATTCTGGAAATAGATCCGGACAATGCAAGGGCACGAAAGTTTCTTGAAAGAATTGAACAGGAATAACATGTTTACTAATATGGCCTTACTCTTAAGAGAGGAGAAATATTAACGATTCGTCTTCTGTTTTTCCATCGCTTCGTCCACGACCCTGCGGACATCAGGCAAGCATCATTGACCTTTTGCGTTCTGAGTAGCGCAGTCGCATCCCCCTGAAGTTTTTTCTGCTTTGATCTTTTCCATAATAGTTGATCGAGAATTTTTTATGACATCTTGCTCAATGTCTTTACGTGTATATTCAAAACAATAACACATGAGATTCTTCACGTATAATCCTCTGATAGAACTCTATGTTTTAGGACTACTTCCACCGAGCCCAGATTGAATGATACTTGCATAGATACTGAAATCTCACTAAATTTCAGTATACCATTTCATTTGTTGACTATTTTACGACCCTGAAACTGGACCTCTATTGCTTTGTTTTTTGCTTTTCCGCGTTCGTGTATTCTGTATAACTACTTGAATTTCCATCAATTTCAAGATACCTATGCTATACAAAACAGCAACCACTTCCACCAACATATTCGATTTTACAAAAATTTCCATAAAATTTACCCCGACCTTTTGCGGTAGGGGCTAAGGTCGGGATGTCGTACCACTAAGTCCCGCCGATCGCGAAGCTAATCGGCGAAACTAAGTGGTGCCCCGGGCTTGCCCGTGGGGCTCCACAATCAATTCGTATCTGCTCAATGTTTGATGGGCTCGTAAAAAGTCTACGGCCCCTATAAAAAGGTTGCAGGTTTTACGTGAAATTTATCAGCCAATATTCTTATGTGTTGAAGATTCAACGGCCTCTTCCTATTGAATATCTCTGAAACAGTAGATTTCCCACCAAGAATCCCCACCAAGTCCTTCTGTTTAAGGCCATTTTGTTCCATAAGGAACTTCAGAACTTCCACATCTTGTGCCCGTTTCACGGGAAAACGCTCTTCCTCATAGTGCTCAATCAGAATTGCAAGCGTCTCTGCGTATTCCGCTAAAGGACCTGTATCTTCATCAAAGACAGACTCCATAGACTTGAGTGCCATTTTGTAATCTTTCTCATTTTTTATAACCTTCAGGGAATACAGTTCTGTGAGTTCCATCTGGTCTAAGGCCGGCATTTTGAGTCCTCCTTCAGGTTAAGTTTTTCATACTCCTCATGGGGCAACATGTACTTTATCCACATCCTATGAGCCACAAAGTTGACCCTTACAACCAATGTCGGCACCAGCAATTTATAAAGGTTTAAACCTGATGAACTCGTAAAATTCAACTCACAGGGATCCATCCA
>JAFDDR010000295.1 GCA_019310785.1 Deltaproteobacteria bacterium
GGAGAGACCATGGTTGTGCTCATGGTTGCAGGCGGTGCGGCCATGGTTCCCGGTTCGTTGTTTGATCCTGTGAGGCCAATGCCCGCCAGTATAGCGGCAGAAATGGCGGAGGCCCCTTTCCGTGGCGATCACTACTATGCCCTTTTCGCCACCGGCATTGTCCTGTTTGCATTTACCCTGCTCTTTAACCTTGTGGCAGACTACATCTCCAACAAGTACAGGCAGGTGGGGGCCGCAACCTTATGAGGGGTAGAGCAATGAATAAATCGGACGAGGGTATCCAGGGGCGTCGCAAACTGTCTCAGGGTATTATGTTCTCCCTTTTCAGAATTGCCGCGGCCATTAACGGTGCCGCACTGCTGATTATCATATACTTTCTTGTGGCAAAAGGTTGGCGGGCAATCACCTGGACATTCCTGACACAGTCCCCCACGGATTCTATGACCAAGGGTGGCATCCTGCCTTGTATCGTCGGGACCCTGTGTCTCAGCTTAGGGGCCATTTTGGTGGCAGTTCCAATCGGCGTGGCCTCGGCCGTTTATCTAAACGAATATGCACCTCCGGGGCGCCTGGTACGCATAATCCGATTAGGGATAAACAATCTTGCCGGCGTTCCTTCTGTTGTCTTCGGGCTCTTTGGCCTGGCCTTTTTTGTCGTATATCTTAAAATGGGTGTAAGCATTCTTGCAGGCTCCTTGACCTTAGGTGTAATGACGCTTCCCGTCATTATCGGGGCCTCAGAGGAGGCCCTCAGGGCCGTGCCCGACACCTATCGGGAAGCCTCTCTGGGCTTAGGGGCATCCAAATGGCAGACCATCTATCGAGTTGTTTTACCGGCCTCACTTCCCGGGATCCTGACCGGCGCGATCCTGGGTCTCAGCCGGGCCGCCGGGGAGACCGCGCCCATTATGTTTACCGCGGCTGTTTTTTTTACACCCTACTTGCCTTCCTCCATTTTTGATGAAATCATGGCCCTGCCTTACCATATTTATGTCTTAGCCACGGCCGGAACAGAGATTGAGGCCACGCGGCATTTGCAGTATGGCACGGCACTCGTACTGATTGTTCTTGTTATGGGCCTGAATCTTGTGGCCATTTTGTACCGCGCGCGACTCCAGAAACGAAGGTGATTTATGGATAATTCCATTAAAATGTCAGTGAATGATCTGGATTTTTTTTATGCTGATTTTCATGCACTGCATCAGGTTTCGCTGGATTTTCATGCCAATCAGGTAACCGCACTTATCGGCCCGTCAGGCTGCGGAAAAAGCACCCTTTTGCGATGCCTGAACCGGATGAACGATCTGATCCCTTACAGCCGCGTTAAAGGGCAGGTCCTTCTGGAAGGCAATAACATTTACGATCCCAATGTTGATGTCGTCACCCTTCGTCGTCATATCGGGATGGTGTTCCAGAAACCGAATCCCTTTCCCAAAAGCGTCTTTGAAAACGTGGCATATGGGTTGAGGGTAAACGGCGTCAAAGACAGGGCAGCCATTGCGGAACGAGTGGAAGCGAGCCTTATGCGTGCCGCATTGTGGGATGAAGTGAAAGACAGGATTCATGAATCAGCCTTAGGGCTGTCGGGTGGACAACAGCAGCGGCTTTGCATTGCACGCGCCTTAGCAGTGGAGCCGGAAATGGTGCTCATGGACGAGCCCTGCTCGGCCCTGGACCCCATTGCCACCCAGAAAATCGAAGAGTTGATACACCAGCTAAAGGAAAAATACACTATTGTCATCGTAACCCACAACATGCAGCAGGCTGCACGGGTTTCCGATATCACAGGATTTTTTTATTTAGGGAAACTTATTGAAGTGGGCCAGACGGAAGATGTTTTTACTCGCCCGAAATTAGAGCAGACGTCCGATTATATCACCGGCCGGTTCGGATAACACGCCCTGGAGGAAAACCCATGAAAATTCATTTACAGAGAGAACTCGAAAGTCTGAAAAAAAAGATCCTCTCCCTCGGCGCCATGGTGGAAGAACGTGTCCGCAAAGTCATCAAAGCCCTTGAGACCCGGGATGCAGAGATAGCTGAGGAAATTGTGCATTCTGACTGGGAAGTCGATGAATTCGAGGTAGCGATTGAAGAGGAATGCTTGAAGATCTTAGCCCTGCATCAGCCTGTTGCCATCGACCTTCGATTTATCAGCGCCGTGATAAAGATCAACAACGACCTGGAGCGGATTGGCGATGAGGCTGTCAACATTGCGGAACGCGTCGCCTATATTTCCAAAAGGCCACCTGTCACGGTCCCGGTGAATTACAGTTTAATGGCCGAAAAAACCGAAGCCATGCTCAAAGATAGCCTCGACTCCTTAGTGAATCTGGATGCGGACCTAGCCAACAAGGTACGTTTAGCCGACGATGAAGTGGATGATATTCACGTGGAAAATTATGATAAGGTCAAGGCGGCAATAAAAATGCAACCGGAGCGAGTGGGTTATCTTATTAACCTGCTACAAATCTCCCGGCACTTAGAGCGCATTGCCGATCATGCCACCAATATTGCCGAAGAGGTTATCTACATGGTCGAAGGCGTGATTCATCGTCACATGAAAAATGGGTGATAACCGGATAGTTCTGAGGAAAACTTGTCGCTGAAGAAAATTAATAAGGACCTTCTGGCTTTACTCTTCCATTCGCCCATTCAAATTCAGATGTAACCCGCATTTCTCGATAATTCTTTTCCTTCAACTAACCCACTACACCTCCGTTCAACATGTCTTTCAGCAGATCATAAGCATTCCTAATAGAAAACTAAGGCTAATTGGGGTCACCCTTGACTTCTGATGAGTGAAG
>JAFDDR010000296.1 GCA_019310785.1 Deltaproteobacteria bacterium
CATCCGGTTTTTTCACGTCATGTTGATCAGAAAGGGCTCGTTCAATGGTCCTTCGTGCCAAACCAACAAGATATTTACCCTGTTCCTCGGTCAGTTTATCCGTATCTGCCATACCCGCCTCCTTTTCCACGCTTTTACCGGATAAGGTCGTTGCAGCAATTCCCCGGGGCTTTTCCGGTTTCATTGGATTACCATCTTCAGCGTCAGCCCCTGGTAAATGGAAAAGCAATGCAATAACAAAAAACGCACAAAAAAGACTCGGGCGCCAAAAAAAATTACTGTCTTTTTCAATCCTCATTCCTGTTCCCCTATGGAGGCTGTCCGGGAATACATTTTTATATCATTCCGGGACCCGCAATGCGGGTTAAGCGCTTCTTGTCCTCAAAATTCATTGTTTTTTAAAACCATGATAACTTAAAAAGAAATACTGTCAACATTAAATACACCAGTTTTCGCTACAGCCTTCTTAATAAAACTGGTAATTCGACAGCCTCCAGGCATTTCCTGAGAAAGAAGGGAGATTTAATATTTTGAGTGGCGCTTTGCTTGAAAAGGTGTAAAATATATTTAAAGCCTATAACGATTTAACTTCAGTATCTTATATCCTATCAAAAACAGGTGTAAAGCCACAATCGCTGGGAGTTAATTATGTTTCCCATGGAATTCGACCATAGTTTTCTGGACAGTCTTCCTCTCCCCTACGAGGAAGGCATCAAACGAGTGCTCCGGATTCTCGAGGCCATTGCCATGGGACGGGTCATGCCCTATTTCAGAAAAAAAAGAGGGACCAACCCCACTCTAATTGCCCGGGTCAGCGAGCGCTTTACCATTAAGCGTTTGGAGGACGAGGAAAACCGGATACGCGTTACGAGCCTGGCCTTTAAAAAAGATACCAAATTGATCATCCATGTCCATGAACGTATTTTTGATTACTTTTCCTTTGTAATGCCCAGTGATCCCGAATCCAGGTTAGGCGGAAAAACCTCTGAGGAAGGCAAAATTCTCGCATTTGCTGAATTCTTGTTGCGCCATGAGATAGAACATATGCTGTACCCTAACGAATCGGAACGTGAGGTCATCCGATCCGATGTGGCATATGCAATGGACAGGCGTACCAATGATCCCACTTATTACCGTATGCTCCGAAACGTTCTGGCTGATGAAATGACCGGCTTTAAAGGAGAGACTTACCTTGCCCTTTTCGACGCTGCGGAACAGGAGAGGACTTACGAATATCTCATTACCCGGATTCTGACCTCTCTCATGATGATTTTGGGAGACATACCCGGGGAACTGCTTCAAGCCATTTTTCTCGACCTTGACACATACCTGAAAAAGGGAGTTTTAGGGGAGTGCTATCGAAGGAGTCGTGATGCATCTTATTCCTTAGTTCAGAGGACCTCCTGTCTGCAGGAGGTCCTTCAGCTATTCGCCCTTATTATGGAACAGAACGAGAAAGAGGCCGAGAAGGTTTTTGATGCCTTCAAAGATCGCTGGGGATTGATCTACCTGTTTCACGAACTGGATCTTCCTGAAACAAGTCTGGAAGATAAGGACCCCGAGGAGATCTTTGCCTTTTTAAGAGATAATTTAAAAAGACTTTCCAAAGAAAAGGGGGGCACTTTCCTTTCGGTTCCTGAGTCTCCGGGTGTCTCCGCTCCCAAACCGAAACCTTCCGTTTCTCCTACAAAAAACCTCAAAGACCGCATTGAGGAGGCAAGAAATACACCATCTTTCTCCCGCCAGGCCATGGAAGTCATAGACAAAAATAAGGTTAGCGCCGTAGGGCACAGCGGCCCCAAATATACGGAACTCATTGAAACACTGTTAGCCATTCCCTGGGGAAAGATACAAAAAATCAGGGTGTCGTCCGAGGAATTTGAAGAGGGCCTGAACCACACCCACTACGGGCTCAAAAAACCAAAGGAAATTATCTGCGACTTTTTTGCCAACCTTATCTGGCGCTATCAGCAAATCAGCGAAGAGGAGGACATGTCCCGGCATCGCACAGGAAGCTCATTCTTGTTTGTCGGTCCTCCGGGAGGGGGGAAGACCTCTTTAGCTATTTCTATCGCGGATAACCTGGGGATTCCTTATCACAAGATATCTTTGGGGGGCATGCGCGATGAGGCAGACCTCCGGGGCCACGGCTTCACGTACGAAGGTTCCAAACCAGGGGCCATTGTCCAGGGTCTGATCAAAATGGGCGTCACCAACGGCATTATCATTATGGATGAGGCGGATAAAACCGAAAAGTTCGCCATTTCAACCCTTCTGGAGATCTTAGACCCGGAGCAGAATCACCTTTTTCATGACAAATACGCCCAGACGACCATAGACATTGATCTGTCCAACTGCCACTTCATCCTGACGGCAAATACCCTGGAAACAGTACCCCCTGCCGTAGTCAACCGGTGTGAAGTAATTGTTCTGGACCGTTACAGCATAGACGAAAAAGTAGATATTGCCCGGCAGCATTTGATCCGGCGTGTGCGGCAAAGGTATCAAATCAGCGAAGATGCGATCTTTTTCGACAGTGAGCAGGAACCGGACCTCTTGAGACACCTTATCAAAACATATACCTACGAACCGGGCGTTCGCGAACTGGAACGTATCATACGCAGGCTTTTCCTGCGTATTTTGCGGAAAGAGATCTTAGCAAGGCAAAAGCAATCTGTTCGGGTCACCCGGGAAAAGATCAAACAATATCTTGAATCACCCGTGCAGCCGAGACAGATCAACGATGAAAGCCGCGTGGGTGAGATATTGGCATTAGGGGTCAATGTGGAGCGGGGAGTGGGGTCTA
>JAFDDR010000297.1 GCA_019310785.1 Deltaproteobacteria bacterium
GGACTGGTAATGCCTTTAACCATGTACTCTCTTATGGAAAACGCACTGCGGGCACACTGGAATATGTCTATAGAAGATCACTTCCGGGAACTATGCTTTTTCTGTGCACGGTCGTCTGAGATTGCATCCCAAAACCCTTTTGCCTGGACCCGGAATGCCAGGACCGCTGAGGAAATAGGCACGCTCAATGAAAAAAACCGCATGGTGGCCTTCCCTTACACCAAGCTGATGTGCTCAAACATGGCCGTAAACCAGGCCGCAGCGCTTATCATCACTAACCTGGCAAAGGCAGAGGCATTGGGTGTCCCAAAAGACAAGATCGTTTTCCTACGCGGCTTCGGAGATGCCGAGGACGTTTGGCTTGTTTCGGAACGACCCGACATGTGGGCCAGCCCTTCGGTGCGTGTGGCCGTAAACCAAGCCCTGGATCAAATTCCTCTCTCAATAGATGAGGTTGAATATCTTGATTTCTACAGTTGTTTTCCTTGCGCTCCTCGAATAACACGTGAAATGCTCGATATATCCCGTGAGGATTCAAGACCGTTAACAATCACCGGAGGCATGCCTGCTTTTGGCGGACCAGGGAATAATTATGCCATGCATGCAATCTGCCTGATGGTAACCAAACTCCGCGAAAACCCGGAATCATTTGGACTGGTTCAGGCATTAAGCTGGTATATAAGCAAACATTCGGTAGGAGTATACAGCGGGAGCCCGGGAGAGATAACGCATATCCATGATAATAAAAGTCACTTGAAACAGAAAAAAGAAGGGTATCAACCGGTGAACGTACTTAAAGAAGCAACGGGAAAGGCGAGGGTGGAATCATATACAGTCCTTTACGACCGCGACAGTGAGCCATGCGCCGCAATTGTAATAGGAAGGGAAGAAAGTGACGACCGGTTTATTGCAAAAGTTAAGCCCGGAAAAAACGTGCTGGAACAGATGACACGGAAAAAAGTTATAGGAAAAAGAGGCAAAGTTGAATATGATCCGACAAATGCAACAAACTGGTTTTACTTTTGATGAACTCTTAAAAAGTCGTCACCCCGGCGAAAGCCGGGGTCCAGGTCAGTCATAAGTTCCTGAAAACACTGGATTCCGGCTTTCGCCGGAATGACGGAAAAGGGACCTTTTCGACTTTTTACGAGTTTGTCACTTTTGATACTGCCGGTGAAATAGGCAACTAAAGACGAAGGTCAGGCGTATCTTTTTGGATTTTTTAGGCAAAAAGCCATGAAAGCGTGTCATGAGGAAAAGAATGATCAGGAGGGCGCGTGGTAACAAAATCTGATCTGGATGTTTTCCTGAGTCCTGAATCCGTAGCAGTAGTCGGTGCTACCGAGAGGCCCGGGGCCTGGGGGTCATTCATAATGAGTGGTCTTCTTTCACTGAATTATCCAGGAAAAATCTATCCTGTAAACCGTCAGGCCGACCAGGTATTAGGCATCCCGGCGTTCAAGGATATAGGGGAAATAAAAGGCCCGGTGGACCTTGCGGTCTTGGCCATTCCTGATGAATTTCTGGAAAATGAGATAAAGGCCTGCAGTCTGAAAAAGGTCAAAGGGATTACGATCATTACGGCAGGGTTTGGCGAGGTCTCCGAGAGCGGACAAAAAAGACAGGAGGCCCTGACCGGACTGGCCCGCTCTAACGGTATCCGACTTTTGGGCCCAAACGTGAGCGGCACGTTCAACATCCAGGCAAATTTTAATGCCTCGGCAACACCCGCGGACAACCTCCTTTCTACTCCCATTGCGGCTGCATGCCAGGGAGGTTATGCCTTTTACGACATTCTATCCTCCGGTTGGGCCAGGGGACTCGGTGTGGGTAAATTCATCCATACCGGGAATGAGTGTGACTTGACCGTGACAGATTTCTTAGAGCATTTCGGACGGGACCCGGAAGTAAAATCCATTATAATGTATATAGAGACCATCCGCGATGGCAGGCGCTTCATAGAGGTTGCCAGCGAAATAACGAAGACAAAACCGATAGTGGTCTACAAGGCAGGCAGGACGCCGGGAAGCGCCCGTGCAGCGCGCAGCCACACAGGAGCGCTTTCGGGGAAAAAGGAGATATATCAGGGCCTGTTCAATCAGACCGGAATCATCATCTCTCCCACAATGGAACTCCTGCTCCCTCTTGGCCATGCTTTGATTGAACGCCCTTCAATGAGAGGGCCAAGGGTGGCCATTATCACGGTAGGAGGTTCCTGGGGGGTGGCCCTTGCCGATGCATTAGAGGAGGCTGGGCTTTCGGTGCCCGAGCTGAGCCCGAAGCTTCAAGAGAAATTGAGATCTTTGGACATGCCACCCAGGGCCTCCACAAGAAACCCTGTCGATTTTGGGGCCTCAGGGCTTTTCCTCTCCGTGAATACACCACTTGCACTTAGCCGTGAGATCCTCTCTTCCGGTGAAGTGGACGCGCTTATAGTGCACGGAATAGGCAGGCCGGGAATGCAAACAGAGGATACACCGGCTGAATGGAAGATCTTTCTGGATATCGAAAAACAGCAGATACAGGGGCTGGACGACCTGGAAAAGAAAGCAGGCATACCCGTTTTGATCGGGAGCCATTATAGCCCATGGGAAAGCCAGGTTGTCTGTGACCTCAATAAGCAGGGTATACGTATTTACAACAATCTATATGAGACCGCCCAACTGCTCTCGTTGATGTATGACTATTGGAGGAGAAGGTCACAATATCTGACTCTTTAGGAAAGACTAATGCTGTAGTTGACAGCATGAGAAAATTCGATGTGTCTAAAAATACAAAATACAAGCACCAAATTACAAAT
>JAFDDR010000298.1 GCA_019310785.1 Deltaproteobacteria bacterium
AAAATATTTTGTTCGGGCGCCGAGTTTTTCGGCCTCATCGAGAAATGCCGAAAGGAGAATGTTAGTATTTCCCTTGACACGCGGGCTTCCCTGTAATCCAAGGACAAACATTGAGTGTATTCCTTTCCTGATGATCTCTGTTTTACAATTCAGGCCTTCTGTTCGCTAAAAATACGAAGGCCTTCTCTCAGGGACATATTCATGAGGCATATCATCCTCATTCCACTCTTTTGAGACATAGAGATTGCAATAACAGCTTCCGTATTCCTTTACGTCGCCTTCCCTGTATACACATGGGCAGAGGATGTCCTGGTCTTTTTTGCGATCTCCCGCTGCCAGCCTGCATGGGCAGGACATATAGCCATAGCGTTCTTTATTCACCAAGAGAGACTCGATGAGTTCGATTACCCTTTTTTTATCCCTGTTAAAGTAGTAACCTTTAGGCTCTTGAACCAACCTTTAGGCTCTTGAACCTTCTTCAGCGTCTCGTATAATTTTTCCGCCTCACTCATAATCCAAGCGCCTCCCTTATTTCATCTTCTCTGTAGCCTACAATAACCCTGTCTCCGATGATAATGGTAGGAAAGGAACAGGCCGGGTTCCATCTTTTCACCTCCTCAATCATGGCGGCCCTTTCTTCACCCTCCAGCAGGTCTACGTCTTCAAACTCAAATTCTATCTTGCATTCGTCCAGAAACCTTTTCGTAGCCTTACAGTGACCGCAGGTACTGAGCGTGTAGATCTTTATTGCCGCTTGCATTCCCACCCTCCCTTTTTCGGGGCCTTTCTATGGTCCTTCCTTTTCATAGAGCAAGGTTAATCCCCTTGTTTTGCCATGTAATCATCATAAAGTGTTTCAAGGGCGAGCTTATGTTTAGCCTCTTCCTGGGCCAGCATCTTCAATACACCTGCAAATTCTTCGTTATCCACCTTTTTTTGAAGGTCGTTATATAATGCCAGTGCTTTTTCTTCCCGCTTCATGGCAAGCCTTAATGCATCGGTATAAGGCATTCCTTTCTCATATTCCATGTCCACGATGTAGTTGCTGCGCTTAATGTCGGGAATCCATTCGAACTTATAGTCGGACACCCCTTTTTCGCCCTTGAGGAATTCTTCCAAAAGGGCCTGATGTTTTCGTTCTTCGCCGGCAAACCCTTTAAATGTCTCTTTGGCCCAGGCATAGGGATCGAGACTGCCGGCCTCCTCATAAAAATTGACCGCTTCCTTTTCCTTCTCTATGGCAAAACGAATAACTTCTTCAAACGATTCAAAGCTCATGGTTTCCTCCTTTTTTATAGGTTACATCACATCCTTGTCACTCTCTTCAATAGCCCTGTCTATTTCAGACTGTAATTGAGGTGGCAGACCAGGAATATCAACGCTTAAAAAACCACGAACAATGGTGGAAGTGGCTTCATCTTCGCTAAGGCCTCGGGACATAAGGTAGGCGATCTCTTCCTGGGCAATCTTACCTACTGCCGCCTCATGGGACATCTCTACACCGTCAACATGACCCTCTAATTCGGGTATGGCATGGATAAGCCCGCCGTTGAGAAGCAGGCCGCGGCATTCCAGGTGGGCCTTGATCTCAGGCACTTCCCCGATCAAATGGCCTCTGGCAATGATGTTTCCGCCGTTACTGATAACTCGGGACACGATTTCAGCCCTATTGCCCGGGTGTTTCAGAAATATCCTGCCGCCCAGGTCATATTGGGAACCGGGGCTTCCCACAATGATACTGTAAAACCGGGCCACGGCATCTTTACCGATCAAATGGGTCGTTGGATACATCTGTAAAGAGCGGACCGGTTTCATGCATATGTAGTTGTTTAAGAAAAGGCCGCCCTCTTCTACCTGTGCTACCGACCTCGGACGTACAATCATCTCCTCCGCCCAGTTATGAATCATCGTAAAAGTCAATTTTGCATTTTTCTTTACAAAAAATTCCGAGATCCCTACATGGGCGCCCCTTTTCATATGGGGTGATGTGGCACAGCCGGTTATGATATGGAGTTCGGAGTCTTCTTCTGCAATAATGATGTTATGGACATTCTGCTGCAATCCGTCTTTGTCCAGATATAGGCAGGCCTGGATGGGATATATGGATTTACTCCCCGGGAGGGCCCTGATAACGTAACCGTCATGCAATCCAAGTTCTGCAGCAGCAGTATATTTGTCTGTATCCACGGCAGCCAGTTTCCAATAATAATCGTTTATCCAGTCATACTGCTCTAAGGCCTTCCGGATAGGGATGACTTCAATACCCTCCTGCTGAGTGTGACAATGGACAACCTCAGTATCTTTCTGAAAATAAGTGCCCCCTCGTTCCTTTTTTGTGACATCCAGCCCTGCCATTACAAGCTGCTGCTGATCCTGTTCGGGCATGGCGCAGAGCTCTTCGTCGGCCATGTAAGAATGGGGTACGGGCGCATCGTCAAACTCATCGAGATTAACGTCCGGCCCGATGGCCCCCTTTTTATCTATTGCCTTATTCGCCCTTTCCTTTAGTTGTTCTCGATTATACATCGCACACACTCCTTATATCCGGATTCACCAACGCAGCTTAATATCTCACGTGGGTTGCTGACACAGCTTAACATCCCGTCGTAGAGCACCTGTCCCTTGTCAGCGGCTACATAGTCTAAGATATATCCTGTATGTGTGATAATAAGTCCCATTTTTGTACGGTCAAGTTTTGCCTTCATTTTGGATTTTTTCTCAACGGAAGGAAAGTCTTTCTGTAACAAAGAAGCTATGGTTTTGCCCACAAGAGAAATGTTCTCCATATCAACCCCTGATTCGGGTTCATCAAAAAGCATCAGGTCGGGAGATTGTGCCAACAATTGAAGCAATTCAGAGCGTTTTATTTCACCGCCCGAGAACCCCGCATTCACATCCCTGTCCAAAAATTCTTCGAAATTGACCTGTTTTGCAAGGTCTTCTTCATTTACTTCATCTTTTGCGCACAACCGGACCATCTGCCGGGTCTTGAGCCCGTTTATGGTGGGTGGACGCTGGAAAGACATGCCAATACCCAACATGGCCCTTTCGTCTATGGGCAGATGTGTTATGTCCTCCCCTTTAAACACTATTTTGCCCGCCACAACTTCGTATTGAGGATAACCCATGATCGTCATTAATAAGGTTGTCTTGCC
>JAFDDR010000299.1 GCA_019310785.1 Deltaproteobacteria bacterium
ATCCCCTTTTGAGAGGCCATACGCCCCAAAATATTGGTCAGGGAGCCACTGTGGGAGATGATACCAACAGGTCCCGGTTCCCTGGAAAGCTGAGGGAAAAAGGAAAGACCGCTCTTTGGACAGTAGAGGCCCATACAGTTAGGCCCGATAAGACGCATTCCGGAAGAACGGGCCATATCCACAAGCTCCTCTTCCAATGCTTTACCCTCATCTGTCCCGGTCTCCTTGTATCCCGCAGTGAAGAGAACCGCCCCCCTGACCCCTTTGGCGGCGCATTCCCTAATAACGGAAAGGGCACCGTTATGCGGGACTAACACAATGGCTAAGTCCACCGGACCTGGGATGGCCGACACACTGGGATAGGCACGCAGCCCGTCGATCTCCTTGGCCTGGGGTCTTCATGCCCCTGGGCACCCCGACAACCGCCACAGATCGCGGGTGAAACAGGGCTTCCAATTGCTCCATCAATTCCGTGGATTTACTATCAACATTTTCGGCCTTCTGAAAGGCCGGAAGATCTTTTTTGAGGGTCAAATTATCAATTTCCATCGTCACTGTTCAGGTTCAAGGTTCAGAGGTTCAGGGTTCAAGGTTAAATTCTAAACCAAATGCACAAATGCATGGTTCATCCAGTTCTTGCAGAACACCAGGTGCTATTGCACACAAATCCGGAGCGAATTCTTTGCAATCAACCTTGAACTGTGAACCGTGAACCTGACAACCCGAGTTACAAATTTTCCATAGTCTTTACCCTAACGTTGCATAAAATTCGAGTTCAAAACGCTTCAGATTATGCCAGCAAGGGACTTTGGGACATTTTCAAGGGTGAAAGCGTATTGAACATACGGTGAGGTCTTGAAAATGGGCCAACGTTTCTTGATGGCGTGATATAGAGCGAGCGTAGCGTTTTTGGGCCGAAGATTTATGCAATGTTAGGGTTTAATACCCGGTAAATCTCTAAAGGAGTCTTTACATTCTTGAGTTCCTTAATGCCTATCGATTCACAAGCGCAGGAATTCTGAATGCATCTATATGTTTCAGGTCCCACATAAAGCTTAGTCTCACTTGAAAGCGCACCAATCCGGGCGGCCAAAACAGTGACCAGACCCGATGCAGTATAGGTCCAGCGCTCCCCGGTGAGTGTCTTCATCTTAGTGGAACCTACCCATGCCTCGCCCGAGTTGATTCCCAAGTGCAGATCAACCCTGCCCCAGGGATAAGTGAACTCTTCATTTAAACGGCTGTTTTCCAAAACGATTTCCAGCCCGGCGGCCACGGCTTTCTTGGCATGACTTTCTAAAGCAGCGTCCTTGAAAATAACCATCAAACCATCGCCGGAGGTCTCGTTTACTTCTCCGCAATGCCGGTATATGCATTCAAGGTACCTGGAAAAATGGCACTCCACCATATCATTGACCACCCTCTGGTCAAAACCTTCGGTTATCCCGGAAAAACCCTGGATATCAATGAATAATATGGTCACTTTCATGGGAATTTTTTCAAACGTCAGCCTGTCCGGGTCATGCTCGACCATCTTGGCAACAGAACCAGGAACAAATTTGGTCAACTGGCTCTTGACCCTCTCAAGTGTTTCGATGCGTATGAGCGTTGTCTTCAACTCTTCCGAATAATTTTTCACATCTTCATAAAGCCTTGAGTTTTCCAGTGCGATTGCCACATAGTGAGACAGGGATATGAGCAACTCTTTATCCTCATCCGTGAAATCCATCGATATCTTATTAAGGGTCTGAAGGGACCCGATGCATTGTCCTTTTCGGTTAACAAGAGGAACGCAAAGGATATTTTTTGTTCGAAAGCCTGATTTTTTGTCCACCTCCGCATAAAAACGCGGATCACTATAAGCATCATTAATGATCAATGGCATATTGTTCTGGAATACCCAGCCTGCCACGCCATAATTTGAAGGTATTCGGATTTCATTCTTTTTCATTCCGGTTGCCACTAAGGACCACAACTCCGTCCGTTCTTCGTCATACAGCAATACCGTACTCCTCTCGGTCCCCATTATCTGATTGGTCTGGTCCATGATCACTTCGAACAAAGAGTTCAGGTTCATTTCCGAAGTGATAATCTGGCCGACAGTGAAAAGACGGGCGTGCTTTTTTATCTTTTCCCTTGCCAGAAGATCCTCTTGCCGACGACCAATACTTCTTGATTTTAAGTATTCCTGATCCAATGAGTCCATTATACGTCCTGTAATTTATGTAACTCCTGGAATGAAATGCAAACCCGATAATCCATTTTTCTCCCGCCATAGCGGGATAGAGTGAAACGGGATTAAATTTGATTTTTATCAGATAACATTTTGAAAAGTCAATAAAAATGAGAAAAGCCCAACAAACGTTGGTAGCAAAAGATGAAAGGCGGAATGTTAAACGAATGAAGAAATCGCGGGATTGAGAAAAGAAAGGGCATCCCGTCAAATTCCGACTGGATGCCCCTGAAAATCGTGGTTTAACAGGTTAAAGTTTAGTAACGTTTTTGGCCTTAGGACCCCGATCACTTTCTTCCACATCAAAACTCACCCTGTCACCTTCAGAGAGCGTTTTGAATCCGGACATGTCAATACCGCTGTGGTGAACAAATAGATCCTGACCGTCCTCCTGCTCGATAAAGCCAAACCCCTTTTTATCACTGAACCACTTTACAACTCCTTCTCCCAAAACGCTACCCTCCTTATTAAGAATGTTTTCTCACGGCCCCGGGCCTGAGGGCTCTACCCGGCAAAGGGAATGTCCTTCAGGGCAAAACCATCCATCGGAATACGTCCAGGGTACAAAAAATAAAATTATAGGCACAGCTTTTCAGGACGTCAAGCAAAAAATACCGGCCTCGTAGTACCATCAAAGACGTTGTTTGCAGAGGCGTAATTCCGATGATAGCGGGATTTAATAAATTCACAAAGAAATTTTATGCCTTGAGAACGTTCAATGAAAGTGTTAAAGAAAACTGTAACCTTGAACCTTCCTCATGGTCATTGAACAAGCAAAAGAAGTTCTAAAAATAGAGGCCCAGAGCATCCTGAGCTTGGTGGAACGTATTGGCCCCGAGTTTGAAAAGGCCGTAGATATGATTCTTGAGGCCAAAGGAAGGCTCATCCTCACAGGCATGGGAAAATCGGGCCTGATTGCTAAGAAAATAGTTGCCACCTTTAACAGTACCGGGACCCCTTCCCTGTTCCTTCATCCGGCAGAGGCAACCCACGGGGATTTAGGCATGGTGACTACTGACAATATCGTCTTAGCCATCTCCCACAGTGGTCAGACCGTCGAAATCAATGCCATATTGCCTATCCTCAAAAAAATGGGGGCTAAGATTATCGCCTTTACAGGAGGTCTGGATTCACCAATGGCAAAGGCATCCGATGTGGTGATTGACGTGGGCGTGGAAAGGGAGGCGTGTCCCATGGGCATGGCTCCGACGGCCAGCACAACGGCCGCCTTAGCCATGGGTGACGCGCTTGCCGTGGCCCTTATCAATCGCCGGCGCTTTAACCAGGATGATTTCAGGAAATTTCATCCGGGCGGAAGCCTCGGAGAGCGTCTTGCCATCAGGGTCAGCCAGGTCATGCTCACCGACGACCATATCCCGCAAGTTCTCTTAGGCTCAAAGGTTCGACAGTCCATCAAGGAAATCAATGCCAAAAAAATCGGCGCAACCTTAGTGGTTGACAAGGATCAAAAGCTTACAGGTATTATCACGGACGGCGACTTGCGGAGGGCGCTTATCACGGAAACAAACATCCATGATATGCTGGTGGAGGATATTATGTCCCCGTCCCCCATGACCATAGATGAAGATCAGACCGCGGCCGAGGCATTGGGCCTCATGGAATTCCATGCAATTACCCACCTTGCTATTGTGGATAGATTCGATTGCGTCAAAGGCATTGTACACCTTCACGACCTCTTAGGAAGAGAGGAATTCAGAGTCAATGGAGGCATTAATCGCACCCCGGGGGCTTATCGTTGATCTGATCACCCCGTTAAAAAGCGACCGGTCCATTGATGGTCGCGGGCTGGGAAGACTTCTGGACCAGATAACCCCCCATGCCCAGGCAATCCTTTTGGCTGGTCCCGGCGGAGGCGAAGGGAAAAACCTTGAGCTTGATCAGCGCTTAGAGCTTGTGGAAAAGGCCCTTGTCGTAATCCGCGGCAGGATCCCCATCCTGATATGGGTCACAGGGGATACAGAGGAAAAAACAAGGAAGACCCTCCTGACCCATAAAAATGTGCTTGAAAAACAGGGTTATCAGGGACAGGTTTTCTGGGCGGACACACCCCTTTACTATCACAGCAACCGTGGGCTTCCCGACCATTATGAGGACCTTTGCTCAATGGTGGATCAGCCCTTTATCCTCCATAATGATCCTGAATTGATAAAAGGGCTGGTCAGGCCTATTAAAAGGAATAATATCCGCACAAGCATTTTAAAGGAATTAGCCTACTTAGAGAAACTGGCCGGATTGGTCTTTCAGGGGTCTCTTGACAGGGCCCACAACTACCAGAAGGCATCCCGCAGAAGGGCCAAATTCAGGATCTATGACGCTGACGAAACTCGTTTCCTGGACTATCCCAGCATGAGTGGCGTTGTGTCCATAGGAGCCAATCTCACACCCAGGGCATGGCAGAGGATCACCAGTTCCTCCCTTAAATTGACGGGTGATCAAAAAGACTATCCTGACTCCCTCAAGCAGGTCTGGGAATCAGGTGGTTACCTCCGTAACCTCATAGACATTTATTATAAAATACCCGCGGCCATCGTCAAAGGGGTCCTTTCGGACATGGGCATCATAGAAACACCCACTTGCGCCTTCCCGGCTGAAAATCCGGAGGAACCAAAGAGGCGGGTTAAGGAATTAATGGCGCAATTTGAGGATGTTCAGGTGTGATGACAACAAGGAACCAGGGGCAAATTATCAGTCCACAAGAACCATCACGAGAAGCACTCCGGCATTGGATCTGGGTTATTGTCTTTGCCATTTCATTCGCATGGGTGGAGGGCGCGATTGTTGTCTATCTTCGTGAGATCTACTTTGAGGGTTCTTTCTATTTCCCCGTAGTGCTTGAATGGAAGAACGGCAAACTCGTCGTTGACCACCTCATGCACATCGAGTTCGGCCGGGAGATCGCGACGATCCTCATGCTTGTGGCAGTGGGCTGCGCTTCCGGGAAGAACGCCCTTCAAAAGTTTTGCTTTTTCATGATAGCTTTCGGGATCTGGGACATATTCTACTACATCTGGCTCTGGGTCATGGTCGGCTGGCCCGAAAGCCTAATGACCTGGGACCTTCTCTTTTTTGTGCCCCTCCCGTGGGTAGGCCCGGTAATAACGCCGGTGTTGATCGCCCTGACAATGGCAGCAGCCGGATCACTTATCATCTACTATAAGGAAAAGGGCTATGTAATCGCATGGCGCTGGTATGACTGGGTCATTGAATTAGGCTGCGGCAGCCTGATGATAGTTGCCTTCTGCTGGGACTGGAAGAACATTATTCGCCTGCCGGGCGATATCCAATACACCGGCATTCCCAATCCCTTTGCCTGGTGGCTGTACTTACCGGCATATATCTTTTCCGTAACCTACTTCGCCGTGAGGCTCAGTCAAATCGTTTTGTACAGCGAAGGTTTGAAACAGGTTGACCAAACACAAAAAAGGCAGCGCAATTTCTGACTCTGCCCGAATACTTGGTAACTCTGGAGAGGCTTAGCTATGCCAAA
>JAFDDR010000094.1 GCA_019310785.1 Deltaproteobacteria bacterium
TGATCGCGATGAAGTAAGAAAATCGGTAACCGTTTACGCAATTTTTGAAATCCCAAATACCAAGCACCAAATTACAAATAAATCTCAAATACCAATGACCTAAACTATTTTGATTCTTGCAATATTTGTGAAAATGTTTTTTTAAATTCATTTGCCATTTTCATCGAGATCATATGCTGGTTTGGAGTTTTGAATTTCGGTGATTGGAATTTGATTGTTATTTGGGATTTGTTATTTGGGATTTTCACTAACTCGACTGCTCCGTGAACGGATACAATGTTTTTAGGTTCACCTCACAAATTTGAACCGTTCAAGATTCAATGTTCGAGGTTGGGAACCTCTGAACGCCTATCAACAATCCAACAAGGGAGGAACATTCGAATTGGCAATTACTACTTCGCAGATAAAGGAATTAAGAGAAAAGAGCGGTGTCGGCATCATGGACTGCAAGGCGGCCCTTAATGAAAGCGGTGGAGACATCGAAAAGGCCATTGAATATTTAAGGAAAAAAGGGATTGCAACTGCCAAAAAGCGTGGGGGTCGCGCCACGTCACAAGGCCAGGTCCAGTCTTATATCCATGCCGGAGGCAAGATCGGGGTCCTTGTGGAGGTCAATTGTGAAACCGACTTTTCAGGCAAAACAGAAGATTTCACGACTTTTGTTAAAGATATGGCCATGCAGATTGCAGCGACCAATCCCATTGCCATTGATCGAGATGGGGTCCCGGAAGATACCCTGCTGAAGGAAAAGGATATTTACGCCACCCAGGCAAAAGAATCGGGCAAGCCTGATAATATTATAGACAAAATTGTTGAAGGAAAGCTCAAAAAGTTTTTTTCAGAGGCATGTCTTTTGGAGCAACCCTTTGTCAAAAACCCGGACATCACGGTCCGGGATTTGTTGAATGATTTGATAGCCAAAACAGGCGAAAACATTATGATCAGGCGATTCGCCCGGTTTCAGTTGGGAGATTCCGATGCCTGATATCCGCCCCCGTTTCAAGCGGATCCTGCTGAAATTGAGCGGGGAGGCCCTTATGGGGGATCAATCTTTTGGGATTGATTCCACGGTACTTGAAATCGTGGCCTCTGAAATTTCAGACATCCATAAGCTTGGCGTTGAAGTGGGGATTGTCATCGGTGGGGGAAATATATTCAGGGGACTTCAATCGGATGCCTTTGGCGTAGGACGCGTTGCAGGTGACCACATGGGAATGTTGGCAACCGTCATAAACACCCTTGCATTAGGTGAGGCACTCCGAAGGATCGGATGCGAAACAAGGGTCATGACCGCCATTGACATGATTAGAATTGCCGAACCTTATATAAGGAAGCGCGCGGTCAGCCACCTTTCAAAAAACCGCATTGTCCTTTTTGGGGCCGGAACAGGGAACCCCTATTTCACGACAGATACTGCCGCGGCCTTACGGGCCATGGAAATAGATGCCGATGTGCTCTTAAAGGCAACAAAAGTGGATGGTGTTTATGATGATGACCCTGAAACAACGCCCGGCGCTAAATACTTTGACAGTCTGACATACAGCGAGGTCCTCAAAAGGAACCTGAAGATAATGGACCTGACCGCAGTATCCTTAGCCATGGGACAGAAATTACCTATAATCGTTTTTAACCTCAGGAAAAAAGGGAATATCAAGAGCATTATTTCAGGGGATCAAATCGGGACTCTAATCACAGGAGAAGGATCATGAAAGATGAAATCTTTTCCGAACTGCGCGAAAAAATGACTAATACCGGGGAAGCTCTCAAGAGAGATTTCAAAAGGATAAGAACCGGTCGAGCCTCCACGGCGCTGCTGGAAGGCATAAAGGTAGATTGCTATGAAACTCAAATGCCCCTTGACCAGGTTGCATCTATCTCCGTGCCCGAAAGCCGCCTCATGACCATACAGCCCTGGGACCAATCCATTATTGGGAATATAGAAAAGGGCATCCTCAAGTCCGAATTAGGACTGACTCCCATGAATGACGGCAAGATTATCAGGATATCCATACCACCGCTCACCGAGGAAAGGCGGAAAGAGTTAGCAAAATTGGCCAAAAAGATGGGTGAGGAAAGCAAAGTTTCCATCCGTAACCACAGGCGGGAAGCCAATGAAATGTTTAAAGAACTGAAGAACGATAAAGAAATTTCCGAAGACGAGCTTCACAGGTCCCAGGATGATGTGCAAACAATAACAGACGAATTTATAAAGAAAATTGATGAAATCACCGCCCAAAAGGAGAAGGAGATTGTTGAATTTTAGTAAAAATCCTGGCCCAAAGGACCAGTCTCTGGTTATCTCCACAGGAAATTTGCTTCGTTGAAATTTCATTGATTTATTGAAATTCCAAATATCAAATCCCAAATATCAAATGGTTCGACAGGCTCGCCATCCTGAGCGAAGTCGAAGGACAAATTCCAATGACCAAAATTCGAAAATCCAAACAATGTCTTGTCCTGGAAGGTTTCGGTCATTGAATATTGGAATTTGAGATTCTTGCCTGCCTTTGGCATGGTATTTGTATTTTGGTGCTTGGAATTTGTATTTTTGGACCCAAAACTCCAAGGCAGAGCCATCTAACTCTGATCTGGCCAAAGGACCAGGTTTTCAGTGTAGAAATAAACCTATGCCAAACATTGACCCAAAAAAATTACCCAAACATGTGGCCATTATCATGGACGGGAATGGCAGGTGGGCCAAAAAAAGGGGCATAAACAGGATCCGCGGGCATCAGAAAGGGGCGGAAACGGTTAGGGAAATCGTGAGAACCAGCCGCGAAATTGGGGTTAAATGGCTTACCCTTTACGCCTTTTCCGAAGAAAACTGGAAAAGGTCCAAAATAGAGATTCAGGCACTGATGAAACTCCTGAAGCGCTTTGTCAAAAGCGAACTGGAAGAAATGTTAGATAATGGAATACGGCTCCAGACCATTGGGAGAAGCGGAAAGCTCCCGGGCGATACGAAAAATGCTCTCTTTGATACCATGGAAAAAACCTCTTCGAATAAGGACATGGTACTCACGTTGGCCCTGAGCTACGGTGGCAGGCAGGAGATATTTGACGCCTTCAAAAAGATCGGCACTCAAATAGAGAAAGGCGATCTAAAGGCAAATGATATCTCCGAGCAGTTAATTTCGGATTCCCTTTACACGGCAGGCATGCCGGATCCTGATCTGCTTATCAGAACGAGCGGCGAATCCCGGATCAGCAATTTCCTTCTCTATCAGATTGCCTATACTGAAATCTATATAACGTCCACACTTTGGCCGGATTTTGGGAAGGAAGAATACTTGGCGGCCATCCTGGATTTCCAGGAAAGGGAGAGAAGGTTTGGGGCTGCGAGCAGTAGGGAGTAAGGAGTAGGGAGCAACTACAATATGCATCTGAAGCGATGGCTTACCGGCATAATCGCATTACCGATCTTGATCTATCTCATAGGTTTCGGTCCGAGATGGGTTTTTTATTTGCTGGTTTATCTTGTTTCCCTGACCGGTCTGTTTGAATTTTACAAGATAACGGCGTCCGATATTCCCGGGTCCGTCAAATGGTCCGGGTATTTACTTTCATTCGTACTCTTCCTTTTTATTTATGAAGGAGATATCTATTATCTGCTTGGTGTCATTCCTGTTTTGGCCTTTGTGCCCATGACACTTTTTATGTTATCGGCTCATTCAATCGGACGTCAATCAACGGGAGATATCGGAAAGGCGCTTTTAGGACCGGTTTACGTATGCCTTCCCCTTTCAATGCTCATAATGATAGACCGGTATCCCCATGGTAACATATGGATCTTTTTCCTGTTGGCCGTCATATTCGCAAGCGACACGGGAGCATTTTACTGCGGAAAACTCTTCGGAAAACATAAGCTTTATGAAGCGATCAGCCCCGGAAAAACCTGGGAAGGTGCCATAGGGGGGGTGATAAGCAGCGTTATAGTGGCCCTCTGGTTTTTGCACATACTGCGTCTGCACCGGATAGATTCAGGCATTCTGGCCCTTGTAATAGGCATTTCCGTTGTCGGGCAGATCGGGGACCTGGTGGAATCCATGTTAAAAAGGAGTTACGGGGTAAAAGACTCGAGCCGAATACTCCCGGGACATGGCGGGATTTTAGACAGGATAGACGGACTCTTGTTTGCTATCCCGGTTTTCTATATGTATTTGCGTTTTAGGATATGAAAAAAATAGCTCTATTAGGTTCAACCGGCTCCATCGGAGTCAACACGCTCAAGGTGATCCGGGCCAACCCTGAAAAATACAGGGCTGTCGCTCTCGCTGCCGGAAAAAATATAGAACTCCTGCTACACCAGATAGGAGATTTCCGGCCCATGGCCGTTGCCGTTTTAGATGAGGCCCTGGCATTGGAATTGAAAAAACGCTCCGGCAAGGGCAGAAAATTTGAAATCTCCTTTGGTAGCAAGGGATTGGTCCACATAGCCACCTTAAACGAAGTGGACACCGTCATATCGGCGATCACAGGTGCGGCAGGGTTGCTGCCAACCTATGAGGCCATAAAAGCGGGCAAACAGATCGCATTAGCCAATAAGGAAACAATGGTGATGGCGGGCCCACTCGTTCTATCCGTAGCGGAAAAGCATGACGTATCAATCCTTCCCATTGACAGCGAGCACAGCGCCATTCTCCAGTCTCTCATGGGTCATCATAAGGAAGACATCAAACGTGTGATACTTACTGCATCAGGAGGGCCATTTAAGGACTTATCCCTTGAAGAAATGGGCAAGGTGACACCGGCCCAGGCCCTTAATCACCCCAACTGGAATATGGGACCTAAAATAACAATCGATTCCGCTACCATGATGAACAAAGGCCTTGAAGCCATTGAAGCCAGATGGCTCTTTGATTTGGACATGGAGCAAATAAGCATTCTCATACACCCCCAGAGTGTTATTCATTCCATGGTAGAATACAGAGATGGTTCCGTGGTGGCTCAATTGGGGACCCCTGACATGAAAATTCCAATATCATATGCCCTTTCCTATCCCCGTCATTTTGAAACCGGTGTTTCTTCATTAAGACTTGATGAAATAGGAAAGTTGACCTTTGAAAAACCTGATATTAAGAAATTCAAGTGTCTCGACCTGGCCTTGAGAGCGGCTGAAAAAGGTGGGAGCATGCCTGCCGTGCTGAACGGGGCCAACGAAATTGGAGTAGCCTCTTTTTTGGAAGGAAAAATCGGGTTCTCGGATATCCCGGATCTCATAGAAAAAGTCATGGGGGCACACCAGCCACACCCTATTGATCGTATTGAAACGGTTATGGAGGCTGATAAATGGGCACGGGATACGGCCCTGTCTCTCCTGAATGCGAAGCAACCGTAACGTGCTTTGACCGGCGCCTTGATGTAGGGCGGACCACTTTTTGTTGCACATCGGCTAATTGAAGAATTTTGCAAATGCATTATCATTATTGTATAGTAAAAAGTGTGGCCCAGAGGACCAGGCTTTGGTTATACCCAGAGGGGGTTTGCTTTGTTGGAATTTCATTGATATATTGAAATCCCAAACATCAAATTCCAGATATCAAACAAATTGCAATGACCAAAATTCGAAAATCCAAACAATATTTTGTCCTGGAAGGTTTTGGTCATTGAATATTGGAATTTGAGATTTATTTGTATTTTGGTGCTTATAATTTGTATTTTTAGACACAAAACTCCAAGGCAGAGCCATTATCTCTGACCACGCCAGAGGACGCGGTTTTCTAAGACAAAATAGAAACAATCCATGAAAGGTATTCGGACTGAAACATGAGTTTTTTTCTCTATTACATACTACCCTTTGCCCTTGTATTGGGTGTCTTGATTTTTTTTCATGAACTGGGGCATTTTCTCGTTGCCAAATATTTTGGCGTGAAGGTCCTCAAATTTTCATTAGGCTTCGGACCCAAATTAGCAGGGAAGAAAATAGGAGAAACCGAGTATCTTATTTCCCTTGTCCCGCTTGGCGGGTATGTTAAAATGTTAGGGGAAACCGATGATGAAGACGCCAAGCCCTTAAGCCCTCAAGAACAGGAGAAATCCTTCAGCAATAAGCATGTGCTCAAGCGTATTGCCATAGTGGGCGCAGGTCCGTTTTTTAATCTCTTTTTAGCCCTGGTAATCTTCTGCACGTTTTTCATGGTCGCAGGCTACCAGATCATGATCCCGGAAATCGGGCAGGTCAGGGAAAACTCACCAGCCCATAAGGCAGGACTTCTGAAAGGTGATGTCATTGTATCCCTCGCGGAAAAAAACATTCGAACCTGGCTCGATATCAAAGACTTGGTCCAGCATAGTGCAGGGAAATCCCTTGAAATTACCGTACAACGGGAAGACAGGTTTCTCACCTTCACGGTTGTGCCGGAAGCGTCAGTGGGTAAAAACATTTTCGGCGAAAAGATAAAGTCTGCTCTGATCGGCATTGTTGCCTCGGGAAAATTTGAAAATGTCACCCTGGGATTTTTGGGATCTATTAACCAGGGGTTTGAAAGAACGTGGGAAATCATGGTGTTAACCTGTAAGGTTGTTGTCAAACTTTTCCAGGGAGCAATCTCCATAAAGACCGTGGGCGGGCCTATAATGATCGGCCAGATGACCGGACAGGTAGCACAGGAGAACTGGGCCTACCTATTTCCACTAATGGCCGTGATAAGTATCAATTTGGGTATTCTGAATCTCCTGCCAGTACCCATCCTTGATGGCGGGTTCATCGTCTTTCTCCTCATAGAACTCATAATCGGCAAACCGCTCAGCATCAAAAAGCGGGAATTAGCACAAAAAATGGGACTTTTTCTGCTTATCACACTGATGGTCGTAGTGATGTACAATGATATAGCGAGGTTTTTAGAATAGCCCTGCCATGATTTTAGCCATAAGTACATCCACTCTCCAGTTCGGATTGGCCTTGTTGGAAGAAAACGGAAACGTCTTAGCCGAGTATTTTTTGTCTAAAGGAAAGGCGCATTTCGGGGGCCTCATGCCGGCCCTTGATTTCCTGCTCACCAGTGCTAAATCTGATATCCGTAATTTGGAGGGAATTATCGTTGCAATGGGTCCGGGCAGCTTTACCGGCCTGAGGGTGGGGCTTTCGACTGCCAAAGGGTTGTCCCACGGTCTTGACGTTCCAGTCATAGGCGTGCCCAGTCTTGAGGCCTTGGCGTACCAGCTTTCATACTCCGGTTTTCCTGTAATTCCTGTTCTCGATTCCAGAAAATACGAGTTTTTTGCGGCCCGGTTTATATGGAATGATGACCACGCCCTCATCAGAAACGGGGAGGATGTCTGCTTAAAGGTGGAGGACCTATCTTCCCTGTGCAAGGAACCCACTCTTTTTGTAGGAAATGATTTCGCAGGCCAGGGATCACTGATAAAGGAAGGGCTTGGTCCCCGAGCGATCTTAGCACCCGCCCATTTATGGAATCCGAGGGCCTCGGCTGTGGGTTTATTAGGTCTTAAGCGTTTTCATGCCCACGATTTTGACGATTCACAGCAACTCAGTCCCATTTACATGAGGCCACCCGACATTCGGCCAAATCCGTCTCCCGTTATAGGTGATAGTTAGTGCTCATCCATAAATTGGTTGTTTATGGATAATCTATTTAATAGCAAACTGCTGTCCTTCCCCGGCCCCGAATAAGGTCATTGACAAAGAAACCCAATAAAATATAATGGCACGCAACTGCTACGTCTAAGTCTTACGTTAAGGGCTATTCGGAATCCTTGAGGGAGATTCACAAATTGGAAATGTCACGCATTAACAACAAATGGCCGTTGGCGAGGGAAGGTTTCCCCTTTGTATTTATCGGCTGTTTCCTGACCCTCCTTATTTTCTTCTTAGGTCTTATGTATCTCTCGATTCTGGCCGGCATCATCAGTCTCTTCATTGTCTTCTTTTTTCGGGATCCGAAACGCAAAAATGAAGCCCCGCACAATGCAGTGCTGACCCCTGCAGATGGTACCATACTGGATATAAAGCATCTTGAGGATGAGAATAACCCCTTAGGTGAGCCGGCAATTAAAGTCAGCATCTTTATGTCCATTTTTAATGTTCACGTTAATCGTATGCCCGTTGGGGGCACGGTTGAAAAGATCACTTATCAACCGGGGAAATTTTTTTCCGCCAACCTGAATAAGGCCTCCGAATACAACGAAAACAACAGGGTAACCTTACAGACATCCGATTCCCGCAGGATTGTCGTTATCCAGATTGCAGGTCTTATCGCAAGGCGCATTGCGTGCTGGATCAATGAGAAGGAGCAAGTGGTGGCAGGCCAGCGGTTCGGGCTCATCCGGTTTGGGTCCAGATTAGAGGTATTTTTACCGGTTAACAGTAAAATCACGGCTCAACCGCATCAAAGGGTCAAGGCAGGCGAAACAATTATCGGTTATTTGTCATGAGATCAGGGAGAAAAAACAGATCAAGGAAAACAGGTAAAAAGGGCATTTATGTGCTTCCGAATCTATTCACTTCGGCCAGCCTTTTCAGCGGCTTTTTCGCCATTATTGCCGCCATACAGGGAAGATATGAAACCGCGGCCATAGCGATTCTCATATCATGCGTCTTTGACGGTCTTGATGGTAAAATAGCGCGCTATACCCACACTACAAGCCAGTTTGGGGTTGAATACGATTCTTTATGCGATTTGGTGGCGTTCGGGGTTGCCCCCGCGTTACTGGCCTTCCAGTGGGCACTGGAGCCCTTTCGGCGATTGGGCTGGTTAGCCTGTTTCATGTTCCTGATATGCGGCGCATTGCGGCTTGCCCGGTTTAATGTCCAGAAAAACACCGTTGAACCCAAATATTTCAGGGGGCTGCCCATCCCGGCTGCCGCAAGCTTTGTAGCATCTCTTGTTCTTTTTACGACATTCCTGGGAGGTCTGCCCGGATCCAGACATGTTTTGATAATTGTTATCTTCTATATTTTGTCCTTTCTCATGGTAAGCACCATCAAATACCCGAGCTTTAAGGAACTTGAGCTGAAAAAGCAAAAGCCTTTTGGTGTTTTGGTGGCGACTATCTTGATTCTCATGGTCATTGTCTATAAGCCCAAGATCATGCTCTTTGCTGTCTTAGCCATTTACATCACCTCAGGCCCGGTGATTACCATGTATCGACTTCGCAAAAAACGGGCCATGGCCGATGCTCCCTTGGAGGAGGTGTCTCCCGTTGAAATGGAGTAACCATGAGAATAACGGGCGGCCAGGCAAAAAGTCGGGTCCTGGCATCTCCTAAAGGGCTGAAAATTCGCCCGACAACGGACCAGGTCAGGGAGGCCATTTTTAGTATCATCGGCCAGGACCTTTCCGGATTGAAGGTGCTCGATCTTTTTGCGGGCACAGGAAGTCTGGGGCTTGAGTCCCTGAGTAGAGGCGCACTTAGCGCCCTTTTTATTGACAGTTCACAGCAGTCTGTCAATCTGATAAAGAAGAATCTGGCCATATGCGGATATCAGGGTTCCGGGGCCGTTTTAAAAAGGGACCTGAGAAGAGGTATTCCCCTGAACCATCCGTTGATAAAGGAAATTGTTGATTTGGTATTTCTTGACCCGCCTTATCGGAATAATATCATATCTTTTTTGCTTGAGGAGCTTTCAACAAAAGAGGTGGTTTCATCCGGATCGCGCGTGGTCGCCGAATCATCGAAAAATGAAAGGCCACCGGTTTCCTTAAACAATTTTCAATTGGTCGATACCCGGTTGTACGGAAATACAAGAATCAGCGTATACGAATATGAGGCTAAATAATGAGTGAAAAAACAGCTATTTATCCCGGTTTTTTTGATCCCGTAACAAACGGACATTTAAGCATTATAAGCCGAGCATTACACATATTTGACAAGCTGATCGTCGCGATTCTCAACAACCCCCAGAAGAAACCCCTCTTTTCAATTGAAGAGAGGATTCATATGATAAATCAGTCAATCAAAGGAAAAAACAGTATTGAGGTGGACTCTTTTGACGGTTTACTGGTTGATTATGCGGTCAAGAGAAATTCAAACGTGATTTTAAGGGGTCTTCGGGCCCTTTCCGACTTTGAATATGAATTCCAGTTAGCACTTATGAATCGAAAACTCAACCGGGATGTCCAGTCCATTTTTCTGATGACCGACTACAAATGGTTTTATACCAGCTCCACGATCATCAAGGAGGCGGCAAGCTTTGGTGGTGACGTAAGCGGCCTTGTTCCGAAGGTGGTAAACGAAAAATTGAAAGAAAAATTCCAACACTCAAAAAAAACTTGACACCGTTCAAGGCTTAAGCCATATTTATCACTCAAAAAAACGGAAATAATCCGGTTGTATTCGTAAACTGTACAATATGAGGAGGATCCAAAGTGGCCTTAACAAAAGAAACAATTATCAATAGCATTTACAACCAGGTTGGACTCAGTAAAAGTCAATCCCGGATTGTCGTCGAAAGGCTCCTTGAGATCATAAAAGAAACCCTTAAAAACGGAGAGAATATTCTCATCAGCGGTTTTGGAAAGTTCGAGATTAAGGAGAAGTCGGCAAGGAGGGGTAGAAATCCCCAGACCACCGAAGATCTCCAGTTAAGGGCAAGAAGAGTTGTTGTCTTTAAAACCTCAGGCGTTCTTCGAAACAGCATTAACAAACAGTCATAGGCTTACAATAAAAGCCTTATCAAAGCCCATAGCCTCTAACTTTTTTTCGATTACACCTGCCTTGTTCAGTGTCTTTGACTTTGACACACGTACCTTGTAGAGGGTACCCTCCCCAATCCTTGCATCATGGACTGACACATCCACGTAATCGAAGATTACTTTGAGCCGGTCCGCAAGTTTGAGGGCGTTATTTTTGTTCCTGAAGGCCCCTACCTGCACAGTAAAGTCCCCTAAATTAAGATCTCTGATTTCCACCACAGGCTTTATCCCCTGGGGTGATTTCAGTTTTCCGACCTGTCTGCCAAGCGTTACGATCCTTACTCGGGCCACGCCCGGACCGATCATGCCTATTTTCTTTGCAGCAGCATACGACAGGTCAATGATTCTTCCCTTCACAAAGGGGCCCCGGTCGTTAATCCTCACGATAATTTGCTTTTTGTTGGAGAAATTCAGGACTCTTACAAAGGTGCCTAACGGAAGGGTTTTATG
>JAFDDR010000300.1 GCA_019310785.1 Deltaproteobacteria bacterium
TCTCTTTCCTATCTCCTATCTCCATATCTTTTCCCGTTCGCTGATTTCTGATTGCTGACCTCCCACCGGGGCGTCCTCTGTCCCTTCCGTCCTTCTATGATAGAGCAACTTTGGGTTTAAGGAGCCTTGATCTAACCGGTCTGAGGCCCTTTACCTTCACATAAACGACCCTTTGGCCTGCCTCCCTTTGCCTCTCTGCTAATTGTGTGCTCCAGTTATTATATTCTTCGTCCCCTTCAAACTGAAGAACAATCTGGGCATTTTGCGGTATATTGATTGCAAATTCAGGGTGCTCCACAACGTAACGGTCAAACTCTGTAACTAAGATGGCATGCTTTTTCTCTAAGATAGAGATCATCTATTTACCCTCCAGAAAAAGTTTTTGGTAGATTTTCCAATTTTCTTTTATATCTTCATCTCCCAAAGTCAAAGCTTCGCTGAGTTTCAAATGAAGTTCCATTTTATCCTTTCTACCGTCGAGATAGTAGCGGTCTATATGAGCAAAACCGTGAGCAGAATCATAACGAATTACCACCTTCCATTGGTCATTAACCAAAACTTCCAATTGAACAGCAAAACCAATAATATCACCTTTATCAGTTTCATGATAATGCCTTTTTCGGGCATTCTCCCCTAAAGGAATTACGTATTCATTAATCCTCAAATCTTGTACACCTCAATATATTGATTTTTCAGCTATAAAGCGAATCATCCCTGCCCTTAGGCAATCATCCATCCCGCAGTGCTATCTCCTGTCTTCTGACTTCTCACTTTTCACTCCCTGACACGCCCTAACTCCTCAGAGTTTAGCCGGCCCTATCACTAATCCGCGTTCATCAGATTTGATCCGCCTGCCCCGTTAAATGTTTATCCCGTGCAATGTATTCATTTTTCTATTGCACTGGAGTCTTTGCCTTTCGACTTCGCTCAAGGCCGTGAGCCTGTCGAACGGCAGTTCTATTTAACCGGGGCCTAAATCCCTAAATTCCTCAATTATCTTCTATTGCCTTTTTATTAAATTTATGCGGCCTTAAGCCTTCTATCCATCAACTTGATAACATCTTTAAATTGATTTGATGCCTTGAATATTTCAATACCAATAAGAGTACCAGAGCTATCAAGCTCAATATTCACCCCAGGAGCAAGTTCAACAACTTCTTCCTCCTCTCCTTCTTTCGCAAAGTATAATATATCTTCTTTGTCATCATATAACACTTTAAAATTTTGCATCAGATTTTCCTCCATCTTCCATTTTTTGTCCTGTTTTCCTTTTGGCTCTTTTTTAACGGATGTATTGTTAGTAGTATATTGCAATCCTTTTCAATGTCATAAGCCACCATTACATCTCTATTCCTTTTATAAAGCTCGGCATTACTTACAGCTATAAAGTGTCCCGTTTCAATGTCAATATATTTATCTTTTGATTCCTTAAATATCTTTTTTGGCAATTCATATTCTATACTTCGTAATGCTATCCTTCTCTTAATATACTCAGAATAAATTAATTTCATTCATTTCATCCTTTTTGTAAATCACAATTCCAAAATTCCTTAATCCCTCAATTTTTATCCCGTTAAATGACTTTGCCTTTCGACTTCGCTCAAGGCCGTGAACCTGTCGAACGGCAGTTATATTTAGCTGGGGTCTCTGTAGTCTAATTACTATTTACTTTGTCTGCTGTTTCATTTTTTCATTCGACGTTGCACGTTCGATGTTCGATGTTGGCCGTTTAGCTTTCACCTTCCGTCCTCTTTCCTCTCTCCTATCTTCTCTGTCCCCTCTCCTCTTTCCTATTTCCCCTTTTCTGATTCCTATTCCTCTTCCCTCTTTCCTAATCCCTCTTTCCTAATTCCTAATCCCTTTCCCGATCTCCGCCCTCCGTCCTCAGTCTTTTTATGTATTAATCATGTGCCGGGAGATTCTTTTTTACGAAAACGCAATTATAGGAACCGAAATAATTTCCTGGGGGATCAGAGTTTTGTCATCCTAACAGAGCCAACTGTTTGAACGACCTCGCCGCCACACTCAAAGCATTTCATTTAATTAGCCTCCTCGTCTTCGGGTTAATCCATTCTGACGGATCCGGTTCGTATACAGTAATTACCCATAGTATATCATAAGCTACCCCACACAGCACATGAATATCTCTTCCACCCTGAGTTTTTCCATATACAAGACAACTGTGGCCTCTCTTATCCTCATAGTAATCCTCTATGATTTCTCCATTCAGAAGGGCCTCTTTGACCTCAAGCGGATCAATTCCTCGAATGGAAGCTCTCTCTACCGCATGGAGTTTGAGCTGATAATTTCCCTTTTCCGTCTGCTCTTTGATCCATTTTATATCCATTGATTTACTATTTTTAGCCTTTCCCGTCTTCCGTCATCTGTCTCCTGTTTCTTGTTCTCTCTTTCCCATTTCCTCTTTCCTCGCTCCCCTTTCCTCTTTCCTGTTCCCCATCCGTCCTCTTTACCCCGATAAATTTTCCAAGGGAAACGGCTCTGCCGATTTAACAGGGGCGTCCTCCCCACGTTCTTAAGCCAACTTGACAAGGTATGACAACTTATGATAAACATATGTCATGGAAGTCTTTCAGATGCCACGGTTTGAAAAATACGCGAAGAAACTTCCACGACACCTTCAGCAGATCATCCTGGATGCAGTGGAGGACATCCTGACCGATACTGAAATTGGTGAACTAAAAAAAGGCGATTTGAATAATTTCAGGGTACACAAATTTGCACTGGGCAATCAATTGATCCTAATGGCCTATAAAGTTGAAACCGATTCCCTTATATTGTACCAGGCCGGCCCACATGAAAACTTTTATAAGAACCTGAAAAGATATTTAAAAGAAATTGGGGGTTAAAATGCCAACAGCAGAAAAAGTCATAAATGAAATATATCTTCTTCCAATGAAGGAAAGAGAGAAAGTTGCGCGCCACATTATAGAATTCGGGATAAAAGGCATTCATCACGATCTCCCTGAAATTCTGGATGTAAGGGAGTGGCAGGACGAAATCGCAAAAAAACCGTTTAACCTGAAACAGGCATCGGAATATCTCGGCGTATCATCCGTAACACTCAGGAGATGGATTAAAACAGGTAAAATATCGGCCTATAGAGTGGGCAGAGCATATACATTCGAGGTGATGGATCTTAAAAGATTCAAAAAAGACCATCTGATAAAAGAAGTTGCAAAAAGACTATGAATATCAACCAGGATTTATCAATCACAAACCTCTCAATTTTGTTCATGGTCTCGTCCTATTTCCTCTTTCCCCTCTCATCTCTTTCCTATTTTCCTGTCTCCTCTGTCTTTTCCGATCTCCGTCCTCCGTCCACCTCCTCCCGCCGGTACCTTGCACCAAGCGCTTCCGCGGAATCGCACACCACCGGGACCCCGTAACGGTCACATATCTCTACAATTCGTGACAAATCACAGCACTGCCCATACAAATCAGTCGGTACGACCGCCTTTGGCATTTTCCCTCATTTTTGGTATGCCTCCAGTTCCTCAGCAACAAACTGCTTCTCGTATTCTCCCATTTAAGGTGGGGAGAGATATATCCTACGTTTAGGTTTCAATATTAGCATTGTAAATTGTGTGTCATTTTTTATGGAAATACCGGGAAAAAGAAATTAATACTACAAGATAAGATGGAGGATGGAAAAGTATCTATTTTTGATTAGAGCAAAAAAACAAAAAACAACCGAAATATTTCCTAAAACGATGCAATGAAATTATTGTTAAACTCTGATATCAAAGGTGTGCTCGACTGTTAAAAATAATTTTTCTGATTCTTCAGCGCTATTTTCTGATTCTAAAATGGGAAAATCCTTGTCAAGGAACTCTAATTCAGAGCCATCCGGAATCTTTTGAATCATTTCAGGGTGCTCTACAAGATATCGTAAAAAATCAAAAACGAGCGAAGTGTTTTTTTTCACAATTTCATTTTTTCTCATTTTTTAACCTCCTCCGATATCGATCTCGATACCAGGACCATCTGTCTTTTATATCCTGCTCTGCATATAGTAAAGCAGTTTTTAGATCAGGTATATCCAAGGGATATTTTTCCTTTTTGCCTTTAGGTTACAAAACATCTCTGTGCAAAAATCCGTGCAAGCAGTCATATCTGATAATCGGATGCCAATTTTCATCAAATTTTGCCTCATACTGGACAACCATATTTGTAATCCTACCCTTTTCTGTGTTTATTTTCATTCTTAATCTATCGTCACCGGATGGACTTATAATTTTTATAAACTGTTTTATGGGCATAGGCTTATTCTCTGCTATTTCTTTCCATTTCAGCCACAGACACAGACAGACAGAACTGGGAAGTGGTTATTGGTTATTCGTTAATGGTTAATAGCCGCAGACACTTACGGACGAAATAACACAAGGTTTGTCTTGTACAATAATGACTGTTTTTATCCAGCGACGTCCGCTGGACAAAAGTCCGTGTCCGTCCGTGTGGGTCCGTGTGTATCTGTGGCTATTAAATTCTATGTGATTCAGTGTTGGTTTGTGATTATCTTTCCCAGATTTCATCTAGGATCATCCGCGCTTGCCCGCGGTTGGAGGGACTAAAACATTTCTTTAATTTTTTGTCTAAAAGCGATTTAATTTAAAACAGGTAAATAAGGAAATAGTTCAAACTCGAACTGTAAGATGGAAGCTATGTCTCTCCTGCTTGTTTCAGGACTGCATCAACAATCGAATCTCCTATCCAATAGCCTCCATCCCGCATAGCTTGTAGCGCAACACTAACATTATCTATCAGTCCATGTCTTTTGGCTTCAACCAGAACTCTGGCTGAGCCGATAACGTGAAGCCCGTAAACAGTACGTGCAATCTTTCTGGCTTTGCGTTCATCAAGCAGGACATAGTTAGTAGAATCCAATTCCCTGGCAAGGCCAATCACAGCAGCCTCTCCGGCATCAAGAGAGGTCATCAATAAAGGATCTATCGGCATGGAAAGTGATATAACCTTTATCCATTTTACTTTTCGGTAATTTGCCAATCCTGCATTTGCTGATCCACCTTCCAGGATCTCATTGTGCACAGTTTCAGGGACGGAAACAAGTTCAAAAAGATGTCGAAGGATATCAATGCGATCAATCATTGAAAGGGCTATAAGAGGGCCTGTATTGCAAATCGCCTTGCCGTTCATGTATCCATATCCGCAAATTCAGCATCAATCTCTGCTTGATCCCAGTCCACGCTGGCTGCACCATATCGCCAACAATTCAGTAGAAACTTTACACGTGAGACTCCTGCTACTCGTGCCCCCTGCCCAGATGTCAGCCGCCCCATTTCGTACAATTTGACTGCCAAAGCGAATTTCGCCTCTTGTTCAAATGTCTCAGGACTAAGGTTTAATATAGCAGGTATGGTTTCGGGATACTCTATTTGTATCGTTCTCATGAGCTTAGCCTTTTTTATCTTCTTGTTTTTTATTAATGCCACTCTGCTATGCAGAGGGGGCAGAATGAATTATAATTCGCAAATAGTATAGCAGTATTTTCTTATCAAATACAAGCTATTTTCAAATATGCGATCTCTTAGCCAAAATTGTACTATGACCACATTATATCATCTCCTTTATTACATTATTCTCTGCCATTTCATCTTAATTATTCCCCCGCCCTCCTTGCCCCGTTGAACCGAGCTCCTACAAGGTATTCAACTGGGGCGACCTCCAACTCTTTCCAATGCCCGGCTCAAAAAATCAAAGAATTCAACTGGGGCGGCATCAGGTATGTCTTGTACAATAATGACTGTTTTTGTCCAGCGACGTCCGCTGGACAAAAGTCCGTGTCCGTCCGTGTGCGTCCTCCGACCTCCCCACAGAGATCAGAGGCTGAAATCAAAGGTCAGCGTTTTTTTATTATAAAAGATGAAGGGTGGTTAATCATAGAGCCTAACATTGCGCGCCCTTGTAAAGATCAAAGTAAAACAAGCCTAAAATTTTGATGGGAATCATCCAGGGAAGGACCCTTAGAAAATTGATTATCTGATCATTCTCAATAGCTCCGTCAAATCGAATGTAGTATGCAAAGTAATGGGCCAAAAGAAGGAGAAAGATATCCGAAATTCCTGTTTCTCAACGAATAAATCATAATCTCATCCTGTTCCTAAATTGTCCCATAAACCCTGAAACAGTCGCCTCACCCACGGCGCTAATCCCCTCCCGCTTCCTTCAGCCACTCAATTACTCCCAAGTCTCTAAGATGACGCTCGGGCAACCCTCCCCTTACTTTGTAGCTCAACAGTTCCACGTTACTGACTCAAAACTTGGCCATTTCATTATACAACATCATTTTCCCTCCAGATGACTTCATCCAACCATCCTCGTCTTTGTTTACCCCATGGGTCTGCACCCTTACATTGGAACCCGCCAGGGCCATACGGAGCAAAAAATACGACCGGGGCATATGGTAAATCGATGTAACTAAAATGATACTTTAGATTCTTTGGTTATCCTTTTTGCTTAATTAAAGTGAGAATTCTCGTGGCAAGTGGTCTCATTCGTATACGGTCATCTTCAACAACCGTAAAATTCCCACTCCAATCACAACGACTATTCAATATCTTCGCCATTTTAATAGCAGCAACCATTGCATCCGCCATTTTCATACGAAAAAGCACTATACCACACGATGCCGGTAATCCCAGTCCAAATGCCAGCTCGCCAAAATCTTTGTCCAAAGTGACCAACAACCTTTGTTCAGTTTGCGCACTTGCCAGAATAGCATCATCGCGAGCGCCGGGCATGTCTGTGCGTACCCACAATACATCATGTCCGAGCCTTCGCAATTCCTGCACCGAAATAGCCGGGAAATTTTCATCAGCAAGAATACGCATTTTCAAGTCTCAAGAACATAAACTCTTTCCGTTTTGATAACCTGCTCCGCATACCTCAGACAAGAAATGATATCTTCATGGGTAATACCAGGGTAATTTTCCAGGATATTTTGTTCGGTCCATCCCTGCGCTAACAAATCCATAATGAATTCTACAGCTATACGCGTCCCTTTAATAACAGGCTTGCCCACCAAAACATCAGTATCAATACAAATATGATCGTTCCAGTCCATTCTTATACCTCCTCCCGTCCTCTTTCCTATCTCCCCTTTCCCCTTTTCTGTCTCCTCTTTCCTCTTTCCTATCTCCTATCTCCCCTTTCCTGTCTCCCCTCTCCTCTTTCCTCTTTCCTAATCCCTCTTCCCTTTCCCGATCTCCGCCCCCCGCCTCAATCCTCTCCAACGGCCCGCAACACACGGCCCCAGTGCTGCATCAGGGTTGTGTTATCCCCATATCTCTTCCGCCGCCAGGCGGTGTCCGGGACAAGGAGCCTTGCCAGGAATCGCATCAGGTCAGAGACCCGGTCCACCAGGGCCGCACTCACCAGCTTGAGATAACGTATGCCCAGGGCACGGGGAGGGTGGACGAGCAGGTCCTGCGGCCTGAGAAGAATCCTTAGCCGGGCCCTGGCGGCCGGACCCGGATCAAGATCGTTCAGAACACTGCCCGGAGCCGGAGTATCGAACAGGAACCTGCTGAAAGAGAGGGCATGAAACACGGCGGAACAAATCCGCCACTCCTCAGCGCAAGTAACGAAATTTTTCCAGTTCCAGTCCGGCGAATCACAGTACTTGCGTACAAACAGGTCCACATCAAGCAGCCACCTCAGTTGCTGCAACCCATGCTGCGCAAGGTGCAGGCACATGTAGGCTAAGGTA
>JAFDDR010000095.1 GCA_019310785.1 Deltaproteobacteria bacterium
CCGGGCCCAGAGGACCAGGTTTTCAATGGAAGAATAGAGCAGGAGCAGGATGGGTAATAAAACAAGCGTCGGCATTCTGACCATCAGCGATAAGGGGTCTCGGGGTTTGAGAAAAGATGAGAGCGGCGACATCCTCGTCAGGACCATGGAGGAAAAGGGATATTCCGTTCTCAAGAGGGAGATCGTTCCGGATGACCGGCGGCAAATTGCGGATAAGCTTTCTTCATGGGTTGACAAGGACGGCCTGTCTTTGATCATCACGTCCGGGGGCACCGGCCTCAGCCCCACTGACGTGACACCGCAGGCCATGCAGGACATAATTGATTACGAGGTCCCGGGCATGGCAGAGGCCATGCGCGCGGCCAGCCTCAAGAAAACGCCTCATGCCATGATCTCCCGGGCAATAGCCGGGGTCAGAAAGGCCAGTCTCATCATCAATCTACCCGGCAGTCCAAGGGGCGCCGGGGAGAACCTGTCAGTTGTATTGCCAGCCTTGGATCATGCCCTTTCAAAACTCGCAGGAGACACCTCGGACTGCGCCACCTGACCCCATCTTTTTTTGGGACCCTCTACACAATCATGTTGAGGATGGAAATCTTCTTATGCCCTTGATTTTGGTATGAAAATTGGTGGGTTAAGGCATCAAAAGGACGAAATTCCCCGGTTTTACGCGGCTTTTTGACTGAACCACAGGTGCGGTTGAGAACCGGTAACGGCTTGACATTTCGTGCATAAACAGGGTAAAATATTCCCCATAAGCTCACTAAAGGTCAAGCAGGATAAACCCATCAAAAGTGCCCCTTGTCGTTTCACAGGAATGACCATCCGATGACTCAGGGGCTTTTTGGCGCCTGATTGACGTTTCGTCACAAAAAAGGGGAAAATATTCCCTATAACTTTACGGAGTATCAAGTGAAAACTGATGAATTCTTTGCCACCCATCCTGTCTTCTCACTCAACGAGGCGAGCACGGCCCTTACGCCGAAGGGGGGACGTTCGGGTACTGTGGAGAGGTTGAAGTACCACCTGAAAACCGGCACATTGAAGCCCGCTGCGCGGGGCGTGTATGCAGTAGTCCCGCCTGGGGTGCAGTCCGACCGGTTTCAACCAGACCCGGTCCTGGTGGCATCAGCGGTTCGGCCTGACGGTGTCTTTTCACATCACAGTGCCCTGGAGCTTCTGGGGGCAGCGCACTCGGTGTGGCACCAGTGCACCATCTATGCCGAACAGCGCCGCCGGCCTTTGCGCCTCAATGGCACTACTATCCGTTTTCTTGAACACCCCGGACCTATGCGGTCTGCCGCCAATGAGCAACTCGGTACGCTGCGTGTTGAGCGGCAGGGCCGGTTGTTGCGCACGACCGGACCCGAGCGTACGCTGGTAGAGGGTTTTCGCCGACCGGCTCTGGCCGGAGGGCTGGAGGAGTTGGTACGTTCGGCAAGCGGTTTTTCAACCCTCGATCTCGACCTGCTCGAAAAGGTCCTGCATGGATATGCCATCGCCAACCTGTGGGCGGCGGTTGGTTGGTTTCTGGAGCGATTTCAGCAGGCATTCTACATTCCGGAAAAATTTCTTGAACGTCTGGCGCAGCATCTCCCCCGTTCACCCCATTACCTGGAACGGGATCGCCGCGGTGGAGCCCTGGCAGCGCGTTGGAACCTGATCCTGCCTGAAACGCTTGCAAAACTGGGGGAGCCGGATGAACGTTAGCCTGCAATACTTACAGCGTTGTTCCTCGCAGACGGGTTATCCGGTCCCGCCGTTGGAGAAGGTCGTCCGGCTGGGTGAGATGGCCGGAGACGTCGCGCGCCATCCTTTTTTGGGCAGCGTCCTGGCCCTTAAAGGTGGCACTGGGCTCAACCTCTGCTTCGGTCCGCCAAAACGGTTGTCTGTCGATCTGGACTATAACTACATCGGACACGCCGATCGTGAAAAGATGCTGGGGGACCGGCCCCGGGTGGAGCAAGCTGTCGCCGAACTCGCAAGGCGCAAAGGTTATCACGTTCAACAGTCGGCGAACGCCTTTGCCGGGCGCAAAATCTACCTGATCTACCGGTCCGTCCTTGGGCCGGATGAGCGGATCGAAGTGGACCTGAACTTTCTGTTTCGAGTGCCTATTGCCGGAACGGATCTGGGCGAGCTGTGGCAGCCCGGTGAACTGGACCGGCCTGAAATCCGCGCGGTGAGCCTGCAGGAGATCGTCGTGGGCAAAATGCTGGCAATGCTCGACCGCGGTGCTGTCCGGGACGTTTGGGACCTGGCCAATTTGCCTGCACCGGCGAACGATGTGATTGGGCTGTCTTCATTCAGGAACTGGTTCATAGCATTGGCCGCCATCCTCGATCATCCATTGCCGACCTACACTCAGAGCCGTCTTGAGCGTCTCGTCACCGAACGTGCAGTGGTGGAACAGCTTGTCCCGATGCTGACTGTGGACGCGCCGCCCCGAGCCGATGATCTGGTTAAGCAGGCGTGGGAGGTACTCAGCGAGTTCATGACGCTGAGGCCGAACGAGGCGGCATACATTGCTTCCATTGAACGCGGCGAACTGCACCCGGAGTTGCTTTTTACTGATGATCGCGAAGCGGCTCAACGTATAGGCGGACATCCTGCGATTCTGTGGAAGGTGACCAACGTCCGTGCACACCTGGCGAGGCATGCCGAAAAGCATCGCGGTACCGTCAATTTGAGAGACGCGCCTGAGGTTTGATCATGGCATTGATTTCAGCGGTACTAAATATGAGGAAACAAATCTGTCCGTAAAGCACTGTCGACTTTTTTCAAAAAAATCATTAGTCTTTGACCGTATCTGTCACAACCATATGCTACAATTCCGGACAGCTTTGAGCATAAAGCAAGGGAGATGATCCAATGGGATTGGAAATGTGCATGTGGCAAATAAAAATGGCAAAAATGGATCAACTCATTATCTCCGGTGAGGCATGTGAGGAGTTCCTTGAGGCCCAATTCCCAGGGCTTGCGGAAGAGGATGAAAAAGAAGGCAGGGGAGAACGGAAAACCAAATACTCAGTGGACCCAGAGGATGAAGGTATAGACTTCGGTAAATCGTGGCACATTCTTCACTATCTTATCACAGGGAATGATGAAGGTGGGGACTCCACACTTGATTTTGCCATCATGGTAGGCCATCCAGTTGAGGGATTGGGGGGAGAGTTTTGCTGGCTGACGCCTGAAGAGGTGAGGGATATTGCAAATGCCCTCGATGGTCTTTCAAAAGAAGATATGAGAAAGAGAAGTGGGAAGGATGCGATGTCTAAGGTAGATATCTACAGATGTCCTCCTGGGCTTGGGGAAGATGAATTCAAGTATGCAATGAAAGATTTCAGGGCGCTGAAGAAATACTATAGAGATGCGGCGGAGAAGGGTAACGCGATGCTTCGGCTCATCAGCTGAGTTCATTGTAAAGAATTTCTCTAAATATTACAGTTTTTATGCAAGACAATGAAAATTGAAACATTTCTAACCTCGTATGATCCTTCAGACCTGCCCGGAACCAGCATTGATCCGCTTGGGTTTGAGGCTGGGTACCTCTTTCTGGCTGACAAAATTCTCCCCGGTCTCACCAACGTGGCGAATCGGCCCCGTTATTTCAGCATGCTCTGTGCCGGTGCTTATATGGCCGGTGACCTGCATAACGAGTCCCCCCAAGTACAGTACAAAAAAAGACTGGAGCGAATTACCCGCTTTGAACGTTTTTGGGCTCTTAGCAATGTGCTGGCCAACAAAAAAGGAAGCTATGAAGGAACCGATCTTTCCGGGCTTCGTGGCGTCACCTATGCTACGGCCGTTGCTGAAAGCGTGATTGACCGGGGAGACAAGCAGGTCGATGCCGATTATAAGCTTTTGTCCAGGCAGGTTCAGTACGGTGGGATTGGCATGTACGGTGCGGTGGCCGACCGTATGCGGTTTTTAGACAGACAGATTTTAGCGCTTTCACCGGATCTAGGTGCAAAGTTGGCGGAAGGTTTCATCAAGGAGAGTGCACTGCCCAGGGTGGTGTGGAAGGCCGTGGAGGAGGACGCCCTCGTTGATGTGGTTGTGCTGGCTTCATGGGGGAGCCGTGCTCACATAAGCGGGAAACCCGGAAAAGTCGAGGCAGCTTGTCTCAGAGACGCTCTGCACCTCGATCCAGTGCGATCCAGGATGACGGACTTCTTAGCCAAGTTTCCGGAAATGGAGAATGACTCGGAGTTGGGTCGACTGTCAAGGATACACACCGCAATTGAAGGTGATGAGCAAAATCGAGATCTCAGAGAGGCGATTAATACCATACTCTGCTACGAGGAGTCCTACAGGTGGGCCCTACTCGCTTTCGAAAGGCTCCTTTGGCTCTGTCGGCAGAACTCTTCCCCTTCCGTCTCCGGTAAAACTTTGAAGAGGGATCCTATATTTGAGGAGGTAAGAAGTGGACTGCCAAAAGCGGTTCATAATTTCCTGAATGCGCTGGAGAAGTGTGAGACAGAACATTCTCAAAAAAATCTGACTCGTTTAGACGATGTGAAGGCTTTTCTGCAGGAGACTGAAGCCGCCTGTGGAAACTCTTGGAATGTTGTGGAAAGGGTCATGGCCCGTCACCGGGACGTTCAGAGCGGAAAATTCGACAAGGGCCGAAGAAAGATGCCGTGGTTGGAATATGTTCAAAACGAGAGAATAGCCCTCACGACAACGCGGGTTGGTGGTTTGGGGCATGAGGTGAAGGAGCACAAGAAAATCACGCCCCATCCGTACCGCTTGAACTCGGCCGATGCCCTTTACAATGCTTCGAGATTGAGATGAATCAACCACACTCAGATATTAATCAACGAAAACTCCTGGACAAGCTTAATTCCCCGCCTGAGTTTGGTCCTCTCATGGGGCTCCTTGCCACCACTTTCGAGATGCAGCCAGAGTTTTTTGAGACGGACTTTCTGCCGGCTGTCCTGAATTTGGGCGCATGGGACGACAGGAGTTGGACAAGCCGGATTGAAATTGAAAGAAAACTGGCGTGCATGAAATCGGCAACCGTTATTATGGACGCATCACGCTACAGAAATCGCCCCCGCTCCCTGAGAGTAAACATTGTGCCGGTATCTCTTGGTGGAGGAAGGGCACTTCATTCAAAGATTGTTCTCCTTGTCTTTGAAAAGGCCGTACGCCTGCTGGTCGGGAGTGCCAACCTTACCCACCAGGGATACAGGGAAAACCGCGAAGTGGCGGTGGTGCTAACTGCTCATTCAAAAAAAAGGGATCAGGCAGGGCTCATCCTCTCAGCCCTGTCAACGCTCCCTGAGATATTTAAGACCTGCTGGAATTCAGAGTGTGACCAGTTGAAAGACGAGGCATCAGACCTGCTGAGTGAGTGGATTCGTCCCAATGAGGATGAAAATGAGTGGTTTATCTGGGGAGGAGGAGGTGAGCCGATCTGGAAGAGCTTCATTTCCAGGTGGCCTGAATCCGAAAGAATTAAGAGAGTCACGATCGTCTCACCTTTTTGGTCGGATGACGAGAAACACACATCGCTCGTCACTTTGGTGAAAGAACTCAAGGGGAAAAAGATTCTCGATGAAAATTTTGATATCAGGTTGTTGACCGAAGCTGCTCCCGACACACAATCCTCCTACAAGCCTATGCTCCCTTCGTCCTTCGGGAACTTTGACTTCAGGGCCTTCGGGGCCATCGTGTCTGCGCAGGCTGTTGACCCCAAAGTACTGCAGGAAGAGGTGGGAATGGAAGGTTTTGTCAGGAACCGCAGCCTTCACGCGAAAGTCGTCATGTTCGAGGGAGAAGCCACCTCTCTTGCCTACATGGGTTCAGGCAACTTCACGAGGAGGGGGTGGAGTTTCCTTGAAAATCCTTTAAGGGGAAACATCGAGGCTGGGGTTGTGGTGCGGAGGGCTGAGAAGGGAAGGAAGGGCTTGTCTGCGTTGATCCCTGAAACCTGCGGTCCCGTATTGGAACTGATCGGGGGGGTGACTGAGGAACTTTCTGAACCGGAATCAGAACCGGAAACAATACCGTGGCCTGGGTTCATTAAGGAGATATTACTCACCCTTTCCCCTGAAGATACGGACAGGTTAGACCTACTAATTTTGGTCACACTCGAAGAGGTAAAAGGATCCTGGGAGGTTTATATCTCCCCTGAAAAAGCAGGCGATGGTGAAGATGTCGTCTTCAAGTCGCCCTTGAATGATCAGAAGCGTGAATTCAGAGTTCGGTTAGGCAGGCAGCAGCTCAACAGGATTCTTAGGGAACAGGAGGTCATCGTTCGATGGTGGGACTCGGATGAAGGAAGGCTCTACCCCATAAATGTCTCACCAGAAGCAAAGCACACCCTCCCCATCAGCCCTGGTACCCCCAATTTCAGCGAGCAGAATTTAATTCTCTATTACCAGGGGAGAATCTCATGGGAGGACCTGTTCCCGGATCCGGAAGCAGAAAGAACAAAAGAGGCGGGGAGCGTTATCGTTGAAGACGATTACGGAAGAAGAGTTGACACATCAGGGATCCAATCCTACCAGGTGCGTGAATTCGTGGAGGCCCTGAAGGGGATCATTGATGATCTGAAGTCGGCTTCCCGATCTACGGAGCCTGCCATGAGACTAGCCTTGCACGGCCCGATCAGCCCGATCGCTCTTGCTCGGGTCGTGACGGATGGAGCGCTTAACGATCAGAAAAGCTCAGTGGCAGCTGGGTTCCAGTTGATCGAGATCCTTGGTTGCCTTGAGGTGGCAAGAAATTATGACGTTTCAAAAAAGTGCGCAAGGGTCTGGAAGGAATTCATCGAAGAAGCCGTTGAGTCGATAGATCTCCTTATCGAAAAGCTTCACCTCAAATCGCCGGAATCTTTCAAGAGAAGAGGCCCTTTTTCAAAATATGAGCGTAGTATTCGAAATTATTTCAAGAGTGCAGGTATAGCCAAGTGATCAAGAGATCCAAACAGTTTGATCTCGGTCTGGACATGACCCGGATGAAAGGCCGAAGTGATGGTCAGCGGCAAAGCGCGACCGTAGACGAAATTCTTGACAGGTTTTTCAACCAGAAGGAAGGCAGGCGTCGTGATATTCAGATCCTTGCCGATGAAGTGGGGATGGGGAAGACATTCGTCGGTTTGGGCGTTGCCTATTCGGTGCTCGAACACATGTCTAATAAGAGAACTGAACTGGAACTGAATAATTGTTACCAAAAAGTGCTGATCATCACCCCTCAAAATTCGGCACTTTTTACCAAGTGGCAGCGTGAGGTCTCTGAGTTTGTGAAAAGATGCGTTCTCCCGGAACAGCGTGAAGAGGCCATGAAATGGTTTGCTCCAACACCTGTTGAAAGAGTGGACGAGCTATCGGCGAAACTGCGAAGAACTGGTTTGGGACCCAAAGTGGTCGTTGCCAACATGAGCATATTCTCTGGCGGAAAGCTCCGGAATTACGACGTGAAAAGGCGATTTCTTTTGGGCCTTCTTTTCAGGTATTGGGGGCCAAGTCTCTTTGTAAAGCAGCGCGAGAGGCTTCTCAAAGGAGCGCCAAACGGCTGGCCTGCCGACCCATACCACCTGACTGATCTCAATGATAAAGAGTGGCATCAGATACCGTTTTACGAAAAGGAGATCATTTCGGCCTTCAAACGAGTCGAGAGAAAGGATGATCCGGACAGCGGGATCATGGAAAGAACCCTTGAAATGTGCAAAATGCTTTCCGAGCCCTACGCAAGGGACAGGGAAACCCGTTTTCAAGAAATCGAGAGATTGTTAGGGAGGCTTTACAGGAGGGTGACCTCTGAACTCATAAGCAAAAATTTCCCCCTAGTCATTGTCGATGAGGCCCACAACTGGAAAAACCACCGGAGTGGCTATGAAAATTTTGTTAAATTGATAGCCCCAAAGACAAGAAGGCTATTGCTTCTCACTGCCACCCCTTTCCAAATTCACCCTGAGGAAATGCTCCGAATTCTCGAAGTCTCAGATCACCTAAGGCCCTGTCCGCTCCTGGAAGAATCGGCCGAAAGAGTCGAAATGATGAGACGACAGCGGGACGAGGTCATCAGGCCTGTCCTGAAAAAGGCTGCAAAGGCTAGCAGAAGGTTCACCGAAGCATGGGCCCGCCTCCCTAGAAAAACGAGAAGCGAAACACTGGCAAAGATTTGGGAATCAGAGGCTGTTTTATTGACAAAGAAAGAATTGAAAAAGGTTGCCAGTTTAGAGGGCGTAGCCGATGAGAAGGATATCCAACCCTTCATTGATCAGGCCCTTGTAGGAGTTGATCCGGACATCAGGCAGTTCTTGAGAGAGGCCCTGAAATTATACACTTACAACACTGATCTGTCCTATGAAATGGGGGTTCTTGTCATCCGCCACAGGCGAGGAGCTGAGCATCGGTTTTTCAAGGTGGGTTCGGAATATCCACAAAAGATCACCGAAATCAATATTCGGCCCGACAGTCACATTCTTCATCTTTCACCCGGAATAGATGTTAAGGGGGATGGTGAATTACCACACTATATATTAATGCGGTGTGTCTCTGAAATGAAACAATTCAAGGGGAGATCTTCTTTAAGCAGCTCGCTCACGGGGTGTTATTCCACATTACTTGAAAGCCAGGAAGGCAAACAGATAAGCAAGCTACTAAAAAACGGTTCTCTTGGCCAGGTCTATCTGGATCTGCTCATGGGCATGGTTTCGGAAGATCATGATCCTTACCATCCAAAAATGCGCGAAGTGGTGGATTCGGTGATAGAGGGGTGGGAAGCTGGTGAAAAAAGCCTCATATTCTGCTTCAGGGTCAACACGGCAAAAAGGCTTAAAGAGATTATTGATAATGAGATTAGGGATAAACTCGCGGCAAGACGACAGCGCTGCTTGGGGGGTGAGGAGAAAATAAAATTTTTAAGAAGCCGCCTCACGAGCAGGGAGCAGGATCTCGTGACAATAGGGCTCGACAGGGTTATCTGGTCATTCATATTGCAACGGTGTCACACGGATGGTGTTTTTAAAGATTTCGACATTAAAGACTTGTCCATGAAAAAAAGAGATCTGTCAGAGTTGGCAAGACTGTCTCTGAGCTTTGATGTGGACCTAATGGGAAAACGCGTGGACCGCGTTTTTATCAACAGATCAGTTGAACACATTGTGGCCAAGCGCTTACTCAAGAACAGAGGTCTCGACAACTTTTGGCGGGACATGTTCTCACAAATGTCTGACATTAAATGGATTACTAATCCCTATGGTTTAACACCGAAAGAAGAACAGGATGATGAAGGGGAGGATATTGCCGATTTCGATGAAAGGGGGGTTCACACTACCTATAAATTGGTTAGTGACCCTGCAGAAAAAGATACAAAAATGCTGTCGGAAAATTTATTTCAAAGGATAAATAGGGCTTTAAAACAAAAACAGATACCTATTATTTCAACATACCACAAAGGGCCAAGTCTTTGGTTTGGGGCGAACCCGGTTGATGCTGCCCAGAAGGTGAGGAAGCAACCAAAGGCAGGATCGGGTTATCACACAATCGGCAAAATCCATGAACAGCTCCACAATTTGACTATGACCGAGGATGGATTTGATTGGGAGTCGAGGAGAAAGCTTTTTCAGGCAATGAGGAAGTCACTTCTTAGAGAGTCTATGTTACTTAGGCTGCTACCAGAGAGTACCAAACTCCAAGATAGCGGGTGGGCTAAACTCATAGTTAAATCTTTCTTTACGAAGTTGCCCGGTCAGAATGAAAGCATAGCGGACCGCATTAATATTTTTATCGAAGATTTGTTAGCGGCTAGCGGTACACTGAGCGATCCGAGTTCGGCCCGGCATTTCCTTTACAGTGCAAGCCGGCTAACTGACCAGAAATTTGTGGCGCTCATAACTGGAAAAAGCAAAAGTGAGGAGAGGGAGAGAGTATTTGCCGGTTTCAATACCCCTCTATTACCAGAGGTGTTGATCTGCACCGCAGTTGGGCAAGAAGGGATTGATCTTCATAGGCACTGCCGCCATGTCATCCATTACGATCTTGCTTGGAACCCGGCTGTTCTCGAGCAACGCACAGGGAGAGCCGACAGGATCGGGAGTAAAACATTTCGCGAAAGGGCACTCGCTAAATCTGAAATCCTCCCATTTCTTGAGATTGGTGTTCCTTTTTTAGCAGGAACATATGATGAAAGGATGTATGAAGAATTGAGGTTGAGAGCTCAAACCTTTGAGGTTCTTACAGGGGGGGATCTTGCTACTGACAGCTTAGAAAGTTATGACAATAATAATTCCGCAGAACTCAGTGAAAAAACGCTAGATTTTGTACCGTTGCCGGAAAAGATGGTGTCGGATCTCAGAGTAAAACTTCATGTTTGGTCTGAAAAGGCCGCTTGAGAGGATTCATGTTAAACAAAACTTTGGAAGGCTTGTAGTTTTTATAGGACGAGGGGGAAAATCCTTAAATAGTGCCTGAACGAAAACCCCGTTTTTTGTCATTTCGACCGAAGGGAGAAATCTGGAAACTTAGTAGTTTCAAAAGGATAAGATTTCTCGCTACGCTCGAAATGACAGCTTTGTCTAGTTTTCGGTCAGACACTAAATAGTAAAATAACTCAACAAAACCAGCATTAATGGGATTCTTTAATGGAATTTGCAGGGCGACCAATGCATCCACCACACCACATTTATGGTATTGATTTCAGCGGGGCTCAAGACGCGTGTAAGAAGATCTGGATTGCCGAAGGTGTTGTAAAAGGAGAAATACTCTGTGAGATCAGCAGCAAGGCTCAAAGGCATCCGTTACGAGTAGGACCCCATCTTCCACTGGGTGTGTTAGGATTTACGTAGATTTACCAGTGATATGAGGTGTCATTTGAAAACCAGATACTGATTCTCCGTAAGCAGATACAATATTCTCAATAAATTGGGATATCCGAATCCACCTGTCTCTTACAGGTGCTCTATAAACCTGCTATTCAGCGATTTCGCTACCGATAAGACCCTCGATCTCTTCATTGGAATAACCCATCATCTCCAAAATTTCGCGCGTATTGGCGCCCCTGGGACCTGCGGGTTTCACGGCTTTTCCGGGTGTCCTTGAAAGCCTGGGCGCGGGGGCGGGCTGGGCCGC
>JAFDDR010000301.1 GCA_019310785.1 Deltaproteobacteria bacterium
TACACGGACAACGCAATAGTCCACCATGGGGTTCTGTCACCGGGGGTGAACTTTCTGGAAAAGCCTTTTACAATGGATGGGCTGGCGCGCAAGGTGCGCGAGGTGCTGGATACTTGATACTGGTTGCTGGTTGCGGTTGCTGGTTGCTGGGTACTCGTTGCTTGTTACACGTTGCTGGATGCTCGTTGATCGAGAAAGGAGGAGATCTGTTGAAATTTAGAATTTACGGGGTTGTTTTTCATTCCATGTTAGATTTGGGCCATCAAGCAGTAGTGGCACCGAGTTTAGAACATTGCGGCCAAGAATACCCCATTCTTGATTGATCAGCAAGAACTGCCCTCGAAAGGTTCTACGACAGAAAATGAGTCAGAGGTTATATTCAGGCGGCTTAAAGCTATTTGAGGAATTAAAGTCACATCAGCACCTGAATCCAGCAGCATGGGCACATCGGGATTGAGTGTACCGTTGTCCGGATTGCATAGAGTTACCTGGGCAAGTGGTGCAGGTGGCTCGAACCGGGTGGCATCATAATGTGGCACTTGATTATTCCTCGGTGATTTCCATCTTGAAATCTATTGCTTGTTCTGGGTTTGCCAGCCGAGGGCTAAAGATGTGGGCATATTTCTCCCCCTGGATGTCGGGGACAACAACGTATACTTTTGTTTTGTCCGGCAGGTGGAAGTCGGTTTTCAATCGTATTTGGCCTTCTTGCACGATGCCTTCAAGGGTTACAATGCTCATTTTGTGACTCCTGGTTGTTTTTTGAAAAAGTAGTTTAACATATACAAGATACGGCGGTCAACAAATTATTACGCCGGCTGGTCAGGGGTCGCAAAGCTAATTAGCTAATATTTCATGAGATATAGGTTTAAGAGATCCCGATATTGCCCTTAAAATGGCCTTTTCAAAGGCAAAAAGAGGGAGTTAATGATGGCGGATTAGGATTGATGATTGTTACTGGTTATTGGTTACTCGTTGCTGGTTACTGGATACTTGAAACTGGATACTTGATACTGGATACTTGTTTGCCTTGCCAAGGCGTCTTGTCAGGGCGTAGCTTGGAAAGCGTAGTCTGAAGCCGGAGGCGAAGCCTGGTGGTTGCTGGGTGCTTGCATAAGGAGGGGATTTTTTCATTAGGAGGGATTTTAGTTGACAAAATAGCGGTAATGACTAATTATTAGCCCTAAAAATATAGTATGCTGACTAAGATTTGATCATTATTTGCGTCTTCCAGGAGAAATTCATTGGCCTTAGCACAAGAGATAGAGAGAAAAATTGAGGATTTCAGGGAACTTGGAATACCGAAGTATATCCCGAGAAAAGTAAAACTTCAATCTGTTGAAAATATGGTTTCCACCATTATTGGCGCTCGAAGGGCAGGCAAAAGCTTTCGAGCAATGCAGGCGGCTGACGAAATGGCTGCCCATGGAATCATTAGCTCTGTTGAACAAGTGTGTATGATGGATTTTGATAATCCTGCCATGTCTAACATGAAAGCTCAGGAACTCAATCTGATACAGCAAATTTTCTTGAAACTCAATCCGGAATTCGATTTGAAAACACCCCTGGTCTTTATCCTGGATGAAATTCACAAGATCCATGGATGGGAAGAATATGTTATTGATTTATCCGGAAACCCGAACTGGAAGGTTATTGTGACAGGCTCTTCTTCAAAATTGTTAAGAGACGACCTTGCAACCGAACTACGGGGCAAGGCAATTTCATCGACTGTATATCCCCTTGACTTCAGCGAGTTCCTGGAATTCAAAAATTTCGGGTACAGACCTGGATCCACAAAAGGACAGGCGGAAATAAGGAGGCTGTTTGAAGAATATCTGAAGTGGGGTGGCTATCCTGCGGTTGCCAATGCTGAGGAATATACCAAGGAAGCATTGCTGAGAGAGTATTTTGACACAATGATTCTTAGAGACATAATACAGCGATATAATATGAGCAAACCTCAACAGTGCATCCATTTGTACAATTATTTGCTTTCTAATATAGGTAAAGCGCATACCCTTCAAAGCGCCTTTAGATATTTAAAGGGGGGAGGATTCAGCACAAGCAGGGATGCTGTCAGGGAATATTTTCGTTGGGCTGAAGATTCGTGGCTTCTGTTCATGGTCCCCATTTATTCCAATTCCCTTAAAGAGCAACAGAGGAATTACAAGAAGATATATTGTGTTGATTGGGGGCTGGCCAACAGGAATAGTTTCGTTTGGGACGGTTCCTATTCGAGTGCACTGGAAAATATGGTCTTCCTTCATCTTTATCGAAATTGGAACAGGGTACATTACTACCTGACAAGAAAGAAAAGAAAAGAAGTGGACTTTGTCGTTGCGGACAGAGATGGAAAGCCTGTGATGGCGGTTCAGGTCTGTATGGACATCAGCAACCAGGAAACCCTGAATCGAGAACTGGAATCCATCGTAACGACGGCTAAGTATTTCGGTATCAAAGAGAATTTGATAATTACACACAACCAGGAAAAAGAATTTTATTCGCAGGGGGTTTCAGTCAAGGCTACACCCGCCTGGAAATGGATGTTGGCTACCACCAGAATCCAGTAACCAGTAACGAGCAACGCGAATGTCAAAAATCCTGATCATCGATGACGACAAGATGTTATGTAACACGCTGTCCCGGTATGTCCGGCGCATGGGGCACGAGGACACATATGCGCTGACCCTTGAAGATGGCCTCAAAGAGGTATCATCAGGGGAATTCGATGTGGTGTTTCTCGATGTAAACCTGCCTGATGGAAACGGTTTAGAAGCCATTCCACAAATCCGGAAAGTCCTCTCTTCGCCGGAAATCATTATCATCACCGGTGAAGGGGATCCCGATGGAGCAGAGCTTGCGATTAAAAGCGGTGCCTGGGCCTATATTGAAAAGCCGTTTTCAATAGGAAATATAGAACTGCAATTGGTTCGTGTACTCCAATACCGCAAGGAAAAACTTACTGAAAAGGGAAGGGATTGTAGGAACCAGCCCTCAATTGGAAGCATGTCTTGACCTTGTAGCACAGATTGCCAACAGCCGTGTAAATGTCCTCATAACGGGTGAAACAGGCACCGGCAAAGAAAATTTTGCAAAGGCTATCCACAAGAACAGTTCCCGGGCCGGGAAGAATTTTGTGGTTGTAGATTGCACTGCACTGCCTGAGACCCTTGTTGAAAGTATGCTGTTCGGGCATGAAAAGGGGGCCTTTACAGGCGCTGAAAAAGCGCGGGTGGGTTTGATCAAGGAGGCGGACGGGGGCACGCTTTTTTTAGATGAGGTGGGAGAACTTCCCTTGATCGTGCAAAAGGATTTTCTACGCGTGCTCCAGGAAAACCGGTTCAGGCCCTTGGGAAGCAATAAGGAGATTGAGAGCGATTTCAGGTTAGTGTCAGCAACCAATCGAGACCTGGAAAGGATGGTTGAATCCGGGCAGTTTCGCAAGGACCTGTTCTTTCGGCTCCAGTCTGTGATAATTGAGTTGCCTCCCCTGAGGAACCGGCCCCGGGACATCAAGGACCTGGCCATTCATTACGTAGTCAAACTCTGCGAGCGCTACGGGATGGAGACAAAGGGCTTTTCAACTCTGCGAGCGCTACGGGATGGAGACAAAGGGCTTTTCTCCTGATTTTTTTGAAACATTGAATGCCTATGACTGGCCCGGAAATGTCCGGGAGCTGATCCATACCATGGATCGAGCGCTTACCGTGGCCAGGTTTGAACCGACCCTGTTTCCAAGGCACCTGCCAACAAAACTTCGCGTCCATGAGGCCCGCGTTTCGGTCAGCAAGAACGAAACCGGCAAAGAGAAGTCAGAGGAAGACACGCAACCGGCAAAGAGAAGTCAGAGGAAGACACGCATCCGGCCGACATGCTTCCCAGACTCCAGGATGTGCGGGATGCGGCTGTGTCCCAGGCGGAAAAGCAATATCTGTACGACCTTATGTCGCACACAAAAAGGGATATCAAGGACGCCTGCCGTGTATCCGGACTCTCCCAATCCCGCCTGTACCATCTCCTGAAAAAATACAAGATAGGGCGAGGTTGAAGAAATTGGCCTCCGGGCCGGAGGCCAGTTTCAAGTTTCAAGTTTCAAATCTCACATTCCAATTTTCCCGCAAGGCAGGGATAATTCCTGTTTCACAGGAAAATTCCTGTCTTACAGGACAGATTGGTGAGAGCCTGACGCACCCCCATCCTTTTATAACTCCCTGACTTCAATAATAAAATCCCTTAACAACCTGCTTTGGTACGCTTCTTGATTACTATTAGGGCAAGGACAAAGGAACTTTTATTATGAGCCTAAAATTACAACACTGCCTGAACCCGCTTCATATCTATTGCCGACTGAGAGATCTCGGCATGACAAGTGCCCCGGCTATGTTCCTGAGCCGGGTTTATGAACGGACAATATTCAGGTGCCTTCCGGGGAGGCCGTGAGGCAACGGCGGGCGAGAACAGTGAAAAGGGAGGGATTAGTCATGTTACCGGAACCGAGAACGATAGAATATTACGAGAAACGTTTTGGAATAATTGCGATAGGGAAGGGGTTTATCGCCCCGGATGAACTCATCAACGCACTCACGGTTCAGGCGCAAGAGGATATCAAGTATGGAACCCACCGGCAAATAGGAGAGATATTATTGGATCAGGACATTATGTCGCCCAATCAAATTGAGGAAGCAGTCAAAGCGGTGATTCAGGCGTAAGGTTGCCCTTTGCTCAATTGGGGTTCTATCTCGAAAAAGCAGAGTTCACCTCTTCACAATTTGTGCATAGATTTTAGCGATATAACAGGAGATTAAAATGGTCCTAAAAAAGCGGAAGAAGGAAGACACAGGCTTATAGGTGAAATATTAATTGATATTGGTCACGTTAATAAGCCGCAAGTCCTGGAAGTACTTGATGCCATATAATCGAAAAGGAATAAAAAATGTTCCACGGCATTCAGAAGGGTTAAAGGCATTTTCCAGGGGGACGGCCTTTAATCCCAGGAGACCGATTCTCCATAAGGAGGAACTTTTAAAATGGGTGAGTTGAATGTGCTTTTTTACACAGGATCCAAGAATGAGGTCAATGAAAAGCTTTACAGCCTGGCAGATATTGTCTCTTTGTCGGCCAGGACAAGGGTCTTCCGGAATATCGACGACCTTTCCCGCAGGCTCTCCCAGCCCGTCTCTGACCGGGCTACTGTCGCAGTCCTGCTGGCCGGTAACAAGGAAGATCTTCTTAAGATAGTCTCCATACGCCATCTGCTTTTAGATATACCCATTATTCTCATTCTTTATGACAGGGAAGAGGATACCACTGCCATGGGGTATGCCCTGTACCCACGATTTTTGACCTATGCGTACCCACGATTTTTGACCTATGCGGACAGCAACTTGGCCGAGGTGGCGGCAGTTTTAGGGAAAATGGTTGAAAAATATAATAAATAAGGAGGTCATGGAGAAATGGAAAAACATATGGGAATCGTAGATCGAGTAGTCAAGGTGGTGTTTGTCTGGGCGTGTACAATTGCCATGTTTGCAATCGTTTCCGGGGGATCCTCCTCTGGAGCAGATCTTCCAGAGATTAATAAAAGAGGGGTGCTGCGGCA
>JAFDDR010000096.1 GCA_019310785.1 Deltaproteobacteria bacterium
ATATTTTCGGCAAAAGACTTCTCGACGAGAATATGCTTTCCGGCCTCCAGCGTCTTGAGCACCCATTCTTCATGCAGACCTGTAGGCAGAGGCATGTAAACTGCATCGATATCATCGCGATCCAGAAGTTTTTCATAACTTACAAAAGCATTGCATTTGAAGCGGTCGGCAAATTTCCGCGCCTTTTCTTCCGTACGACTGGCTATTGCGACCAGAAAAACATCTTCGCATTCCATCATTGCGGGAATCATTGCGCGCCAAGCGATATCGGCGCAACCCATTACACCAATTCGCAATTTGCTCATCCTCACTCAATCCTCCGTAATAGTATGGCCTACATAAAGCCAAAACAGGACAACAAACAGCGGCCTTCAACATTGAAAAAATTATTGTATCTAATGAAATTCTTGATTTGGCCCATTGTCATCCAGATGTAGTTATCAGGAACTTTTACAGGGAAGTCATCCCCCAGTTCAATCAGCATATTCTTGTTCTCTTCCTGAAAGAACCGCCCCCCTTCCTCTGACTGAAAGGTTGAAAAGCGAACTTGCTCAGGTGGCACATTCGAAACGTATTCCAGGAATGGGGGAAGGTTTTCGGGCTTTTCGTCTTTATAGTTCCCCGTAACACACTGAACCGTCGGTGCCATTTCGACCACGTCGAAATTGCCTGCTTCGACTTTTGCCTGTACAAGAAAATGCAAAACGCCATTAATATTCCGCACTAAATAGGCTACAATCCCGGACTCCTGAGGCTTCATCAATGGTTGCGTCCAGCTTGCCACTTCTCGATTATCAGCCTGAACCGCCACAGCGATGACCGCAAAGTATTTACCCTCATCGTGGAGAATCTGGTAATCGGTTTTGTGCCAGTTTTTCACGAACTTGAGGGGTATACGCTCCGTATTTAATTCATAATAGACTTTGAGTTCCGTAAGCCAGCTAATAATTGTATCCGAATCATATATGCCCTCATTCGTGGCTGTGGCAGAGGTAAATAGTTTTGTTTGGAATTCATCAAAATCACATCGAACATAACTCATATCCACAGTACCCAGCTTCTTGACGGTAGGGAGTAATTCCGACACTCCCATGTTCTGAAGTTCGGGTGCCGCGAATGGAATACAGGACAAAACAGTCCTGGCATCCATATTAATAATGTTATCGTATTGGATCAACTTGTGGATCTGGCCTAATGTGAGCCAGCAATAGTCGTCTAAGACCGGCACCTCCTTGGAAGTTTCTATGATAATGTTCCGATTCCGTTTTCGCAGGAAACGGGCTCCCTGCTCCGATTGAAGTGAATCAACAAGTATGGTTGATTTGGATTTGTCCAAAAAGTAATTTAGGTATGGCGGTGTTCCTCCCTTATGGACGCGTGTATAATTGCTACGCGTGGCCTGCACTGTTGGTGCAAGCTGCACTAAATTGATGTTGCCCGGCTCCATTTTTGCCTGCATGAGGAAATAAAGAATACCATCAAACTTCTTGGCGAGTATTCCCAGTATGCCTATTTCCGGCTGGTTCATAATGGGCTGCGACCATTGGGATATTCTCCCCACATTAGTCTCAACCCAGATCCCCTCAATGAAAAAGAACTTTCCGCTTGCGTGAGTGAGATTCCCAGTTGATGGCTCAAAAGACCAATCTTCCAACTTTTCAAATGGTATCTGCTCAATGTGGAACTTATGGGCCTGCTGGCGTGAGAAAAACCAGTCCATGAAGCTCTTAGTCTTCATGAATGGATTATGTTTTGTAAGGGCCGAGATCAAAAAATCCAACTCTTTAGAATTCATCATCACATCCCTAATTTTTCAAAACGCATCATATCGTAGCATCCAAATGAAAATGCCTCGTTTTAGCTTGCCTGACTATTTTTTTGTGTGAACAGGTTAAAATTCACAATAAGCAGATTTCCTTTCTTGCTGAAGTTCTGTCGTGGCCAAATGGAATTATTGACAACTATCTTCCTTTATCAATCTGTTATGCCAAGATAAGCTGGACGAAAACTTATCCGTTAAATGCTTTTGCCATTTCTTTAGTTCGACATTTGTAAAATGCTTTGTATTCCAGTAAGGGTTTGAATATTCATCAGCAAAGGTCCAATCATAACCCTTCATCGTCACAGGTTCATAAAAGTCACAACCAGGATATGGACACAGGATGGTAATGCCGAAGATATCAGGCTGAATTTCATCTACCAGTTTTTCTGTCAATCTGATGTCCTCAACTGTTTCATTGGGCATTCCTAAGAGAAAAAAGCCTCTTCTTTCAATTCCTATCTCCTTACCCCATTGAAACACTTTTCTGATTTTTTCGACAACCACGCCTTTCCTCATCTCATTTAGGATCTTCTGACTACCGCTTTCACAGCCCACATTGATCTGATTGCACCCAGCCGCCTTCATGGCCTTAAGCATTTCCTTGTTTGCAAAAGCGGCATGTACATTAGCTTCCCATGCCAGGCCAAATCCCTGTCGGATTTTCTCTTCACAAAATTCAATAACCTTTTCGGCAGAAGTATTCCAGGTGGCATCTGCAAACTTGAAAGAATCCAACGAATATTCACGAGCAGTCCACTTTATCTCCTCAAGGAGGTGCTTTGGGTCTCGTACACGAATAGGGTTGGTCTTTGGATCGAAAACACCTGTAACCTTCCTCTCAGCGCAAAATGCGCAACGGAACGGACAGACCCTAACGCTTTGTATACTTGTAATCCGCCTGCCTATTTGCTCTTGGCATAAATCTACCGTTCTGTAGTTCTTGATCAAGTCTCTATCAGGAAAAATATTGTTAAACTCAACGAATCTGTCTCCATAGATAATGGGCGAGGTATCACCGGCAAGTATCTTAAGAAAAGCTTCTTCCCCTTCCCTGACGATCACCTGATCAACAGCCTCTTCCTCCAGACAGTCATTTGGCACTGCCGTCGGGTGAAACCCGCCAAAAACGGTTCTCACCTCAGGGTTGATCGCCTTTATAGCTTTAGCGAGTTTTACGGCAGGCCTAAAAACCGGCGAAGTACAAGAAAAAGCCACAATATCAGAAGTCTTTCCATCCTCTATGATAGTACTATCGCTATCAAAGTAGCCTTGAAAAAAACTCATCCTCAGTTTTCCTGGGAACTTCTTCTTTGCATAAGCTCCGATATAGGCCAAGCCCAATGCCTCCCAGATATTGAAGTAATAGGGTTGAACTAAAGTAATTTTCATTTTATTTTTTCCTTTAATGACAAAAGATATCCTAAAAGCTTTTATAATTTCTTGAATTTAAACAATCAACATTTTTTCTTTAAATTTAGTTTGCCCAGATACACCTTCACCTCGAAATCACCTATCAACCAGTGGATTTTATTTTGCAAAAGATATTAAAAGCCCTATGTGAGTGGCGTTTTCAAATACAAATCAGCCAACTCGTGCTGCCATGGATAATAGAAAGGCACTGGCCAATCAATATCGCGCTTGCATTGTAAAATTGTATATGCTAATCACTCTTTTATTTGTTTGCAGAGGTTTGTTGTAATTATAAAACACATCGCCCATATAATAAGCAAGGCGCTTTTTAAATCAAGATCACGGCATTACCTCTGCAATTCTTTCTAATTCTCCACTGAGCAGCAGCTATCCAATATCTAAGATATTATGCAAAATAAAAAACGGATACTCTTAATAACAAGTTCATATCCAGCCTTCACAAAAGACACCCGAGCTTCAGCCGGTATGTTTGTTAAAGACTTCGCCCATGAATTGGCGAAAAAGACCGAGTTAGTTGTCCTTACTCAGCATACTGGTAGAGGCCCGGAAATACTTCATGAATCCAATTTTCAAGTGATCCGGTTTCAATGGTCGGGCAGAGATAAAGCCCTTTCAACACTCCGGTTTCCCGGAGATTTTATTTTAATGTCCTCGGTAATTATTCGGGGGCTTTTTGCTTCGCTAAGAATCGCAACAAGGCACAAGGTTCACCATACTCTCGCACTTTGGACAATTCCTTCAGGCTTATGGGCTCTCCTTCTTAAATGGATCTATAGTATCCCTTATACGGTCTGGTGCCTTGGAGCTGATATCTGGGACTATAAAAGAAATCCCATTACAAAATGGTTGCTCCGTTTGATTCTCAGACAAGCTCAGAGTATCTATGCGGACGGACATAAGTTGAAGCAGGAAGTCCGTTCGCTTTGCGGAAAAAAATGTTATTATTTGGCCTCATCACGCCGCCTGCCGAGTCATGTATCTGTAAAGGCCGATATACGGCACGGCAAGAAAAATTATTTGTTTATCGGTCGATACCATCCTAACAAAGGGCCGGATATATTGCTGAAAGCCATTGCAAGACTAAACCCCTTAATCCGAGAAAAAGTACACTTCCATTTTTTCGGCGGTGGAACGCTTCGACCAGTTCTACAGGAATTCATACTGTCACAATATCTTTCCGATGTCGTCACCCTGCATGGTTACATTGATGAAGAATTAGCGACTGCTTATTTGAAAGCATGCGATGCAGTGATTATCCCTTCTCGAAAAGATACAATATCCCTTGTCATTTCTGATGCCTTGCAAACCGGAACGCCTATCATAGCGACCGATACGGGAGATATGGGATACTTCCTAAAAAGATATAAGGCGGGTACGGTTGTACCTTCTAATTGTCCCGAAAAACTGGCCGAAGCCATTGCGTCTAATGTTCTTAAAAAAAAGAAAATTCCAACAGGGCAAAGCAACCTGCTGGACCTTCTCGATATTTCAAAAAGCGCTGAACGGTTTTTTTCAGATCAATTATGATTTCCTGGTTAAGCAAGGCCTTACTTCTCTTCCACACTACAAACATATCTGAGTTTGATAAATTTTTACCATGAGATCAAATGTATCGTGATTGGTCAGGGTGCCACTTTACATAGAGTGACAAACGAAGTCAGAGCCTTCCCTGGACAGGAAGGAAAAAGGTCATAAAAAGATATCTAAAACAACCTCTTGCCTTCACTTCTTTCAAATCTCATCTGGCAGATTTGTTCAGAAATAAGTCCCATCATAAATACCAGAATAGATGTTGTAAACAGAAGAGCGCTCATATTGGTGAAACGACCCCAGAAACAATAAGTATAAAGATAATAGGATGATCCTAAAATAAACATAAAAAAGCTTACAGGAAGAAATATCCTCAACGGAGAATAAAGGGCGCATATCTTGGTAATAATCATAAAAAAACGCAACCCATCTTTGAATAATTTGATTTTACTTTTACCTTTCTTCCGTTTGTGAATATTGATAGGGATATATCTTAGCTTCCTTCCACTTCTTAATACACCCAGAGTTAACGTAGTTGGGTAAGAGTATGTATTGGGCAAAAGATAAAGCAGGTTATGAGCGATCTCTGCTTTTATCGCCCGAAATCCAGATGTAAGGTCCTGAATAGTGAATTTTGCAACGTACGAGGCCAACCAGTTATATATCCTGTTGCCCAAAGCACGACCCCATGAAGACTGGTGTCCTGCTTTTCGGGCACCTACCACCATGTCATAGCCTGAGAAATGTTCAATCAGTTTTTGAATATCCTCTGGATCATGCTGACCATCACCATCCATAAATACCAGGATCTCACCAGATGCTATTCTTATGCCGCTTTTTATGGCGGCGCCATTGCCGATATTGTATGGGTGGCTATATACAATAGCGCCTGCTTCCTTAGCAACCTTACCCGTATCATCCGTTGAACCGTCATTAATAACGATTATCTCGGAATCAGGATAAAGGCTTCTGATCTTTCCTACAACATCGCCAATCGTCTGAGCTTCATTGTATGCAGGGATAATTATTGATACTGTGGTCTTAGTCATTTCGTCTAACAACTCCTTTACACGTCACTCCATAAAAGTTAAGTTTTTCATAGGCATCTTCCGGGGAAATGTTGTACATTTTGATCGCAAAGAAAAATCATATATTTTCAATTGGTTACACGTTAAAGTTTTCTCGCTTCGCCCCGCCTGCCGTCTGGCGGGCAGGTCGAAATGACAAGTGGAAGAGACTTCCAACGAACTCAATTTTATTGATGCTTTGCTACTATTGAACAACTACCTGAAATTACAAACTTTATTAAGTATTGTTGCTCTTGATCAAGTTCGTTTCTCATAGGATGCCGCGCGCGGCATAAATTAGCTTTTTAGGAGTCCGTCAAAGTTATGCACCAGTCTAAAGTGAGTCGTCAATCAGTTCCTGGTGCCCATTGATCCATTTTTTGATAGCCCTGGAAACATCAGTAATATCTGAAAGCTGAGACGAACAAATCTCGAATAGTTCCCTGTCAGATACCTCATGATAGAAATGGACCATCCTATTCCTGAACCCTGCAAGGACCTTAAGGGTCGCACTTTCTTTATCTTTTAGAACTCCATATTCTTGTAAAGTTGTCGCAATCTCTTTGTATTCAGTTACACCACGCCCAAATCCTTTTGCAAGGACGTGTCTGCCCAGATCCATTAGCGCCTCAAGCCCTCGCCTCAAACAGGATTCTGCTGCCCAAATGTTTCGTTTATCACGAATAAAGGTTTCATAATCATTCAGGGGCAATAATTTAATCTCCTCAATCATCTTTTCTATCCAATCCAGACGATCAACAACAACTCTTTTTGTGATCTTTGAGGGGCTCATGAATCATCTCCCAAAACTAAGGCCATCCTTTCTTTTTCTAACGGCGCAAGATCTCCAGCCCTTCTCAAGACGTAGAGGTCGTATTCATCCGCTTCATATTCATTCCTGCAATATATTCTCTCACCCCGGACAATATTCGCCGCCAGGAAAGGATCCACCTCCGGGATAACTACAAGATCTATATTCCGCACGGCAAAGAGATCCTCCAGTGCCATAGTAAGATAGACTTTTTCCTGGACAGAAAGCTTTTCCCCTGGATAGGGCTTTACGCCTATATCCACATCAGATGAGGAGGATATTGATAATTCAAACCTTTCATGTTCAATCCATTCTAAAAGTGCACCAGCGTTACTGCCGAAGGCATAGATGATAGATAATTCAAACCTCTCGGCTATCTGGTTCATTTTTTTTCTTCGTTTCATCTCTGATTCCCATCGGACATATTGACTTTATGATTCAAGAAAAAGATTTTGGACACAGATGGACGCTGATTTTAAGGATCTTTTTATCTGCGACTATCCGAGTAAATCTGTGTACCTAAAAACATTATCTATAAATCTATATCCTCTTACCTGTCGCAACACAGTCAGGCTATTCAAGGTTCCCTTTTTTAAACGCTTAACACCGTCTAAAAACCGCATTTTCTCTTCCCTGGTCTGCCAGTCCAGGAAGCGCCTTTTAAATTGTTCGGGAGTAATTAGTACGGCCCTGATTTTTCTTCCCTTGCTGATATAGATGGGCTCGCCTTTGTCGTTCAGCCGGTCCAGTATTTCACCGAGATTATTTCTTATTTTAAGGAAGTTGGCTTCTTCCATGATTTGTTCTCCCGTCTATCTAATATCATAGCTCAAAATAATTAAATTAGTCCATATGTCAAGCGTATATGTGTATATACATATTGGGAATTATGGGGAAGCAGAATCCAACCGGGAAACCCCAAATCCCCGCTTGATAAACAGCATTTTGGAGTATTTTATCATAAATTGATCCAACAGGTATAGCTCTTTATCATTAAAAACCTCCTTTTTCCATTTGTTAAAAATATTATAATTGACAAATAGATGAGTTATACCCCGGGTTTTTAGCTCAATCAAAACATGCTCAGGCGAATTCGAATTCTTAATAATTTTGTAAATCCAACCATTGTCTAATTCGTAATCTTTGTTACAATAGTAGCCTCTCTTGCCCAAAAAGACAAATAAGATCAAGGCATCAGCAGGAAGATTCCTGTTTACATATTGCATCGCAGGATATTCACGGCGATATTTTGATATATATTCATCACGACTTACACTTCCGCTCAAGAACCCAAATGGGTCAACCTCCTTGAATTGCCTGTAAATATACAGGCCATTGATTCCAAGGGCAACAGCCACAATTCCAAAAACAACGGCCGTGCCGGCCCTCCTCCAATTCAAAGAACGGACATCCCCTGCCTTCTGGAACATCTGCCTGATCCCGAAGACAGACAGGATCACCAAAGGAGGAATAATCGGTGAAATATACCGGATCCTCAAATCACTGCTGAAAAAGGCGAAACCGAAAAACAAGACCGAAAAGGCCAGGAGTATCCTTCTTTCATTCCTGACATCCTTGGGACCCTCCCTTTTTTTGTAAAAGGCCAAAATTGGTAGGAAAAAAAGGAAAGGATTTAATTTTCCATCAAAATATTGAGGATTTCCATCCTTGCCCTGAAAAAATATACGGACCGGTAAGAGAGCGGCCTCCCACCATTTCTCATGATAAACCAAGTTCCTATAAGTAAAAAGACCATGACTTTTTTTTATAGCCGCATCTCGTGAGACGTTATCTACAGACGAAACACTCGAGGGGTTAAACCAATTATTATAAAGCGGGTAGATAAAATTTTTTTTCCATTGGTAGTTTCTCACCATCCAGGGAGAAAAAATTAGAAGTGCAATGAAGAAGAAAACTAAACCCTGTCCTGCAGACCTGAAAAAACCGTGGCTTTTCCCCTGGTTGTATCTTGAATACATAAAGGGCACAAAAAAAATTAGCAAGAAAAAGGTAACCAGACCATTGTATTTTGTTCCCATTGCCAGGCCGCAGAAAATCGCTGAAAAAGCGAGGGTTCTCATACGAAAACCATTTTCCATCCATCTTAATAGTAAAAGGAGGGAGGCAGTGGAAAAGGATATGAGGCCCAGGTCAACATAAACGGTGATGGAAAGCTTGACTATGATAGGGACGGACAGAAAAAAAAGCACCCCTGTCAGCCCATACAGGGTGTTTATGCGGCGCTTTAAGTACTCGAAAATTAGCCATGCCGTGAACAATGCAAAACAGAAATGTATAAACTTTGGGATGATGTCGTTACCGAAATAGAGAGGAATTAAATACAAAAGGTCCAGGTTCATAGGGTAGTACGAAAATGGCATAAACGGAATTTCATACATGCCTCCATGCTCAAGATACAGCTTTGGGACTGCCAAATGATGAACAAGGGCATCTTTGCTCACAGGAGGGACGCAGGAAAGGATGACTATGGATGCAATCAAAAGCACACAGATCCCAATCAAAAGGACTGCAATCATGCTACGACCATGGGATATGGCTTTCAAATCGTATCTCGTTGCTTTCACCCACTCTCCCCTGAATGACGTTTAAAAATACAATTGAATAAATCCACGGCATATAATGCCAAAATGGTTCACCCTGGCCCTTGCAAACAGCTATATTTAGTGCAATGATGCAAGAATTACCGTCTTACAATCCGCCGCGGCGAGGTAAACAAATGCAATGGATCAGATTATCACTTGACGATCATGAACACTTTCCCCTGTCATACTGCCGAAAGGTCGTTTTTGCCGTTCTGGCCCTGGCAATCCTTGTAATCTCCATCTACAGCAATTCCCTGGACTGCACATGGCAATTCGACGATGAACCCAATATCACGGAAAACACCAATCTGCACATGGGCAGAATCACATGGGACGGATTTATTTCTGCCCTTTATTCCAATCCTTCCAGTCCCGGTGAACTTCACAGGCCGGCAGCCTGCCTCAGCTTCGCCCTGAATTACTATGCCGATGGTCTTGATGTATTTGGATACCACATAGTGAATATCTGCGTCCACTTCCTTTCTTCGCTGTTCCTCTTTCTCTTCATCCTTCACACACTCAATCTTCCCCGGCTCAAGGGCAGGTATTCACGCCATTCCTACTCCATTGCCTTAATATCAACCGTCCTGTGGGCGGTCAATCCCATACAGACCCAGGCGGTCACCTACATCGTCCAGAGGATGGCAAGCATGGCCGGCATGTTCTACATCATGGCCATGTACTTCTATCTGAAGGCCAGGACAGCTAAAAAAGGCCTTCATAGCAAGGCATTCTTTGTTCTCTGTTTCCTGGCCTTCGCCATGGCAGTGGGATCCAAGGAAAACGCCGTCATGCTTCCGCTCTGTCTTTTCCTCTATGAGATACTCCTTCTGCAAGAGACTGGGATGAGACATATCAAGAAAAACATCAGGACCCTGTTTCTCGTTATGTTAGGGATTCTGGTATTAGGGTTTGCGATGATCTATTCTCACGGCGGGAATATCTTCTCTTTCCTGGACGGCTATGCTGATCGACCCTTCACGCCTGCCCAAAGGCTTCTGACCGAACCCCGCATCATCATCTTTTACATATCTTTGCTGCTATACCCCGTTTCAACCAGGCTGAATTTGGCCCACGCAGTGCAGGTCTCAAATTCCCTCACCGAACCTCTCTCCACGGCAGTCTCTATAGTACTAATCCTCGGGGCATTGATTTTGGTCACGTGGTTGTCAAGGAAACGGCCACTTATGTCCTTCTGCATCTTCTTTTTCTTCCTTAATCACCTCATAGAGTCCACGGTCTTTCCCCTTGAGCTGGTCTTTGAGCACCGGAACTACATCCCCTCCATGCTTTTTTTCGTTCCTATAGCCGTGGGTTGGTGCCGTCTTTTCGATTATTACACAATCAAAGGGTCCATGCAATATGTCTTGTCCGGCTTCCTGGTACTCGTCCTGATCGGTCTGGGACATTCCACCTTTATCAGGAACATGACCTGGAAAAACCCGGAGAGCCTATGGATAGACGCCGTGGAGAAATCTCCAAATCTTGTCAGGACCCACAACAACCTGGGAAGGCACTATTTTCAAAAGGGGAATATGGAAAAGGCCGTTTTTCAGCTTGAAAAGGCCCTGAAAATGCCTGCCTATAACCGCAGGGATGAGAAGTTCATAACCAATTACAACCTGGGCAGGATATACCGCGAACTAAAGGACTACGGCAAGGCACTGCAATATTACAAAAAGGCGGCGGCCCTCAATCCATTTTACGCCCC
>JAFDDR010000097.1 GCA_019310785.1 Deltaproteobacteria bacterium
TGTGAAGAACGAAGACCCCTTATTACTTTTTGCGTGGAATCTGCCAGAATGCGCCCATTTTTTGAAATGCCTTCACCATTTCAATCATATACTCCGACATATGAGAAAGATAATCAGGCTCCAATCGTCTTGTAAAAAACCTGCCCGAGAAAATTTTGACCATGTCCGGTAACCGAATTATACCTTCCTCAGTATCCGGTTTATATCCGCTCCAGTTACGCACATGCTCTTCCGACCGGAAGAGAAGCATGGTGCTTCAGGCATAGGCGATATCTTTGAGCCAATCTCTAAACGGGACTGGAGTATAGGCTACCAGGCCTTCGGGATCGGTCTTCTCAACATCACCATCTTTCATCTCGACTCTGATAGTCTCCCCACAATCAAGACAGGGCGCATCTATACGCACAACTTTTCCGGGGAACAGCCAACTGGCCGCCAGCGCTTCGAACCCTCATTGGGCGAACCATTTCTGCTGCCCTTCAATAGTGATTCTATATTGTGTCGGGAGGTTGTTAAAAGGGGCAAAGGAGACAATATAGTCCGTATTGGGATATAACCAGCCGGGAACTCCAGCCGAGAAAAGTTTATGAAGGACCTTTCGCCCTTCCTCCGGGGAAATGCCCAAATCGGCTGCAAGCTCCGTATAGTAAGGCGCCTGCCCTGTCTCTACCATGCGCTTCATTATAATCCGGAAAGCTCTATCCAATGTGCTAAGTTCACTCATGTTTTCTACCTCCTCAATTTATTTGAAATAGCGGACATGGACACGCCCGGTTGTCGCCGGATGGCCATGAACTAAAATAGCCATTACCCAGATCGTTCTGACTGGATTCCGGCTTTCGTCCACCCTCCAGAGCATTGCGGGGGACGGCCCGGAATGACGGAGTGGGACCTTCCCATGTTCATCATCGCGCCAACTCCTTCCCCAATTCCTCGGCAGTTTTTAAGAGGGTTGTGTTTGACTTGATCTCACCTGCCTCCATTGCGCTGCCGTAAACCATACCCACAATCTTCGCCCCCACATATCTAAAGGCATCCTGAAAGCAGCGAAGGGCATTTATGCAGCCGGAGGTAAAAGGGTCTGTGTCGCCGTAACTCATGGCTATGGCAATCCTTTTTCCTGAAAAGGCGGCCTTTTTGTAGGCAGGGAGTGCAAAGCAACGGTCCATGAACAGCTTTGTCTGTGCTGACATATTAAACCAATACACGGGACTGGCGATAACCCATGAATCATGTTCTATGAGCTTTTGAAAGATGTCCTGCATGTCGTCATCAATGGCGCAGCCCTTGCTGTCCGGCTTCTGACAAGCATAGCACGATTGGCAGGGCGCGATCTTCAAGCCGTGAAGAAAGACTCTTTCCACCTGGGCCCCGGCAGACTCCGCACCCCTGGCGATCATATCAGCCAATGCGGCGCTATTTCCATCTTTTCGTGGACTGCCCAGTAGAACGAGCACCTTTCCCTGTTCCGTTTGTTTTGACATCGATACACCTCCATCTTTTATTCAAAATGTTCATGGATAAATACGGGACGTTGTTGACCCCGGTTAAATGTGCTCCGCTGTCCTTCGGACTTTCACGGGGTGAACCCCGATTAAATATCAAAACCAAATCATTTAATTGGGCCCCGATAGCGGGACCCTCCAAAGGCGGATAAATCTACGCTTCGCTACAACACGCGGGGTTCCCTCCAATTAACGAACATCCTTAACAGCCTGCCATCCGCCGAGACTCCATATCATATATTTCGTCCACGAAAAAGCAAGTTCTTATCACACAAATTGAGGGAGATTTTGGACGGAAAAAATAGCAGGAAGAGCAAAAAAGCCGGATCAGGGGGAATGCCCCTGACCCGGCCATGCTTATACGAAATTGATATGAAAGCGGCTATCTGTAGTGGAAGTACCGGGCGGGTGTCTTTCGGCCCAGCTCTGCTACCGCCGTATCTATGCAGACACGTATCGCCTTTTCCATGGGCGTGTTACTGTAGCCCCCTAAGGAGATGGGCATGGTGGTTCTGCCGCCGCCGAAACGGGTTCCGATACGGGCGTTATAATCGGTTGCCTTGCCCTGCACCCTGTTGGCAAACAGGATCCTTCCCGTGGCCGTATCCACGACGCGCATGTCTATGGCCATGTGGGCATTGGAAAGACCGCCGCCGACCCGTAAGGGAAGATTGGGCAGACCTATGCTAAGCCCGCCGCCGGACGAACCCATCTGAAATTCGGAGACGACTCCATAAACAAGAAGTTCCGCCCCCTCAATCTGACCAATGGGAGCGGCGGTGCGTCTTTTCACCCTGCCGCTTGCTCCAAGGTCCTGTTCCAGCAATACGTCTTTTATGGCCTGGCGTTCAAGAACAATAAACCGGTTGCCGTTAAACAGGGCCGTGACAAGCATCTCTCTCAGACCATCCCCTATCTGAGCGGTTGCGCCGGCCGCCTTTACCTGGAAGTCGCCCACCGCAATCCTCGCCTTGGGGCCGTCATATCTCTCGGCCTGGGCCTGCTCCATAGAAGGTCCCTGGGAATGCGTGACCTGTGCCGTGGGCTGTCCTGGCGCAGCGCATCCGAAAAGCATCAGACAAAACAAGGGGAAAAGCCAACTAAAAAAACCGTTTAACTTGAAAATTCTCATAAATTTCTACCTCCATTTCAAATAATTATCCCATAAATCTTTTCATACTTTTGATATCAGGCAGTTACGTCTCTTCAACCGGGAACCGTGAACGTTGAACCGCTCAACCTGGATCCAAAAAACAGATCAATACAATCTCCCATTGCAGCGAGAGATACTGCCAAAGATTTCAAGGATTCGAAAATCCCTGAGGTTGCCCGCGCATGGTATACGCTCATGTTCATGGGCGGCCCGCCGAAGCTCGTCAAGTATTCGGTTTTTTTCCCAGTTGGAGCTGAAAAAATAGCAGCGCCTGCAGGAATGACCCGGATCAACGCCCGTAAGTTCTATGAGCATGGCCCCCGAATTCCTGCCGGAGGAATAAGGATAAGACGAATATGGACCGTAATAGTCTCTCGATGGATAGGGATAGGGATAATAGGAATAAAACCTGTCAAGGTCGGCCCTGCGCCGGGCATCCACCTCTTCCTGTCTCATTTGCTCTCTTTCGACAAAGCGCTCATAAACATCCCTTCCGGCGTTTCTCGGTATTCCCTGTGCCCAGGTGGTCTGAGCGCCGGCGGCCTTGCATTGCTTCTCAACAAGGGCCTCGAGGACTGCCACTTTACGGCTCAATTCGTGACTTTTTTTCTCCTTTCCCTCAAGTTCCTTTTCCGTCCGTTCCATATCCTTTTCCGTATGGTCAAGAAGGCTGGTCAGTCTCTTTCCGGCCTCGACGATATTGAGATCCGCCTTATCAATGACCGGCATTGTGAAAGTTCCATTCGGGTTGATTACTCCTCTCCGGCCGGGTATGCGAGAGTTCAGGGTCATCCTCTGAGCATTGCTGAGGCTTCCCTTGTCCTTAAGTATCTGCTCCGCGTCTTCAAGCACAACTAAGGTGATCTTCACCTCCCACCTAAGGCCCCTCAATCTCTCAAGTTCCTGTCTCATTGCGCCAAGCTCAGCGTTCATTGATGACCAGGCCAGTTCAGAAGCCAGAAAGTCCTTCTTGGCCTTAAGGCAAACTTCCGAAGCGCCGGTGCTGTCCCGGGCCGATGAAAGGGCAGGCAGAAAGATAAAGATAAGACCGATAAGAAACGATGCGACAGTATTCAAACTCAGATATTTCATAATCCTACCCCCAACTTTGCCGTTGAGTAAAAATCCTGGCCCAGAGGACCAGGCCTTGGTTATCCCCACAGGGGATTTGCTATGTTGGAGTTTCATTGACTTATTGAAATTCCAAATATCAAATCCCAAATATCAAACAAATTCCAATGACCAAATTTCGAAAATCCAAACAATGTCTTGACCTGAAAGGTTTTGGTCATTGAATATTGGAATTTGAGATTTGTTTGTTATTTGGTGCTTGGAAATTGTACTTTTAGACACAAAAATCCAAGGCAGAGCCATCTAGCTCTGACCTCCCGCTGAACATCAGCGGGAATCTTCGACGGTCACAGAAGACCAGGTTTTATAAATCCAATAAACAACACGGCTTAATATTATTAATATTGTATGTTCATATCAGTTCGTTGTCCACTTTTTATCGTGTAGACCTGAATATCTTTTCCCTGGGTTACATTAGAAAACTTCACAGTGGCCGTATTGGGCGATACCTTGCCCTCGTTGACCGCCCTTACTCCAAATACATTTTTCCCCTTGGTCAGGTTCACAGTAAATGACTGATGGGCCTTTTTGAGTAGTATCCCTCCTCTTAATACCTTGCCATTCAATAAAACGTCTATAATATCACCGTCTTCCTGGCCGTGGTCCCAGAAGGTGACGGTAATGGTCTGGGAACTTACCGTAATGTTTGAAAGGCCCTGGCCGGTTGATGAAGATGAACCGGATGAGCCTTTGCCTCCCGAAGGCCCTTTGGGCGGCGGCCTGTGTCCGGGACGCCGCCGGTCCCCGGCGTTCTGGGCCCACTGCTGGTCCCTCTGCAGATCCCTCTGGAGATCATCCTGGCCATACCTGTCGCCTTGTCCGCTCCCGTAACCGGAAGAATAGCTGTCCCGGCTGGTCCGATCGGTCACGGCCTGGTTTCTCTGCCGGTCCCTCTGGTCGTAGCGATTGATCAGATCCTGGCTGCTTACCGCAGGAGGTTTAGGCTGGTTTAATCCCATGGTCTGCTCGATCCGGTCGGTAATGCGATCTATTTGGTCGTCCGTTGCCTTTGTCCCGGACCGGTTCAAGTGCTGCGCAATCATATTTCGTCTTTCTTCATGGTTCGTGGCACCCAGAAGATCGATCAATATGTCAGCCCCGAGATTCCCTGTGTTGCTTTCACCTCGTTCCGGGGGAGGCGGTGGAGGTTCCACCGGGGGTTCAGGGTCGGTCTTATCCGGTGTTTTTTCCGGCTCGGGTTGAGTCTCATTTTTCACGGGCGGCTTTACCGGCGGTTTCTCCGGTGGCTTTACCGGCGGCTTTACCGGAGGCGTTACTTCGGTTTTCACCGGAGGCGGAGGAGGCGTATCACCCTTGTCCGGCGGGGATGGTGGTGAAACCACGGGCGTTGCAGGAGGCCTGTTATTCTTTGGCGGTTCAGGCTGGTTGGAATTTTTCTCCGCGTCCTGGGCCGCGAGGTTCCGCGCGTCATTTATCAGATTGCCGGCCTGATTTGCAGCCACACTGACCACAGTGGTAAGGCCGGGCACGTTTTGGGTACTCTCATTGAGCAGATCTCCGGGAAGCTGCTCAAGCCTTTGCAGGTCTCTCCCTGTCCTTGTCCCCTCTCTTACCGCCTTGGTGCCCGCATCCGCAAAGGAGTCCTTCACCTTGACAATGCCGTCACTGATATATCCGGCCATGTTTTCGTTGTGATCCTTTATCCTCTCGGACGCGTTGGGGTTACTCTGGATCACAGCTTCCTGCTGAAATCTGTTAAGGGGCGCAACCGCCTCAATGGTTTGTCTTGTGTTGTCAAGACGCCGCGTTATCCCTTCCTGATCATCCGGCCTGGTGGCATCATAGCTGTGAATCCCCGAGTTCAGGCCCCTTTCCAGCATCTGCTGGGCCGAGTCGATCTTGTTTCGCGCCGCGTCCCTCAGGTATTTGGTCGGCCCTTCCTTTACGATCTGTCTGCCTTCCTCATAGGTCTTGTTAATAACAGATCCGGCCATATAGCCGCCTATAAAAGATACTGCGGCGGCCCCGGTGTAAAATATTACTCCCCCGATGATTGCAAGAATCTCACCCTCGGGGTCATTGAAATTGACGGGGTTATTCATGGCATAGAGATAGGGATGCCAGGTCAACGGCATGGTGGAAAGCCCCTCCATGGGATCCCTTGTCAGGAACCTCTTTAGTGTCGGGCTATAAAAACGCGCCCGCATATAATAACATCCTATATCAGAATCATAGGGCCGACCCGCAAAGATAACTCCATCGGACAGGGCCTCTGATTTTTCGTAAAGGGGTTTGCCGAAGGGCGTGTATTCGCAGGAGGAAACGGCCCGGCCCCGGACGTCGGTCACCAGCCTGACAGAGGCGAGCCGGTCCTGGTGAAAATAAAATTTTCCATTCCTTTCAATACTGATAACGTCATCAAGCCCGGGCCCGTGGACATAGAACTTTACCAGCCTTTTTCTCTTGTCCAGCTCCAAAAGACGCCTGTTGCCGTTCCAGAGGATATGCCGCTCATCTCCATCTTTTTTATAATATATCAACCTGCCTAAGGGATCATAACGGTATTCCTTGAATGAACCGTCGGGCAGCTCGGCCTTTACAAGCCTTCCGTGAAAATCATATTCAAAATTGTATTTGTCTCTCCCGAAAACCGCTGTTGTGAGTTTACCTGCCGGGTCATGACGCATTCTCCCTTTTCCACGTTTCGTGATCCGGCCTATTCCCTTGTATTCACATGAGATTTTGCCTTCAGGCAGGATTTCCTCAACCATATTTCCATTGCCGTCATATGAATAAGTCCATTTTTCCAGGGGTGATCCGGCAGGATTTCTGACATAGCCTGTCAGTTCCCCGGCAGCATTATAGATATAAGATTTAACGGTTTTTTCGACCTTATTGCGGGTTTCACTTAGCAACCCGTCCTTTTCATAAAGATATGTTTCATGAAACAGGACCCTGCCGCCTGATATCACCTTGATTGAATTGACGGCATTGACATCTTCATCATAGGTAAATTTCTGATGCACACCATTGGGATATTGGATCTCTTTTATCCTCCCGGAAACGTCATATATGTATTCGGTCCTGCCTGAATCAGGATCAATGACGCCTTTTATGCGACCTGCCTGATCATACTGGTACTCTACTGAGCCTGCCCCTCCCACTGACACGGATTTCAATCTCCCCAACCGGTCATAGTCGCAGCGCATGGTCAGACCAAGCACCTTGTCTTGCGCGGTGGTGATGCGGCCCTGCCTGTCGTATATATACTCCTGCAAAAAATGAGGCGATTCCATGGAGACAAGATCATCTCCTTTATAACGGAAAAGATAGGATTCACCGCTTGAATATCTTTTTTCAACCACCCTTCCGGCGCTGTCATACTTATTCCGAACAAACATGCCGTTTTCATCAATTATTCTGTCAAGCAGAAGCGACGGGGTCCATTTAAACTGTCTGGATTTGCCGAAGGAGTCAGTCACACGGGTCAACATGCCCGCGTGATTATATGTGTAATCTTTTGAGGCGCGGTTTGGGAAAAGGCGCTTGACTTGATACCCGTTTACGGTTCTTTTAATCGTAAATGTCGTGTTGTCCGGTGTCTTCGCCTCTTTGAGTCTTCCCCCTGCATCGAACAGATACCGGGAAATCCTGCCCTTGGCATCCCTTGCGGTCTTAAGATTCCCCATGGGATCATATGAATATTCCACAAGCAAATCACGGTTTCTAAGAATATGGGTTATCTGATCAAGATCATTATAACGGTACGTATAGGTTGGACCGTCTCCGGATCGCTCCCCGGTCATCCTGCCCACGGGATCATAAGACATTGTGGTCTTTCCCCTGGAGCCGCTTTTGAATGTCAGGGGATTGCCGTACCCGTCAATGCTGGTTGAGGATATGAGCATGTCCCCCTGTCTTTTTTCTCGAATAATACCGTTGGGGAACCTCAAAAACCGGACCTTTTCCTGTTCCGGTGGCGTGATGGAAATAAGATTATTTTTTTTGTCATATTCAAAACCCGTTTTCCCGCCCTTTGAGTCAATCTTCTCGAAAAACAGGCTTGTACGGCCTTTGTATTTGTATGCAACAGCATTTCCCGAAGAATCAGAGACCTTGATCAGGCGGTCCAGGGAATCATACCAATATCTTATCAGATTCCCATCAGGCCGTTTCCATGCGGCGATACGACCATTCTTATCGATCCTGTACCCGGTGAACCAACCAGACCCGCTGGAGATGCCTATTATGTTGCTCTCACCTGACCGATAATAGCTATAATTAAAGGAATTGCCTGAATGATCCGATACCTTTATGCCTCCTCGACCCTTCTGTATTTCAAAAAGGAACCATTCATTTTGGTTTGATGTTATTTTTTTTACACGGGCCGGATCTTTTCCTTCATAAACCACGGAAAGCGCTAATCCGCCGGGAAACCCGATGCCGGTTAGGCGTGAAGACTTGTTATAATTAAAGGTGGTCTTTTGGAGATTAAAGCGATTCACGGCAACAAGCCTTCCACCGGAATCATAACTAAATGCCACGCTTCTCCCCGCGTCGTCATTCACTTCTTCGAGAAGGTTATCTGCATTGTAAAAGAAAAAGAGACTCCTGCCGGAGCTTTCCTCGATACTTGTAAGTCTGCCCTCCTTATACCTGTATGTCAGGCTGTTGCCGTTGGGCTCTTTTACTTTTATCAGCCGGCCGTTTTTTGAAAACAGGGTCGAATGTCCGTTTTTTGCGGTCATAAGGAGGGACCGGTCCCCTTTTTTCTTGATCACGGTTCCGTTATCACCCCTGAACACATTTTTGCCCGCCTTTTTGAAGACAACCCTTCGGTTTGCGTTGATAATTGCGATGCTTCCCTTTGTTGATTGGTCGATCCACTGTTCAAGGCCCAGCATCCATTCCTTTCCCAGCATTCCCTTTGGGTGGGGCCGGCCTGTGTATATCCTTTCCACTCGAAGGGGAAATCCGATACCGGTCACCTCCATATCAATAAACGAGAATTTGAGCGATCTATCAGGCATGGAGACAAAGATATGATCATGGATATTCACTCCTAACATGCCGAGGCTCCAGTTGTCCTGGGGCATCTCAAGCGGAATATCGGAGCGGGCAATTGAAGCGTCTCCCAGGGCCGGGAAAAACAACTGAAACGCAAAAAGGACCCCAACAAAAACGACAAAGATCTTTTTTAGCATAATCATTTCTCCTAATAAATTAAGCTTGTTACGATTTCAATTCACCCTGTTTCTGTTTCAGAATTAGAAAAAAGCTGAGAGGCTAACCGCACTAACTGCATATGTCAAGCTTTAACAGAAAAATTATACCATAACAATCGCTTGAATTATAGATTTAAAAGAGCCGTAAAAGGGGACAAAGCCCTAAAGTATTTAAGAAATCTAACCGATGAATATAATATTGCTCTAAAAAACTCGGGCAAAGGTATCTCACTGGCAGCATTGCTTGAAAGGAGATTTTGAACATGCCATCCATGAACCAGGAAGATGTTGAAAAGGCACTCGATTTGCGCTCAGGAGCGCCGGTTGTAAAATACAACAGGTTCTCGGGTACCTTCACCCTGATGAATGTTTTCTTTAAGACAATGGGACAGGTTGGGATAAAAACGCTTATCAGAAGACTAAAGCGACAAATACCAAGCGCGGAAATCCTGAGTGCCTGGACAAAAAATAAACGATCACAATGCGGGTTTGAATGCGTGGAATTTCGGGTCTGACTTTTTCCCTTACCCCACCCTCTCCCGCCCGGGAAGAGGTGTCTAACCGAAAGGAGACCTCCACTTTAATATTGACAGCCAATTTACTCTTCCTGTAACCTCCTCGAAAAATTCAGTTAAGGTTAGGAAACAGAAAAGCTGGCCTTTTCTCATTCTTGAATATTTGTAATATTTTAGCTGTTTGAAAAATTGAGCAATATTGCAACTACACTGCATGAGCTAAAGTATAACGAATATTTTAGAATGGATCGGGATTTGAGGAGAATGATGACATGATTTGGCAGGACACCTTGAAATCATATTAATCATTATTATTTTACCCCTGTTGCCCCCGGCGGATCAGTGCATAGGAGGCTGTTTTTGACTGGACCGAAAAAGAGGAAAATTATGAAGACGACCCTGGAAGATATCAGCGCTGTAAAGAAAAAACTATTTATTGAAATTGAATCTCAGGAAGTTGACAAAAAGCTGAATGAGGCTTACAGGGATTTAGGGAAACGGGCAAAAATACCCGGGTTCAGGCCGGGTAAGGTGCCCCGAAAAATCCTTGAGGGCCGTTTTGGCAACCAGGTGGTGGAGGACGTGACAAAAGGCCTGATTAGTGAGACTTTCCCCCTGGCCGTCAATGAGGTTGAGACCTTTCCCTTAGGACCGCCTTTACTGGAAAAGGAAACCCTGAAACAGGGTCAAAACTTCAAATATTCCGCAGTGATGGAGGTCCGACCCCAGTTTGAGGTAAAAGACTACCTGAAACTTGATGTGGAAAAGGAAAAGTTTTCAGTCACGGATGAGGATGTGCGGAAACAACTTGAGCAAATCAGGGAATCAAACGGAAAGCTGACCTCCATAGAAGAGCAAAGACCCGTAAAAACGGACGATTACGTGGTCCTCGACTATGAAGGGTTTGAAGGCGATTCGCCTCTGGAAGGTATTAAGTCACCGAATTTCCTGTTGAAAGTGGGGAGCAATGATTTTCATCCCAAATTCGAGGAGGCCCTGATCGGTCTTAATAAAGAAAGTGAGATCGAAATCAAAGTCGATTTTGAAGAGACCTACCATCATTCCAAACTTGCCGGGAAGAGCGTGAAATTCAAAACCAAGATAACAGACATCAAGGAGATGGCACTCCCGGACCTTAATGATGAGTTTGCCAAAAATCTCGGCGCTGAATTCAAGGACCTTGAAGACCTGAAAGACAAGGTGAGAGAGTCAATTACGGCCCAGGAGGAAAAAAGGATCGATAGAGATCTGAAACAGAGGCTAATGGAAAAAATCTCGGCCGGTGTTGACTTTGAACTCCCCCAGGTCCTTGTTGATTCCGAAGTTGACTATGCCGTTGAAAACATCAAGCAGAATCTCATAAGGAGCGGCTCAAACCTGGAAAAAGCAGGGATATCTGAAGAAAAAATCAGGAAAGACTTCAGGCCTGCCTCGGAAAAGCGTGTCAAAGACATGCT
>JAFDDR010000302.1 GCA_019310785.1 Deltaproteobacteria bacterium
TTCTAAAGGGGGATTAAGGGGGATTTTATTGGATAGAATGCTCTTCTATGAGATTTATGAAGACAGCGAAGATATCCGCTTAGACGTCTTTTTAGCCTCCCGTTCAACTGACCTTTCTCGTTCAAGGATACAGTCTCTAATAAAGAGCGGGGAAGCAAAAGTCAACAAGTGCCGTTCAAGACCAAGTTACAAGCTAAAGAAAGGGGATCAGGTTTCCCTTTCAATTCCTCATGCCTCTCCCCACGTCCTGAAACCTGAGATAATAGAATTCGGCATTATCTATGAAGACGATTCACTCATTGTACTGAACAAGCCGGCCGGCCTTGTGGTTCATCCTGCTGCGGGTCATGCTACAGGCACTCTGGTTCACGGCCTACTGCAACATTGTCATGACCTTTCCGGTATCGGCGGCGTATTACGGCCGGGTATCGTTCATCGGCTTGACAAAGATACCACCGGCATTATGGTAGTGACCAAAAGCGACCGGTCACATACCTTCTTAGCCAAGCAATTCAAGTCGGGTGATGTGAAAAAGCAATATGTGGCCCTGGTGCACGGTGCGATCAGGGGAAATGAGGGAGAGATTGAACTCCCAATTGGCCGCCATCCTAAAAAAAGGAAACAGATGTCGGTCCTGCCTTCCGGCGGAAGGCGGGCTTTGACCCGGTGGCAGAAAATTGAGGAATTCAGTGGCGAATTTTCTTTGCTCTCCGTCATTATCAAGACGGGGCGGACCCATCAGATTCGGGTTCACCTTTCCCATATAGGTCATCCTGTTGCCGGTGATCCGGTCTACGGATATGGTCAAAGACAGTGGAAAAGACATCCGCTATACAAAAAGGGGGTGCTTCCCTCCATAAACAGGCAAATGCTCCATGCCAAAAGCTTAGGCTTTGTCCATCCGGATTCAGAGCGTTATATGGAATTCGAAGCCCCGCTCCCGGACGACATGGCACACGCAGTCCGAATCCTGCAATCGTTAAGCACTAAATGACTTGACATAGGGGGAAAAACAATTATTATATATCAATCTTAAATGTTTTCCTGCCTTCTGGAGGATTCGGTATAGTCCGGATATCTAATAAGACTCCATAGTACTCTGATGACTCACCTTACATAACTCACAAAAAAGGGTTTTTTCGGAATAATGGGTCTACCGTCTGAGATATAGTATTTATGGGGCCTTCCAAGTATTAAAATCAGGTAACACTTTTGACTTTAAAAAAACTGTCAGGGTAACAGGATAAACAAGATTTTGTTTCGAGAATTCAACAAAGATAAGTCTCTTTTTAACCCGCTGGTAAATCATAAAATAGAAAATTGAGACCAAAGTAAAATCCCTTTGAAAAACTTAAATTGTTAAAGAGTTAGAACGTAATAGTTCAATATTTAGGGGCTTCCACCCCCACCCCGACCGTCCCCCTTAAAGGGGGAGGGGGTTTTTGTAATGATTCCATATAGTAGTTCCCTCTCCCCCGGGGGGAGAGGGTTAGGGTGAGGGGGTCCCCCCGATTTATTGAGCAGGTACGTTAGAACCTTAAACTGCATTAAATGGAGATAAAGTATGAATCTTGTAGAACTTAAAGAAATGAAGATCAGTGAATTAACGGAAATGGGAAAAAAGTTCCGTATTGAGGGTGCCTCAGGGATGCGCAAGCAGAGTCTCATTTTCGCCCTTTTGCAGGCACACTCCGAGCAGAACGGCCTCATATACGGAGAGGGCGTCCTGGAGATCCTGCCGGACGGTTTCGGTTTTCTGAGGGCCACCGACGCAAATTACCTCCCGGGTCCCGATGATATTTATATCTCGCCGTCCCAGATACGCCGCTTCAACTTAAGAACGGGAGATACAACCGCCGGTCAGATTCGACCTCCCAAGGACTCTGAGAGATACTTCGCCCTTTTGAAGGTAGAAAAGGTCAATCATGAAGATCCGGAAATAGCGAGAGAAAAGATCCTCTTTGATAACCTCACGCCCCTCTATCCCAATGAAAGGATCAAGCTGGAAAGCAAGTCCGACAATTATTCCTCAAGACTCATGGACCTGATGACGCCCATTGGGAAGGGCCAGCGAGGCTTGATCGTTGCGCCTCCCAGGACCGGCAAAACCATGCTTTTACAGAACATTGCCAATAGTGTTACAACAAATGACAAAAGCATCCACAAAATTGTGCTTCTTATAGACGAAAGGCCGGAGGAAGTCACCGATATGGCCAGATCAGTAGATGCCGAAGTCATCAGCTCAACCTTTGACGAGCCCCCTCAGCGCCATGTCCAGGTGGCCGAGATGGTAATTGAAAAAGCCAAGAGGCTCGTAGAACACAAGCTTGATGTCCTGATACTGTTAGACAGCATTACCAGGTTGGCCCGCGCATACAATTCGGTGGTTCCGCCCAGCGGAAAAATCCTGTCCGGCGGTCTGGATTCCAATGCCCTCCACAAACCCAAACGTTTTTTTGGTGCAGCAAGAAATATCGAGGAAGGCGGCAGCCTGACCATCATTGCCACGGCCCTCATTGATACGGGAAGCCGAATGGATGAGGTCATCTTTGAAGAGTTTAAGGGCACCGGCAATATGGAAATTCACTTAGACCGAAAGCTGACCGACAGGAGGGTCTTCCCGTCCATAGACATCAATCGTTCCGGCACCCGGAAAGAGGAACTTTTGTTGGATGAGGCCGACCTGAACCGCATCTGGATACTGCGTAAA
>JAFDDR010000098.1 GCA_019310785.1 Deltaproteobacteria bacterium
TTGTTGAAGGGTGATCAGTTCATTTTCCAACAATATTTTGCCGATGACCCGGTGTGTCCCAATGGAAAGGTCCTCTGCCACCTGAATGGTGAGTGCCTCGACAACCTGGTCCGAGGTGATGAATCCTTTCTCCACTGCCGCAATTCCAAATCGCTTTTCAAGGTGTTCTATATCCATATTTTTAGCCTATGATTATATTCTTGCCGGAAATAAATACTAAATAGCCCGGACAGTCAGAAAAAATACCACAAAAATTATTTTAGTCAAGGATTTTGGGGCATTTAGAGAGCCGCAAGATTATGGCTTGTCTTTTTTAATGAAATTGGTATACTCCGAATCGAAAATTTCAATATATTGGAGAAAAATATCCCGGTATGAAAATGAAGATAGGAGTCATCTCGGATACACACCTTGGCCGGGTGACCAGGGAGTTTGAGCAAATCTACGACAGGTATCTGTCCGATAAAGACCTCGTTTTGCATGCCGGGGACATTACATCTGCCGTAATTGTCGATTTCCTGCGCAGGAAGGATTTCCACGGGGTTTACGGAAATATGGACCCCTATGATGTTCGGGATATGCTTCCTGATAAAAAGGTTATAGAACTGGGGCCTTATCGGTTGGGCCTCATTCACGGAGGTGGGCCTTCAGCCGGGCTTGAGGAACGTGTCTGGTCTGAATTTCAAAATGTGGACGTCATTGTATACGGTCATTCGCACAAGGCCGTAAATCATATAAGAGACGGTGTCCTTGTATTTAATCCGGGCACGGCTACCGGTTTCAGCTCTTCGGGCATACACAGCATCGGGATCCTGGAACTGGATGATACAATTCATGGTGAAATTATAAGATTATGAGTTATACTTTAGCTTTTTGCAAGGGTGAGGTATTTTTCAAGGCGATATCTATTCAAAAGGTCAGAGGCGCATGGCGCTGGGTAAAGGGTAAATGGCAGGCGATCTGCCTTGAATCTTGTGCCTTTTGCCTTTATGTAAACACTTCACCATTACAGTGAAGTTGTAATATTTCTCGATTTTTCAAACTGCTAAAATGTTACGATTATGAGGGTTTAAAGAGGCGTCAGACATGAAGGTAATGTGGGCACCGTGGAGAATGGAATATATCCTTTCGGACCAGAAAGGCGGAGAATGTATTTTCCAGACAGGAGACGACCGAAACGGGGATGTTGAGAGACTAATTTTATATGTAGGACCCCTTACCATGGTTATGATGAATCGTTATCCTTATATCAACGGGCACCTGTTAGTGGCGCCCAAAAGGCATGTGCCGGGTCTGGAGAACCTGACGAAGGAAGAGACCCTGGATCTTTTGGTCATGGTTCGCAAATCCATAGGGGTTCTTAAGGAGATAATGAGTCCGGAAGGTTTTAATGTGGGTTTGAATCTTGGCAGGGTTGCGGGGGCCGGTGTGGAGGAACATATGCACTTTCATATTGTTCCTCGCTGGAGCGGTGATACCAACTATATGACCGTGTTCGGGGAAGTAAGGGTAATTCCCGAGCACATTATGGAGACATATCGCAAGCTCCTGCCGCATTTTAAAGAGCTTAAATCGGGTTATGGAGGTGACTGATGAATCATTTAAGAATGATCGTTGTGATTTTCTTTATACTGCTTGTGATTATTGTGGCCGTTCAGAACTACCAGGCCTTTTCAAACACTGTAACATTTAGGATAAACCTTATCTTTCTCAATTGGGAAAGCTCTCCCATGTCCATGTATTTTGTGGCTGTTATCACTTTTCTCGTTGGTGTTCTCGCTGCCGGGATTTACGGGATAACCGAGCGTTTCCGCTTGAAGAAACAGATCAAAAACCTGACGAGTGAGGCAAAGGAAAAGGACAAAGAGCTTAATTCTCTCAGGAATTTGCCGGTTACGAGCGAAGAAATGGTCTCAAATCAGAGCCCTGACTTGTAGTGAAGGGTTGAGTGTGCCCATTCATTAAGAGGAGATATTCCGTGTGGGAATCGCTTTTTAAATGGTGCCTTGAACCTGTAAACCAGCAGCTTTTGTTGGGCGTCATTATTGCCTTCGGGATTGGTGTAATCATCGGGAGATGGGTACGCCGCACAAGGGCGAAGAAGGACGGATCAGCAGCCGGTGAAGTGGATAAGGCATTTTTTAAGGGTTTCCGGTACATTCTCTCCAATGATCGGGACCAGGCCATAGAGGAATTCACCAAGTCGGTCCAGGTCAATTCCGACACCATTGAGACGTATGTGGCACTTGGAAACCTTTACCGTTCCAGGGGGGATATAGACCGGGCCATTCGTATCCGCCAGAGTATCATACTGAGGCCGAATATCGATGAGCAAATAAAGTTGAGGGCCCTTTTTGACCTCGGCCTGGATTACCGGAAAGGCGGGTTTCTCAACCGTGCGTTAAAAGCGCTCCTGGAGGTGACGCAAAGGACCCATTCCGATGTGGAAGCCCTTAAAGCGATTGAAAGCATTTACGCGGAGCTTAAGGATTGGGAGAAAGCTTACGGGACGCGGCAAAAGATAGCGCGTTTAGCCAAAGGTGATCATAAAAATATCTTAGCCCATTATCTGGTTGAAAATGCAAAGGTTCACCAGGAAAGGGAAAATCCGGCCAAGGCAATTTCCCTTTATAACAAGGCAATATCTACCCACGGATCGTGTGTGGACGCCTACCTTCACCTTGGAGATCTCTACTTCTACAGGCAGGAATACAAAAAGGCCATCTCGACATGGAAAAAGATCGTAACGGTCGCTCCACGGTTCACATTCCTTGCCTATCGACGCCTTGAAGGGGCCTATTCGAAGATGAAGAACCTGAAGCCTGTTGAGGATTTTTTAAAGGAATGTGCCCAATCGGATGCTGATGTATTTACCCACATGGCCCTGGCCCGCTACCTTTACATTGAAAATGATATCGAGGGCGCACTCAGGGAGATCAAAAATGTCTTGGATCTGGACCCGTCATTTTGGGAGGCGAGGAAATTCAAGGGGGAGATACTCATTAACCATGGCAAAGAGAAAGATGCACTGGCAGACTATAAAGAGTTTATCGAGCATCTGAATGTGCCCTATTTGAAATTCCAGTGCTCCGAGTGCGGGTATAAATCCGACGAGCTTCAGTGGCAGTGCCCGCAGTGCAAAAAGTGGGATACGATGCATTTGATTGAGTCCGTCGGGGTTCAATCAACTCCTCCGGCCTAATTAGTGCTCATCCGGAAACTAACGTTTTTGTTATACTTTAGCTATTTGCAAGGGTGAGGCATTTTTCAGGGCGATATCTAAACCTGGTGCATGAATGTGGCCGATTTTCAGGTTTCTGCGAAAATATGTCCCAAATACCAGGCAGTAGATGGAACGAACCCTGAAAAACAGGCCACTGCCAAAAAGTGCAGCTAATGCGCTTTAAGATATCGCCTTGAAAAACACCTCACCCTTGCAGTGAAGTTGTAATATCGCTCGATTTTTCAAACTGCTAAGATATTACACGTTTTTGGATTCGCGCTGTCAGCCATCAGCTTTCGGCTTTCAGCAAAGGACATTAAAAACAAGGTGTTGGCTGATTGCTGATCGCTGAAAGCTCCATCCAGGAATTGATTGTTTCCGGATGGACAATTAGAAAGATGCGCTACCCAACTGTCCGGAAGCGTGAAAAGGTGAACTTTTGCACAAAAAGGAATAGTATGTCGAAACTTACGCCCATGCTCAGGCAATATATTGGCATCAAGAATGAATATCCTGATGCCATTTTATTTTTCCGCATGGGTGACTTTTACGAGATGTTTTTTGATGATGCCCGGACCGCGGCTAAGATACTAGGCATTACCCTGACGGCCCGGGGGACCTATAACGGGGAAAAGGTCCCCATGTGCGGCATACCCCATCATGCTTATAGAAATTATATCGGCAGGCTGGTAGACAGCGGTCGTAAGGTCGCGGTTTGTGAACAGGTCGAGGACCCGAAAGAAAGCAAGGGGGTCGTAAAGAGAGAAGTGGTCCGGCTGGTTACCCCCGGCTCGGTAGTGGATGAAGGGGATATGGACGACAAAACAAACCTGTACATGGCCGCAATATCCGAAGGCGATCAAAGGTATGGGTTGGCCCATGCGGATCTTTCCACCGGCGAGTTCCGGGTCACGGAAGTCGGGTCGTTTAATGAACTCTTAGAAGAATTAGGAAGAATAGATCCGGCGGAACTTTTGATCCCGGAGAATGATAATTTGGCGGGAAAAAAGGAACTGTCCAACTATCAATTAGAGATTTTGGGAAGGTATTCCTTTGATCCTCGAAAGGCGGAAGGTCTTTTAAAAGAGCAGTTAGGCGTCAGGTCCCTGACCGGATTCGGGTGCCAGGACATGCCCGAGGGGATCATTGCGGCCGGGGCACTTGTTCACTATTTTCGGGATACACAAAAGGGACACCCTGAGCACATCAAGGAAATCGTCAGCTACCGCATCGGTGATTTCATGTTTTTGGATGAATCAACCAGTGCCCATCTGGAACTCCTGAAAACAATGCGCCGCCAGTCCGTGAAAGGCTCTCTGTTCCAGATCATTGACAGGACCGTGACGCCCATGGGCAGCCGGCTTTTGAAAAAGTGGATTGCATATCCCCTTATTAACCTCGACAAGATTCGGGAACGATTAGGGGCCGTATCCAGCCTCAAGGATACCCCCATGTTTCGTGAGGAGATCAGAGAGGAACTCAAAGAGATCTATGACCTGGAACGATTAAATGGTCGCATTGCCTTGGGCAGGGCAAATGCAAGGGACCTTCTGGCCCTTAAACATTCGGTTCAGAGGATCCCATCCATTAAGAACGCCTTAAGCGGTTCAACAAGTACGCTCCTGTCGAACATCGAAATGACATTGGACAGCCTGGATGATATCGCAGTTTTGATTGATGAGGCCATTTATGGTGATCCTCCGGTTTCCGTGAAGGAGGGGGGAATTATCAAAGACGGTTATGATGATGAATTGGACCGTTTGATCTCTCTGAGCCGTGACGGAAAGAGCTGGATCGCGGATTTTGCCGCATCCGAACAGAAGAGGACAAAGATATCGAGCCTGAAGGTGGGCTTCAACAGGGTCTTTGGCTATTACATTGAAATTTCCAGGGCCAACCTCCATCTTGTGCCGCCCGATTATGTCAGAAAGCAGACCTTAGTAAATGGGGAGCGTTACATTACCGAAGACCTGAAGACGATGGAAGAACAGGTCCTGGGTGCCGAAGAAAAGAGGGTGGTACTGGAGTTTGAGATTTTTGACCGGATACGCAAAAAGATAGCGCTTGAGAACCAGCGCATTAAACAGACTGCGAATCTTATTTCCCGGATCGATGTCCTCCAGTGTCTGGCCGCGACTGCTGAAATGAATGACTATGTGTGCCCGGAAGTCAACGATGGGACGGGCATAGATATTGTGGATGGCCGGCATCCTGTTATAGAGCAAACCGTCAAAGATGAAGATTTTGTTCCGAATGATATTCGCCTGGACTCGAAGGAACAGCAGCTATTGATTATTACAGGGCCTAATATGGCAGGTAAATCCACGATCCTCAGACAGACCGCACTTAGCGTGTTGATGGCACAAATGGGAAGCTTTATCCCCGCTTCCAGGGCGGTCATCGGCGTTGTGGATCGTATCTTTACCAGAGTGGGTGCTTCGGATGATCTGGCAAAGGGGCAGAGTACGTTCATGGTGGAAATGAATGAAACGGCAAACATCCTACGCCACGCGACGCCCAAGAGCCTTGTCATCTTAGATGAAATCGGACGCGGTACAAGCACCTATGACGGTTTGAGTATTGCCTGGGCCGTAGCAGAGGCACTGCATGATCGGGGCGGCAAAGGCGTGCGAACCCTTTTTGCGACACACTATCACGAACTCACGGAACTGGTGTCCACCAAACAGCGGGTAAAAAATTTTAATATTGCAGTCCGTGAGTGGAATGACCGGATTATTTTTTTAAGAAAGATTGTTCCCGGAGGCACGAGCCGGAGTTACGGCATACAGGTGGCCCGGATTGCCGGTTTATCCGGTGATGTCCTGAAAAGGGCCAAGGAAATTCTCGATAATCTGGAAAGTGCAGAGCTGGATGAGGTGGGTCAACCTCGCCTTGCCCATACGTTGCCCGAAAAAAAAGAGGGTGATGTTGTTCAATTAGGCCTTTTTGGTTCACAGGATCATAAACTGAGGGAATGGCTTCGGGATATGGATATCTCTAAAATGACACCCTTGGATGCCTTGGTGGAACTGAATAAACTCAAGGAATACGTGGGCACCTAACAATAAATATGAAAACAAAAATCAGTTACATCATGATATTGGTTCTTGCTGCCGTCTTTTCATCTGGTGGGTCGGAAATTTCCGGCAAGACCTCTAAAGAGCCCGCAGCGCTCCTTAAGAAGGCCGACCAGTGCCGAAGGTCTTTGTACCGGTCCCCAAAAAAGAAAAAATTCCGCCACAACTGGCTGGCGTGTGTTAGTCGCTATAAAAAAGTTTCCGCACGTTACCCCAAATCGAATCAGGCGGCATGGGCATTATATCATTCGGCCAGAATGTATACGTCGCTTTATTCCTATGCCAGAAGGTCCGGCGATCTGGATGAGGCCATTGGTTTTTACAGGGAATTGGTTGATAAATACAGGAACCATCGTATTGCAGATGATGGCCAATACCGGATAGGGGAGATTTATTATAAATATAAAAAGGATCTTCCTCAGGCGTACGTGGAATTCCTTAAGGTGGATATTAGATTTCCTTCCGGAGATATGCGGCCAAAGGCCAGGAAGATGTTAGACAAATTGGCCGTTACCTTAGGTAAAAGGGACGAGAAAAAGACTGTTAAGAATAGCGGTCCTTCAAAATCCGGGTCCATAGCGTTAAAGGATATCCGGCACTGGTCAACCCCCAATTATACACGGGTGGTATTTGACCTTGAGAATCCGGTGAAATATAAGCACCACCTGCTCAAGGCGGATCCTGACCATAAAAAACCTCGCAGGCTTTACCTGGATCTCGACGGCACCCGTGTCACGGCCAAGAGTGAAAGGCAGATAGCCATTAAAGACGGATTGCTCAAAAGGGCCAGGGCGGCGCAATACACAAAAGACGTGGTTCGGGTGGTACTCGATATGGAAAGCATCGGGGGATACAAGGTCTTCCATCTTCATGACCCTTTCCGAATCGTGGTGGACGTTCGAAGGAATGAGAAGTCCGTCGCAAAAAGCAAAGCCAAAGCCAAACCCGCCTTGAAGAAGAGGCCTGTCCGTAAGGGCTTCAGGAAGGCCGAAGAACCGGAAAAAACCGCATCTCTTGCCAAGCAATTAGGGCTGAATGTCAGAAGAATCGTGATTGATCCCGGTCACGGGGGCAAGGATCCGGGCTGCAACATAAGAGGAGGTGTAAAGGAAAAGAACATCGTCCTGAGCATCGCCAGGCTCCTGGCAAAGAAGATCAGGGAAAAAATCGGATGCGAAGTGGTCCTCACAAGGACCAAGGATACCTTTATATCTTTAGAGCGGAGGACGGCCATTGCCAATATGAAAAAGGCGGACCTTTTTGTATCACTTCATGTCAATGCCCATAAGAACCGAAAGATATGGGGACTGGAGACCTATTTTCTCAACATGGCCACAGATGAAAGGGCCGTTATGGTAGCCGCAAGGGAGAATGCGACCTCTGAAAAGAATATCAGTGATCTTCAGACGATTCTCAACGACCTGATGCTGAACACAAAGATTCATGAATCGAGCAGGCTGGCCCATGAGGTCCAGAAGGGAATGGTTTTCCGTATCAAAAAGAGATACAAAAAGGCCAAGAGTCTGGGTGTAAAGCAGGCCCCTTTCTATGTGCTGATCGGCGCCCAGATGCCTGCTATACTTGTTGAGACGGGATTTTTGACCAACCCGACGGAAAAGAAGCGGTTGATGAGCAAAAAATATCAGGACAATGTGGCTGAAGGGATCTGCACAGGCATAAGTTCCTATATTAAGAGTATTGATCAAGCGGGATGATCGATATTGTTACTTCGTGCCTGAACGAAAACCTCGTTTTTTAGGTCAAAAATTCGAAATTCGAAACACGAAACATCCTGAGCGACGTCGAAGGACAATGACCAAAATACGAATGTCCCAATGACAAAAACATCGGATTTCCCACGCCGAGGCGTGGGTAGTTTATTTCATTTTGTCATTTTATATTCGGATTTGTTTCGAGTTTCGAATTTCGATATTCTTATTTTGCCTTAACATGATTTTTTGTTCAGGCATTATTTCATCCTTAAATAGGCATCAATAAACGGGTCAATCCCCCCGTCCATAACCTTGTCCACGTTGCCTACCTCAGTATTTGTCCTGTGGTCCTTGACCATTTGATACGGATTAAAGACGTAGGACCTTATCTGGCTGCCCCAGGCGATCTCTTTTTGGGTTTGATGCATCTCCTGTTTTTTCTGATCCAGCTTTGATCTTTCGAGTTCATAAAGCCTGGCCTTCAGCACCTTCATGGCCATTTCCCTGTTACGATGCTGAGATTTTTCGTTTTGACACTGGACGACTATCCCTGTGGGGCTATGTGTGATCCTGATGGCCGAGCTGGTCTTATTAACATGCTGGCCTCCGGGACCGCTTGCCTTAAAGGTATCAATACGAAGGTCCTTATCGTCGATTTCGATCTGAATATCCGTGTCTACCTCCGGAAGGACAGAAACTGAGGCAAATGATGTGTGTCTTCTTCCGGTGGCATCAAAGGGCGAGATCCTGACCATGCGGTGGATACCGTGTTCTGATTTCAGGTGTCCATAGGCATACGGACCGTTTACTGTAAAGGTAACGTTTTTTATGCCCGCCTCGTCTCCTGCAAGATAGTCGATGACCTGGAACTTCATTCCCCTGTCTTCGCACCATCTCATGAACATCCTGAAGAGCATTTCCACCCAGTCCTGGGCCTCTGTTCCGCCTGCCCCGGCATTAATTGCCATAATAATATTTCGCCTGTCGTCGGGTTCACTTAACAGTGATTGAAATTCCAGGACTTTGATCTTTTTTTGGAGACGATCTACATCCCCGGACACTTCTTTGAGGGTAGGCGCGTCATTCTCTTCCATGGCCATTTCAGCTAAAATTTTTGCATCTTCGGTCTCCTGGTGAAAGTTCTGCCATTGATCGATTTTTTCGCGCAATGATGCGCGTTTCTGGGTCAACCGGGAGACCTCCTCCTGGTCCTTTTGCCAGAAATCGGCCTTTGACATTATTTTTTCAATTTTTTCAAGTTCTTCTTCTTCCTTATCCAGGTCAAAGATGACCTCTTAGCTCGTCAAGCTGATTTATGGTATGGTCAATCCTTTCCTTTAGGTCTTCGTACATTTTTTGTTCCTCCTATGGTTGATGAACTCGTAAAAAGTCGTCACCCCGGTGAAAGCCGGGGTCCAGATCAGTCAGAAGTGTCTGAAAACACTGAATTTTCCGCTGGTTTGTGCGGGGAATAACGGAAAATGGTGTTTTTTGACTCTTTACGAGATTGTCATGGTTTGTCAGCAAAAAATAAAATGTAACGTTTTATTGAGTTATATACCTTAATTTTGACAACCTCGTAAAAAGTCCCAAAAGGGAATTCTTGAATTTTTACGAGATCATCAATTCTAACCCATAATTAAATTATTTCAAGTAGTATCATCCTTGTTTGCAGGGCCACGTCATTCAAACAGGTAACCTCTTGGATTAAATAAAGTTACTGGCATATGAAAATCATAAAAATTCCAAGCATCAAAATACAAATCTCAAATAAATATCAATGACCGAAATTCAAGATTCAAAACAGATAGAATGACGGCGAGACATCCAATAAGTGATTGAAATGTTTTGGTCATTGGAATTTATAATTTTGATATTGTCCTTCGACTTTGCTCAGGATGGTGAGCCTGTCGAACCATTTGTAATTTGAGTATTGTAATTTGTAATTTTAGTGGCGTATCCGGGAAAGCAAATCGCTTCTATCTGAATCAGTTAGAGTTGATTTTGATGTTTCCCTGTCCTTATTTGCCCTTCCTGCGCCACAGACAGTAAAAAATCTTAATAAGTGAGATGAAAAGGAGTGAGAGCGCAAACATGTCTCCGTAACGGGCATATAACGGCAGGGTAGACTCGGATATGTCAACAGGGGCCTTTAAAACGGCTTCGGTAAAGAGATCGCTTTGTGCAAGGATCTCACCCCGAGGGCTTATAAATGCGCTGAAACCGGTGTTTGCGGCGCGGATGGTCGGCAGCCTGTTTTCCACGGATCGGAATACGGCCATGCTCAAATGCTGGTAAGGCGCGCTTGTCATGCCGAACCATGCATCGTTCGTGAGGTTGACAAGGATATTGGCGCCTTTTCTCGCATGTGCACGGGCCAGTTCCGGAAAGATAACCTCAAAACATATGAGGACACCGGCGGAAAGCCCTTCATGTTTCAAAGGGATAATCTTGTCCCCCACATCAAAATCACCGGCCGCTGGTACAAGGCGATTGACAAAAGTGAGGAACCTTCCGAGAGGAACATATTCACCAAAGGGCACAAGGTGTGCTTTGTCGTAATACTTTATGGGCTGATTGTCGGGCGTAAGTAAGTAGGCGCGGTTATAGTACCTGGTCATCCCGGAAACCCTTTTGTAAGCGGGACTGCCGAAGATAAGGGGTGCGCGCGATTCCATTGCGAGGGAGAGGACACGCGGAGAGAATTTGACGTTGTCCTGAAAGAAAAAGGGGAGCGCTGTTTCCGGCCATACAATCAAGCCCGGGCTGAAATCAAGGACCGTGCGGGTGAGCCTCAGATAGGTGTTCATGGTTTTTTCCTGGTAAGCGGGGTCCCATTTAACGGACTGGTCAATATTGCCCTGGATAATCACGGTATTCACACTTTGCCCGGACTGTTTTACCGACCGTTCCTCTGAGAGACGGTAGTGACCGTATGCAAACGTACTTCCTGCCATGAGGACGGCAATAAGGATTTGCCATTTTAGGAGACTGCTACGCCTTTCATTTTGCATAAATAGAAGCCAGTAGATGATGCCGTTTGCTAATATGATCAGAAAGGAAAGTCCGTATACGCCACAGATGTCTGCAATCTGTATGACATACAAATGTTCGTATTGTGTATGTCCGAGAAAACACCAGGGGAAACCCGTTAAGATTTTGGACCTGATATATTCAAGGCCCACCCAGAAACCCGCCATGAATATCAGGTCAAGACGATAGCCCCCAAGATAAGTGCTCAGGCTGGAAAAGATGGCAGGGTACAGGGCCAGGTAGAGGCATAAGAGAATAAGTATGACAAAGCTAACAACGATGTTCAGGTTTCCATAATGCCCGAGGACTACCACAATCCAGTAGAGCAGGGTCAGATAATGGGCCATGCCGGTGACAAGCCCCAGCCTGAAGGCCGGGGAGGGAGATTTATTGTCGAGGCTTTTTAAAAGCGGCACTAAAGCAAACCATGCGAGGAATGATAGTTTTCCTGGCGGAAAAGACGCGGTCAACGTAAACCCGGAAAGGACGGCAAGCAATATGTCGCGGCCGGAAAGTGGAATCCGTTTCTCTTTCGTATTTACTATTGTGTATTTGCCCGGGGCATTCATATTTTCACGGATCAATCCTGTACTTTTTCTTCTTCGTGGGAAAAGGGAAGGGGATTGCGGGTGATGAGGATTTTGTCAATTTTTCTTTGATCAGCTTCTCGAACGGTGATTGTAAAATCCTCAAACGGAACTTTTTCTTTTACCTTGGGGATTCTTCCCAAGAGGTGGATTATAAACCCTCCTACCGACTCGAAGTCCCCTTCCGGCAACCGGATGTCGAGGTGCTCTTCTAATTTTTCCACCTCCAGACGCGCGTCCACTATGATGGATTTCTCATCAATGACCGTCAACAGGGGTTCATCTGAATCATGTTCGTCCATAATCTCCCCGACGATCTCTTCGAGGATATCTTCAATGGTAATTATGCCGGCAGTGCCACCGTACTCATCGGTTACTATGGCCAGGTGGTTCTTTTTTTCTTTCAGATCTTTTAACAGTTTGCTAACCTTCTGGGTCCCTGGCACAAAATAAGGCTTTCTGAGGATTTCAAGCGGAATACCTGAAGTGGGGGGTTCACCCAAAAATTTCAGGAGATCCTTTGCGTGAAGGATGCCCGCAATATCGTCGATATTGCCGTTGTGGATGGGGATCCTGGTGTGACCGCAATCGGTCACCAGCTTGATGACCTCGCCTAAGGTGGAGTTCGCCGGGGCTGACGAGATCTCTGTGCGGGGAATCATGATTGAATGGGCCCTGGTCTCTTTCAGGTCGAGCACACCGTTGACCATATGTGTCTCTTCGTCGCTGATAAGACCTTTGGCCTGCCCTACATCCATGAGGTCATGAATTTCTTCTGCCAGGTCGCTGCTGGCGCCGAGGGGGGGCCTCTTTTTGATCAGAGTTTTGATGAAACTGAAAAAGCCTTTTTCTGAATCATCTTCCAAGGATGTTTTTGCTCTCCTTTAGGGCTTAAATATTATAAAAATTCTACAATTTATTAAAAATAAATGTCAAGATATTTACAGGATTACGGTCGCATGACTCAAATAGCGCTTGACTGGGAGTTTTCGGTATAATATAGTCAAAAATCCTGTAACAGCTATCCAGGGCGGGCATAGCTCAGCTGGTAGAGTACAAGCTTCCCAAGCTTGGTGTCGCGGGTTCGATTCCCGTTGCCCGCTCCAGATACAATATAGTGCTCATCCAGAAACTAATGTTTTTGGAGTCGCGCTATCAGACGTTCGGCTGAGCTCACGTCGAAGCCATAAGCTTTAGGCTTTCAGCAAAGGACATTAAAAACAAGGTGTTTGCTGATTGCTGGTCGCTGACCGCTGAAAGCTCCATCCAGAAATTGGTTGTTTCTGGATGGACACTATATAGATCAAGAATTGGCCTGACACCCTTTTTGAGGTTATCAACCGGAATTTTAGGTGTGGTTGACATACTTTAAATTGCGGACTTGGCGTTGGTTTTTCATAATTCCTTTATTCTTTGAGAAGGATCTTATGTAATAAAGCGCTTAACATTTTAGTCTGCAATCGGGGAGCGGGCCTCAACGCCCGCTTTTTTTATTGTTTGAGGAACTGTACAGGTTCAAAATTTGGGGTTCAACCAACCTGTCTTGTTCCACAAACAGCTCAGGAAAAGCTCAGACTTTGAAATTCCGGATTGTGAGATGTCGAACGCGGCTGATTTGGTTAAAAAGGAAGCGACTCTGCTCATTGAACCAGTTCTGGAAGAATTGGATGTTGAGCTTGTAGATATTGAATATCTGTCGGAGCACGGCAGGTGGGTCCTCAGGATTTATGTGGACCAGGAGGGCGGCATTACCTTAGATGGCTGTGCGCGGGTGAGTAGGGAAATCGGTGACTTGATTGACGTGAAAGACATTTTGCACCATGAATATGTTTTGGAGGTCTCGTCTCCAGGGCTTAACAGGCCGCTTAAAAAGGAGAAGGATTTCTTAAGGTCGGTTGGAAATAAGATCAAGGTCAGGATGGTTGCCCCGGTCAAGGGTCGCCGGAATTTCACAGGGTACTTGCGGGATTACAGGGGTGGGATGTTGTATATCGACGTAAAAAATGATTTGGTGCCCTTGCTCCGGGCTGACGTGGAAAAGGCCAATCTGGTATATGAATTTGAGGAATGAAATTTTGTAGAAGGGCGGTAGTCTATTTTTTTGACAGGATTAACAGGATGGACTGGATTTATTTAATCTTGTTAATCAAAACACATGTCCTGATTTTGAAAACTTAGGTTTTGAGAAGAATTATTATTAAATTGTTCAAAAAATAGAAAGGCAAGAATTTGGCACACTATTGTCAGGACAGTTCGGAGGAACAGTCCCAACATAGTTTACACGTTAGGTCAGGTGTGTCTCGTTGATGGATACTATTGTAATACAGGATTTACAATAGGGATGTACAGGAGACAAAAAAATCTTGTTTATCCTGTAATCCTGTCTAAAGGTCTTTTAATAGATGAACTATTGCAAATTGGTGGGGTGAATTGATATGATTTCGGATTTGACAAGGATGATTGACCAGGTAAGCCGCGAAAAAGGTGTTGAGCGAGATGTGTTGATCAAAGCGCTTGAAGAAGCGGTAAAGACTGCAGCCCGGAAGAAGTATGGGCAGGAATATGACCTGGAAGTCAATTATAATGACGAATTAGGAGAGATCGAAGTCTTTGAATTCAAAGAGGTCGTTGAAAACGTAACCAGCGAAGAACTTCAGATATCGATTGAGGATGCTCATAAAATTGATCCCGAATCCGAATTGGGGGATGAGCTTGGCATCAAGATGGAAACAGAGAAATTCGGAAGGATAGCGGCACAGTCTGCCAAACAGGTAATCATGCACCGTTTAAAAGATGCCGAAAGAGATATCGTTTATGATGACTTCAAAGACCGACGGGGGGAGATTATCAACGGAATCGTACACCGTTTTGACAGGGGGTCCATTATTGTAAATCTTGGCCGGACCGAGGCCGAATTGCCGCAAAGAGAACAGGTGCCAAGGGAAGCGTACAAACGGGGAGATCGTATCAGGGCCTATATCCTGAACATTAGGCAATTCAGCCGCGGACCTCAGATCGTTCTTTCCCGGACCCATCCCAATTTTGTTTCAAGCCTTTTTGAGAACGAGGTTCCTGAAATGTCCGAGGGTATCGTCGAAGTAATGCAGGTGGCGAGAGAGCCGGGCGGAAGGTCTAAGATCGCGGTCATGTCTAAGGACCCTGATGTTGATCCTGTAGGTGCGTGTGTGGGGATGAAAGGCACCCGGGTCCAGGCAGTGGTCCAGGAGCTGCGCGGTGAAAAAATTGACATTATCACCTGGGATTCTGATCCGGCCAAGTTCATATGTAATGCCCTGTCACCGGCTGAGATCATAAGGGTAATCGTTGATGAGAACAATCGTTCTATGGAGGTTGTTGTCCCGGATGATCAATTATCCCTCGCTATTGGTAAGCGAGGACAAAATGTGCGATTAGCCTCCAGGTTGACAGGCTGGAAGCTGGATGTGACGAGTGAAACCAATTATAACCAGGCCCTGAAGGAGGGCTACAAGTCACTTCTCGCATTGCAGGGAGTAGGACCGAAACGGGCTTCTGACCTCTACGATGAGGGCTTTATGTCTGCCTCGGATGTGGCAAAGGCCACTGTTCAAGACCTGCATGCGGTCGAAGGAATGACGGAAAAGAGGGCAGCAAAACTTATTGAGGATGCCTTCAGTTACACGAGTGGAGAAACCGTTATTACAAAGGCGGAGGAAGATTCGACAACCGAAGATTCTCGAGACCAGGACAATGAAAAAACAGTAGGCGAAGAAGTTTCCGATGGGGAGGAATAAGGGACACACACCCGTAAGGACCTGTATATCGTGTGGTGTAAAGCGGGGTAAAAAAGAACTGGTTCGCCTTATATTAGATCCCCCGGGACTGGTTGTTCGGGATGATAGTGGAAAAGGGAGGGGGAGGGGCGCTTATGTTTGTCTTAACAAGCCCTGTATCGGGAAGTTAGAGACCGGAGACCGCCTGAAAAGGGCATTCAGAAAGGAACGCCCACTCTTTCTCCATCCTGAATTTCTGGAAGAAATGAGTGATGAGGGCGGCTATATCAAGATGAAATCGTAAGTTTTGGAATTTCCGAGATATTATCGGGAGGAGTACATGGCGAAAGTCAGAGTCTATGAATTAGCAAGGGAACTTGATTTAGAGAGCAAGGACCTGGTGGAAAAGCTCTTAGCCGGGGGTATGAGCATTAAGAACTATATGAGTACCCTTGACGAAGCAGCGGTAATAAAGGCAAGGGAAATCGTCTCTGGTGTGATATCAGAGGTGATTGAAGAAAAGCGAATAAAATCAACTGTTATTCGTCGCCGGAAGAAGAAGGTAAGAATCGAGCCGGAAGTCCCCGCAGCAGAAGTAGCGGCAAAAGCAGAGGAAGATAAGGCCGAGGCCCTGAAGCCGGAATTGCCGGCCGAAGAGGTGCCTCCACCCGAAGAGCCCCCGGAAAGGCAACCCCCCGCTGAAGAGAACGAACCTGTTACTGAAAGAGTTAAAAAGGCAGCGAGTCCAAAAGGAAAGGCAAAGAAAAAGGCCACTGCAGAAAAGGTAGCAAAGCCAAAAAAGGCGAAAAAGAAAAAGGCGGAAAAGGCCGCCAAGATCATAAAGCGGCCCGAAGAGGGTCCTTTGAAAGATATCCTTGCCAGGAAAGCGGAAAAGAAGTCTCATGCAGCAAAAAGGCAAAAATCTGCCAAACCGACGTTGGAGACATTGAAATTTGTAAAGGTCGAAAAAGTGGTAGTTGAGCCTGAAAAAGTGAAACCGAAAGCTGTAAAAAAGAAGAAATATAAGAAGCAGAAAGAAACTCAAGATGCCGTACCTAAAGGCCCCTTGCGTCGCATAAAGAAAGAGATATATGAAAAGGCCGATCTTTACCAGGGGCGTCGTCCGCGGCGCAAGGGAAAGAAGGGAGGAAAGACTGCCAAAGATGTTGGCAAGAAACTTAAGCATACCGAGATTACGGTTCCCAAGGCCATCAAAAGGAAGATCAGGATTCAAGAAAGCGTTACGATCGCTGATTTGGCCAAGGCAATGGGCATTAAGGCAGCGGAACTTATAAAGAGATTATTAGCCTTTGGAGTCACTTTTAGCATTAACCAGTCCATGGATTTTGAGACGGCATCCGTTGTGGCGGATGACTTGGGCTATGAACTGGAACTGGATAGTTTTGAGGAGGAGAATCTTATCTCCGAGACGGCGGACAAGCCAGAAGATCTGGAGCCGAGGCCGCCGGTCGTGACCATTATGGGGCACGTGGACCATGGAAAGACCTCTTTGCTCGATTATATAAGAAAGTCGAACATTATAGGTAGAGAATCGGGCGGTATTACACAGCATATTGGTGCCTACTATGTCAAGGCCGAAGGAGGAGATATTGTTTTCTTGGATACTCCCGGTCATGAGGCATTTACGGCCATGAGGGCAAGGGGTTCGGAGGTTACGGACCTTATTGTCTTAGTTGTTGCAGCGGATGACGGGGTAATGCCACAGACAAAGGAGGCCGTTAATCATGGGCGTGCTGCCGATATCCCCATTATCGTGGCAGTTAACAAGATGGACAAGGCAGAAGCCGATCCCGAAAAGGTTAAAAGGGAATTAGCCGAACTGGACCTTACCTCTGAAGATTGGGGCGGCGAGACCATTTTCGGACATATTTCTGCCAAGACAGGGGAAGGAGTAGATGATTTGTTAGCCCTTATCTTGCTTCAATCCGAAGTGCTTGAGCTCAAAGGTAATCCCAATAAACCTGCAAGAGGGACCGTCATTGAGGCAAGACTGGACAAGAGCAAAGGTCCCGTGGCTACGGTCCTTATCAAGACGGGAACATTGAGTAAAGGAGTCTATTTCGTTTGCGGCGAGCACTACGGACGTGTGAGGGCCATGAATGATCACCGGGGAAGGAGAATGAAATCCGCAGGTCCCTCCCTGCCCGTTGAAATATACGGAATATCGGGCGTTCCCATGGCAGGTGATAAATTCATTGCTGTGGAGGATGAAAAAACCGCAAAACAGGTGATTGAATATCGCAAGGCCAAGAGCAGAAAGCAGAAAGTCGTCAAAAGAGGTCTGGTCAGTCTTGATGACCTTTATGACAGGATAAAGGAAGGCGACATAAAGGAACTCAACATAGTCCTCAAGGCGGATGTGCAGGGTTCACTTGAAGCGCTTTCAGAATCACTGGTAAAGCAAAGCACGGATGAGGTCAAACTGAAAATCATTCATTCGGCCACGGGTGCCATTGCGGAGTCGGATATCATGCTGGCTTCGGCATCAGGGGCCATTATTATCGGTTTCAACGTGAGAGCAAATCCGCGTGTTTCCGAGATAGCGGAAAAAGAGAATGTGGACATTCGATACTACGATGTCATCTACAATGTGATCAATGATATACGCCTGGCCATGGCCGGTCTCCTGGAACCTGTATATAAAGAGCATATCATCGGCCGTGTGGACATCAAAGAAATATTTCACGTTCCCAAAGTTGGATCTGTTGCCGGCTGCCTTGTCTCCGATGGTCATGTTGAAAGGAATGCGAATATAAGACTCCTGCGTGACGATGTGGTTGTTTTTGATGGCAAGATCGCATCTCTAAGGCGCTTTAAGGAAGATACAAAAGAGGTCCAGTCCGGGTATGAGTGTGGCATCGGCCTGGAAAATTATCAGGATGTCAAACCGGGCGATGTGTTCGAAGTCTATGAGATTGAGGAGGTGGAAGCGGAGTTGTAAAAAGGCAGAGGGCAAAGCTGTAGTTGGCATAAACTTATTGACGCCAAAAACCTTATGATTTGGATAAACCTGTAATTCCCCGGATATTATGGTAGTCGGCACACTAAAAATTGAATTTCATTTGATCGACAACAGATCTCTTAAGGGAAAACGTAAAGTACTCAGGAGTATGGTGGATAAGGTAAAGTCCAGGTTCAACGTGTCTATTGCAGAAGTCGGATCCAACGACAAGTGGCAAAAGATTGAGTTGGGGATCAGCACGGTTGGAAACGACAGACGCCATGTGGATTCTTCTCTTAATCACGTCTTTGACTTCATTGACTCACTCTATCTTGCACAAATAGTGAATTCCGAGATGGAGATTATTAACTTATAAAAATAAAAATCCGGGTCCGGAGGGCCCGGCTTTGGTTGTCCCCAGAGGGGATTTGCTTTGTTGGAGTTTTATTGGCTTATTGAAATTCCAAATATCAAATCCCAAATATCAAACAAATTCCAATGACCAAAATTCGAAAATCCAAACAATGTCTTGTCCTGGAAGGTTTTGGTCATTGAATATTGGAATTAAAAGCCGAATAAACAAGTGGTTAAAAGAAGCAGAAGCTTATGCATTTTTCCCGGAGATTGTCATGTTAGCCGGTAAACGAGCAGTTAGGGTGGGCGACCACATACTGAAAGAAATTGCCCTTCTCCTTCTTAACAGGGTCAGGGATCCCAGGGTTCAGGGTGTAACCGTGACCGGGGTCCGCCTCAGCGATGACCTTAAAATGGCTAAGGTCTTTTACAGTGTTATGGGAGAAAAGAGCAGTGTCAAGGGGGCACAGGTCGGCCTGGACAGCGCCAAAGGGTTTATCAAGAGGGAAATAGGCCGTCGGCTGAGATTGAGATACGTGCCTGAAATCATGTTTGTTCACGATCCGTCCCTGGAAACAGGCAGTTATATGGACGGGGTATTTGAAGAAATACGCAGGGCCGAAGGAAGAGACTGAAAATGGCCGTAAACAGCATAGCAAAGGTTTTAAGTGAAGGGCGGTCTTTCCTGCTCATAACCCACAAGGACCCTGATACGGATGCCATTGGTTCCCTTCTCGCCCTTGGCAAGGCACTGCTTGATGCAAAAAAGGAGGTTGTCCTTCTTACCGAGAAACCCGTGCCCGCTGTTTACAGATTTTTGATAGGCTCAGCCAAAATTGTCCAGGGCTTCGATTCCGAAAAGGATTTTGACGCTGTTGTGGTCCTGGATTGCTCTGATATTGAAAGGATAGGCTGTTTTCGGGGTTGTCTCGAGGGGCGCAGGCCGTTGATAAATGTTGATCATCATGAAACCAACCCCCTTTTTGGGGATTTGAATCTGGTCGATCCCCATGGCTCCTCAACCGGTGAACTGGTGTTTAATATCATAAAGGCTGCAGACTTCCGGCTAAGCTATGAAATTGCGGAAAATATTTTTGCGGCCATTCAGGCGGATACGGGTTCCTTCAGGTATGATAACACCTCTTCCAGGTGCCTCGCCGTTGCAGCGGAAATGCTTGAGTACGGGGTAAAGCCGTGGGAGATTTCCCGTAAGATGATAGATGAATATTCACTATCTCGGTTGAGGTTGTTGGAAATGGCCCTGGGCTCTATCGAATTCCACTATCAGGGAAAGGTCGGCATGATGACGATTTCTTTAGAGATGTTTAAAAAGGCCGGGGCAGAGGAGTCTGAAAGTGAAAGGTTCGTTGATTATCCGAGATCTGTTTCAGGCGTTGAAATTGCCGCCCTGATTCGTGAGAAAGACAAGGACGATTATAAGTTCAGCCTGCGATCCAACGGCAGGGCCAACGTGGCCGAGCTGGCATCCCGGTTCGGTGGTGGAGGGCATGCCATGGCCGCCGGGTTCGAGGGTCGCGGATCTATAAGCGTTTTGAAAAGGGATTTAATGAAGGAAGCTGTTCGATTTTTAGATGGGACATCAAATTGACGGTATACTTCTAATTGACAAAACTGAGGGCAAAACCTCCCATGATGTGGTGAAAAAGGTGAAGTCTGCCCTTGGCTTAAAGGATTGCAAGGTCGGTCATGCCGGAACATTGGATCCTTTTGCCACCGGTTTGCTGATAATCCTTTTGGGCCAGGGGACCAAGCTCTCACGTTTCATTATGTCTGAAGACAAAGTCTATCTGGGCACTATGAGGCTGGGAGTAGAGACTGATACCTTGGATTGTACGGGGAGCGTGGTTCGTACCGGTATAGTACCTGATTTGGGGCTAAAACAGATTCGGGATAAGGCACGGGGGTTTGTGGGCGAGATCGAACAGGTTCCCCCAGCTTATTCGGCGGTGAAATATAAGGGCACACGGGCATACAAGCTGGCGCGAAGGGGCGTGGAAATGACCCTTAAAAAGAGAAATGTCACGGTGTACTCCCTTCGCATACGTTCCGTTGACCTGCCGGATGTCACTATGGAGGTCAGGTGTTCCAGCGGGACCTATATCAGGAGCCTTGCCGCCGACTTAGGTAAGGGCCTGGGACCCGGCGGGCATCTCATGTCTTTGAGAAGACTCGCCAGCGGTACTTTTAAGTCAGATGATGCCCTGAGCTCCGGGGAGCTTCTAATCAAAGATAGAGAACGTTTTTCTGTTTTGCGGGATAAAGTTATCCCCTTGAGGGCCGCTCTTCCGGGCATGCAAGAGATAAAGGTGGGAGACCTGCTTGCAGAAAAGATAAGGCATGGCTACCAACCAGTGTTGGAAGACTTTGCCGGGGGATGGGATATGACCGGTTTTGAGGACGGTAATGTCAAACTGGTCAGGGATGGCAAACTTGTGGCCATCGTGAAAGCGAACAAGAGCGAGGGGGTAGACCATGGAAAAGTAAGAATAGAGAGGGTGTTTTTATAAAATATAAAATTATACAGGAGGTAAGAAAAGTGGTTTTAACGCCAGAAACCAAAAGAGAGATTATTGATCGCTTCAAAGTTAACGAAAACGATACCGGTTCACCTGAGGTTCAGATCGCATTATTAAGCAATAGGATCAAATATCTTACTGATCATTTCAAGATACATAAAAAGGACCATCATTCACGCAGAGGTCTTTTGAAACTGGTGGGACAGAGGAGAAGGCTCCTCAATTATTTGAAAAAGAGAAATGCGGATAAATATCAGAGTGTAATCAAGGAACTGGGTATTCGAAAATAGGTTAACGAAGAAACAGGAGAAAAGCGATTGAACCGGCAATGAACTTCAGCATAAACAATAAAACGTCAATCAACAAGACGAAAGGATAATATAGAAAATGATAAAAAACTGTTCAATAGATCTTAACGGCCAGACCCTGAGCGTAGAATCCGGGCGTATAGCCAAGCAGGCAAGCGGTTCTGTGGTCGTAACCTTGGGAGAGACGGTGGTGCTTGTGACCGCAGTTGCTACGGATGAGATTCGCGAGGGAATCGACTTCCTTCCTCTGACCGTCGAATATCAGGAGATGTCCTATGCAGGGGGAAGGATCCCGGGAAATTTTTTCCGCAGGGACATGGGAAGGCCCGGTGAGAGGGAGACCCTGACTTCCCGCTTGATAGACAGGCCGATCAGGCCGCTTTTTCCCGATAATTACCATTATGAGACCCAGGTGATTGCGTCGGTGTTCTCAACAGATAAGGAGAATGAGGCCGATGTTCTAGCCATGTTAGGGGCCTCTGCCGCGCTTGAAGTATCGGATATCCCTTTTTCGGGGCCAATCGCGGGCGTGCGTGTGGGAAGGGTTGACGGCAGGTTAATTGCGAACCCCACGCTCAGCCAATTAGCGGAAAGCGATATCAATCTGATAGTGGCAGGTAATCGCACGGGTATTGTCATGGTGGAGGCCGGTGGCCTTTTTGTTTCCGAATCGGAGATGATCGAAGCGATCTTTTTTGGCCATGAGGCCATGCAGCCAATGCTTGATATGCAGGAAGATCTCAAGTCCGCAATCGGCAGACCGAAAAGGGAAATACCGCCTGAACCGGTTGATGAGGAACTCCGGAAGAAAATTGCCGAATTGGGAAAACCCCTGCTCAGAGAGGTGATTACTACTGCAGACAAGATGTTGCGGCAGCAGAAAGGGAGGGATGCAAGAAACAGTGTCGTGGAGGCGTTATCCGAGACCTATGAAGGAAAGAAATCGGAGATAAAGGAATCGCTGCATGATTTGGAAAAGGAGATGGTCCGTGAAATGATTCTGAATGAGGGAAAAAGGATTGACGGGCGGCCTTTTTCCGAAGTGAGGCCGATAGAGTGTGTCGTCGGTGTTTTGCCGCGTGTTCACGGATCGGCGCTTTTTACCCGGGGTGAGACACAGGCAATGGTTTCAACTACATTAGGAACGGAACGGGACGAGCAGCGGATAGAGACCCTGTACGGAGACCATTTCAGGTCTTTCATACTCCATTATAATTTTCCACCTTACAGCGTGGGTGAGGCCAAAAGACTTGGGGGCCCGGGCCGCAGGGATATTGGACACGGAGCACTTGCCCGGCGCGCGCTTTTGCCCGTAATGCCCGGCAATGAGGATTTTCAATACTGTGTTCGAGTCGTGTCCGAGATACTTGAATCCAATGGATCTTCCTCTATGGCAACGGTTTGCGGTGGTTGCCTTTCCCTTATGGATGCGGGTGTTCCCATTAAAGAGCCGGTGGCAGGCGTGGCCATGGGACTTGTGGCAGAGGGCGATAAGGTGGCGGTACTGACTGACATTATCGGGGATGAAGACCATTACGGTGATATGGATTTCAAGGTAACCGGCACGCGCGACGGGATTACCGCTCTGCAGATGGACATAAAAGTGGAAAACATTACAAAGGAGGTCCTGGAACAGGCCCTTAAACAGGCAAAGGAGGGCAGGCTGTTTATCTTAGATGCCATGAACGAGGCCATTTCCAGACCAAGGACCGATGTGTCTGAATATGCGCCGATTATAACCAGAATTAAGATCAAACCTGAAAAGGTCAGGGTACTTATAGGCCCGGGAGGAAAGACGATCCGGGAAATTTCTAATGCCTCTGATGCCAGGATAGACGTGGATGATGAGGGGACCGTAACTATTTCTTCTTCGGACAAAGAAGGCGCCGAGTCTGCCAAAAAAATGATCAGCGAGATCCTTCAGGAGGCCGAGGTCGGCAAGCTCTATATGGGAAAAGTGGTAAAGATCATGGACTTCGGGGCCTTTGTTGAAATTTTTCCGGGAACAGACGGTCTGGTCCACATATCACAGTTGGCCAAGGACAGGGTCAACAAGGTTACAGACGTTCTCAATGAAGGAGATGAGGTCCTGGTAAAGGTCCTGGAAGTAAACAATGACGGTAAGATTCGTCTCTCGCGCAAGGCGGCATTAGGTGAGAGCCTAAATAATGTATAATAAGACAGTCCTGAAAAACGGTGTCCGGATTATTTCCGAGCCATTAGACCATCTGCGATCCGTTTCCCTTGGTATATGGGTCAATACGGGTTCTCGTGACGAAATCAGGTCGGAGAACGGTATTTCCCATTTTATTGAACACATGATTTTTAAGGGAACGCGGAATCGCACCAGTCTTGAAATCGCAAAGGAACTGGATGCAATCGGGGGGATGTCCAATGCATTTACCGGCAAGGAGAATACCTGTTTTTACGCTAAGGTCCTTGGCAAGCACTTTACTCGCGTAGCGGATATCCTTTCCGATATTTTCCTTAATTCGACTTTCGATCCCGATGACATGGAGCGTGAGAGGAAGGTGATCTTCCAGGAGATCAGCATGGTGGAAGATACGCCTGATGATAATGTCCATGTGTTGTTCAATCGCCTTTTCTGGACCGACCATCCCATCGGTATGTCTGTCCTGGGAACAGGTGAAACTGTTTCCGCAATAGCAAAAGAGACTATCCTCAGATATATCGACAAGTTTTATGGGCCCGAGAGAATCCTTGTGGTTGCGGCAGGGGATGTGGATCACCAGGCTATGGTTTCCTGCTTTGAACCCCTTTTCGGGTCGGCGCCGGGCGGAAAAAACTCGACTCCTGAAAGGACTGTTCCTACTGCCGAATCCGGTGTTTCTTTTCATTTCAAGGACCTGGAACAGGTACACATCTGCCTGGGAGGTGAGGCGCCCTCTCAGACGAGTGACAAGCGATTTGTATGTGCCATTTTTAACACGATTTTAGGCGGCAACATGAGTTCCCGCCTGTTCCAGGAGATCAGGGAAAACCGTGGCCTTGCATATGCCGTGTACTCCTTTGTTTCTTCGTATGTTGATGCTGGCCTTTTGGGGGTGTATATGGCCACTGATACTAAAAACGTGAACCCTGCACTCGAGACCGTTCAAAAAGAGATAAAAAAGATCATCAAAGGGGAGGTGTCCGAATCGGACCTAATTGCGGCCAAAGATCATCTGATAGGTGGCATTTATCTTTCATCTGAAAGCAGTGACAGCCGGATGATGCGAATGGCGAAAAACGAATTCGTTTTTGGAAGATATGTGGACTCTGAGGAACTTGTGTCCGAGTTGGAAAAGGTCACTGTAGATGAAGTGGTTGATGTCGCCGGCGATATATTCCGGGACGGCAAAGTATCGTTGACCATGCTCGGCCCTTTCAGGGAAGAGGATCTGGACAGGAGCAACCTTCGGCTTTAGTTTATTCTTACATTGAAAATCTGGTCTTTTAGGCCAAGTCAGAGCTATATGGCGCTGTCTTGGAGTTTTGTGTCTAAAAATACAAATTCCAAGCACCAAATTACAAATAAATCTCAAATTCCAATATTCAACACGCGGCGCAAGCGCCTGCGCTGCTCATGACCAAAACCTTCAATGACAAGACATTGTTTGGATTTTCGAATTTTGGTCATTGTAATTTGTTTGGTATTTGGGATTTGATATTTGGAATTTCAATAAGTCAATGAAACTCCAACAAAGTAAATACCCTCTGGGGATAACCAAGGCATGGTCCTCTGTGCCAGTATTTATAGTCAACTCGCAGGAGTCCTCTTGAACAAAATACCCGTCAAGATCACGCGTCTCAAAGGCAATCAAGACCTGCCCCTGCCAGAATATGAATCAGAAGGATCTTCCGGGATGGATATCAGGGCCGCGGTGAAGGAACCGGTCCTGCTGAAACCCGGTGAAATATGTCTGATTCCTACAGGGTTGAGCGTTTCCGTGCCTCCCGGATATGAGGCCCAGATGAGGCCGCGAAGCGGCCTGGCACTTCATAACGGCATAGGAATGGTGAATTCACCCGGGACCATTGATTCCGATTACAGGGGTGAAATAGGCATTATTATGGTCAACTGGGGAAATGAAGCCTTCACAATCAGAAGGGGAGACCGGATCGCCCAGATGATCATCTCCAGTGTGTATCGGGCGGAGCTTACGGAGGTGGATGCTTTAGATGCAACGTACAGGGGTCAGGGGGGATTCGGGCACACAGGGGTTGAATAATGGTAACCGTTAACTGAAAGTTTGAAATCCCAAATTACAAGCACCAAATCACAAATAAATCTCAATATCCAATGACCAAAACTGAGGTGGTTCCCATCGGAAGAGTTCGTTCATTAGGTTTTGGAATAAAGATCCCTAAAACTTGTTTGGAATTTTGAATTTCGGTCATTGGAATTTGTTTGTTATTTGGGATTTGCTATTTGTGATTTCACCAGATCAATTACTCCGTGAATAGATACGAATAATAAAAGTAATGAAATTCTGTGTATTGGCTTCGGGCAGCAAGGGAAATTCATGTTATGTTGAGACGGGCAATGCGAGCATTCTGATAGATGCCGGCCTGAGTTGTCGAGAAATAGTCAAACGCCTCGGACAGGTGGGTGTCAGGCCGGAGGGCTTAGACGCCCTTATTATTACCCACGAGCATACTGACCATATAAAGGGGGCTGGTCCCCTAATCAGGCGCTTTGGCCTGCCCCTTTACATCAATAAGAAGACACTTGAAAAAGGTCTCAGGACATTTGGCAAACTGTCGAGTCCGGTTGTTATTGAAAGCGGGCAGACCGTTACCATTAAGGACCTTAGTTTCGAGACCTTCACCAAGTGCCACGATGCGGCAGACCCGGTAGGGCTTATTCTTACATGTAGCGGCGTGTCTTCGACTTCCAATGGTAAACGAATTGGACTGGCTACCGATCTCGGCCGCAGTACGAGGCTGGTGGAAGACCGGTTAAAAGGGTGTAACGCCCTGATCATGGAATTCAACTATGATCTGGAGATGTTGGAGCTGGGCCCCTATCCACTGGATCTCAAAAGGAGGATAAAAGGGCAGGACGGGCATCTTTCTAACAAGCAGGCGGGGGATCTCCTGGGTGCTATATCGCACGATAATTTAGAGTTCGTGGTCCTTGCCCATTTGAGTGAGACCAATAATGACCCGGACAAGGCCCATGAAGAAGCGGCAAAGGCCCTGAGTAAGAGCGGTCATTCCCAAGTAAGCATTTTAATCAGTCGGCAGGATGAACCGGGACCCCTGATTGAATTATGAATAGTAATCGCCGGGGAACGGACAAAGAAAAGGAAACGTTGGAGGGTTTTAGAAAAATGAACAAAGAATTTGCCAAGAGAAAACTTCAATGTGTATTGTTGCTTGGGATTTCCCTCCTGATAGTTGCTTCATTTTTTGGTGGGTGTGCGGAAGTCCCGCTTACTCACAGGAAAAGCCTTCACCTTGTGCCTCAATCGCAGATGTTGACCATGAGCCTTCAGCAGTACGACAAAGTCCTCAAAGAATCCAAGCTCTCCACGGATCAGAAAAAGGTGAATATGGTCCGTAGTGTCGGAAATAGGATTGCCGGGGCGGCAGAGGAGTTTCTCAGGGATTCGGGCCTTGAGGCAGAGGTAAGTAATTATAAGTGGGAGTTCAACCTGATCGAGGAAGACAAGATGGTCAATGCCTGGTGTATGCCCGGTGGGAAGGTGGCTGTTTATACCGGGATACTCCCAGTCACCCGGAATGAAAACGGCCTTGCAGTGGTTCTGGGACATGAGGTTGCCCATGCCATAGCCAGGCATGGAAATGAGCGAATGAGTCAATCGCTCATGGCGAGCATGGGTGGCATGGCCCTTGCGGTTGCCCTGAGAGAGAAGCCCGGAAGGACCCGTCAACTCTATATGGCAGCCTTCGGCGTGGGTGCCAGTGTGGCTTTTTTATTGCCATACAGCAGGGTTCACGAATCCGAAGCAGACCGGATCGGTTTAACGCTCATGGCCAGGGCGGGATATGATCCCAGGGGGGCAATACCTTTCTGGGAGAGAATGAGTCAAAAAGGAGGTGCCCGGCCTCCCGAGTTTCTATCTACTCATCCGGCCCCTGCTTCAAGGATCGCCGATCTGAAGATCCATATCAATGAAGCCCTGCCGTATTATGAAAAATCATTGAAATGAATAAACTATGTGTCTGTTTTTTTTGTATCCGTTAACGGAGTAGTTGAGTTAGTGGAAATTTCAAATAACAAATCCCAAATAACAAACAAATAACAATTACCGAAATTCAAAATTACAAACCGGCGTTGGTTATTGGTATTTAGAATTTGAGATTTGTTTGTTGAGATTTGGAATTTTTCTCCAATATAACCGAACCCTCCCGGGAAACCAGGTCGGTTTTGGTCATTGGATTTTGTGATTTGGAATTTACTTGGAATTTGGTGCTTGGAATTTGGGATTTGCAATATTTTGTGAACTGTTATGTCTTTTTCACTTTAGAGGGCGACTTCTATTTGAATCGTAATCATGACCCGAGATATCACGAAGATCAAGTATCGAATACTCGACGATCCCTACCTCAATGTAGTTCTTTACCAACCGGAAATACCCGCCAACACCGGAAACATTGCCCGCCTTTGCGGTGCCGCCGAAATCCGTCTGCACCTGGTCCATCCCTTGGGCTTCAGGGTGGATGACAAGCATCTCAAGAGGGCAGGATTGGACTACTGGCACGAGATTGATATCCGCCACCACGAAAATTTTGAATCGTTCTTAAAGACTAAGGAAGAAAAGGGGGGTCTCCTTCTATTCAGCCGGCATGCATCCCTTGTCTATACGGAGGCAAAGGTAAGCCGTGGTGATTACCTTTTGTTCGGCAGGGAGACCTCAGGAATGCCGTCGTACATTAGAAAAGCGTATCCCTGCTATGCCATCCCTATCTGGGGAAATGTCCGCAGCCTGAACCTCTCCAGCACCGTGGGAATAGTGGCCTACCACTGTCTTCATAAGATGGGAAGGTTTTAGGGCTTGAGAATACTTTGAGAATGTGTATCTTCTACTCTTAGGGTTCATGGTTCAAGCCCGCCCTGGTGCGACGTAACATGCGCTTCAAAAGGGTTCTTCTGGACACTATGGCCAGGGATTCTATGAAGAGTAATGCTAAACCAGATCTGGGCCAGGGGTTAAAAACGATGAACATAGACCAGTATGAAGATAGGGCAACCAACCGTGAACCATGAACCTGATAACCTGGGTAGTTACGGAATTATTTACCTTGTTAAGTGGAGGGAATAAAATGACATTACATGAGTTGGCAGGCAAACAGGCTCCGAAATCCATGTTAGTAAATGTCCCCGGACTCGTTTCTTCATACTATACGAATGAACCGAGAGGTCCGGTCGCCTTCGGGACTTCCGGGCACAGGGGGTCCAGGGGGTCCTCCCTGAAAGGCACTTTCAATGAAATGCATGTCACTGCAATTGCACAGGCTATCTGTGAATACAGAATAACAAAAGGAATAAGCGGCCCGCTGTTTATGGGTTTTGATACCCATGCGCTTTCAGAGCCAGCTTTTAGAACCGCGTTGGAGGTCTTTGCCGGGAATGGAGTTGAGGTGGTTATCCATGCAAAAGATGAATACACGCCTACCCCGGTTATTTCTCATTTGATATTAGGACACAATAGAGGAAAAACAAAAGGATTTGGAGATGGGGTTGTTGTTACGCCTTCCCACAATCCTCCCGGGGATGGCGGTTTCAAGTACAATCCCCCTCATGGCGGTCCTGCTGATATTGATGTTACCCAGTGGATTCAAGAAAGGGCAAACCGGTTAATAGATGCAAGG
>JAFDDR010000099.1 GCA_019310785.1 Deltaproteobacteria bacterium
ATAGGTCCCGTCCGCAAGGGCAAAGGAGACCTGGCCGTTGCCGTCAGTAGTGGCTGACATGCCAAAATAAGAACCTCCCTCGCTGAATACGTAGCAATTGGCACCCACAAGGGGGTCTGCCACACCCTTGAGTACCGTCAAGGTGAATGTCCCACCGCCCGTGGATATGGCAATAGGATTCACCTGGTCAGAGGTGAGGGTCTCCTCGCCGCTCCAGTACTGGCTGCCCTGATAGTCTGCCCGGAACTTGTAGGTGCCGGCAGGTAGACGGAAGGTCACCCGGCCATTCACATCGGTGGTATCATTTTCATTCAGGTACGAGCCGGATGTGGAAAACACATATACATTTACCCCTTCCAGGGGCTGGCCACTCCCGGTCACCGTGATCTCGGCATCGGCCATGGGGATGTCCACGCTAATGTCCTGCCAGGTGAGCTCACCCGACCAGAACTGCTGGCCTAAATAGTCGGCCCTGACCTTGTAGGCCCGTTCAGGTATGTTGAAGGTTACATGGCCGTTCGAGTCGGTTATCTCGTACTGGCTTAAATATGAACCGGCCGGGGTGAAAAGATAGACATTCAGACCTTCTAAAGCCTCAGGGGTCCCCTGGTACATGTCCTGAACAGTGATGACCGTGTCCTGGTGGGGAATAGCAAGCGTGATGCTGGTGTTTTCAGTCACCGAGGTCTCCGAGGAATCGGTCACCTGCGAGAGACCAAGATAGGTGCCGGATGTGTTGAAGAGATAGGTATTGATACCCTCCATGGGTATGCCCGGAGCTTTTTCAACAGTCACCTGAAAGAGGCCGCCACCAGCCTCCACAGGGACCTTGTTGGGTCCCCCGGCCACGATGGTGGTGACATTGCTCCAGTACTGGTTGCCTGAGATATCGGCCCTGAACTTGAAATCTCTGTCCACAGGAAGATCAAAGGAGACCTTGCCGTCAGCACCTGTGTTCTCATAAAGACTCAGGTAAGAGCCGCTCCCGGAGAAGAGATAGACCCTCACCCCTTGTGCTGGCCCGGCACTTGTGGTCACTGTCACCTCTGCGGTTTCCTCCTCAATAACCACATGGACCGTGGAAGTCTCAGGTAACGATACCGCCTGGCTCCAGAACCGGTTCCCTAAGTAGTCCACCCTGAATTTGTAGGTCCCGGCCTCAAATCCATCCGAATCAAAGATTGCGGTTCCATTTCCGTCTGTGATTGCGCTTATGCCCGTGTAGGAACCGGACTCGGTAAATGCGTAAACACTCAGGTCGGAAAGGGCTCTTCCCTTGCTGGCCTCTACATTGACCTCAAGATTCTGGCCCCAAGCGGCACTTGTAAAAAATGACCCGTAAGCAGTAAGAAAACAATCTTAGCAGCAAGCCTTAATCCGGTATTTTTCCTCATCATTTACCGACCTCCATTCCAAATGACTGCCCATAAAGTGTAATCCGACTGTTTATTGGTAAAAATTTACATACATTATGTCATTTACTGAGTTCAGACAGGTAATGTCACAGTCAATAAACCGGGCGATTATCCTTCGGTTGTCGTGTTACACTTACAATATGCATGCCGAAATATGATTGATTGGCAGGAGATCAAGAGATTTGCTTTGCGGAGAGGCCAGGGGCAATGGAGAATAAGACTGTATTTCAGCTAATTATATCCTCTTCATCTTAATCCCCTCCCGCAAGGGGAGGGAAAATTAAATTTCCTGAGAGTCTATTGTGATTTACTCATAAAGAAGGGAAAAGACAAAAATGCACAAAAAATTGTGCATCATGCATAATTTTTTGTGCATTGCATGAGAAGATGTACTATTCAGGTTCACGGTTCAGCGTTCACGGTTCAAGGTTGATGGTCTCGCAAAAAGTCAGAAAGCATCCGTTTTCGGAATTTACATCAATCCTGCATCGTGATAAACCTGCCGGTAAATGTAGCCGGATATTCGGGGTTCTGTCATGCCGGACTTGTTCCCCACTGATCACGGGATCTGCGGCCAGCATCCAGAAGTCGACCTATGGCCATGAATTAAAATAGCCATTATCCAGATCGTTCTGACTGGATTCCGGCTTTCGCCGGAATGACGGAGTGATAAACGTCGTTGTAGGGCTATACTTATTGAGACATTACGGACCAGTTTCCCTGGTTGATATGAGTTGAACTCCCATGCAGTTTGAAATTTCCATAGAAGGGCCGTTTAGAGCCATTTCACGGCTCAATGGCAAGCTGGACTCTTTTTCTCCTGTCATGAAAAGGATCCCCATGCGCGGTTATGAAAACCGTGAAAAGGGAAGGATCATAATTGTAGCATCGAGCGAAGATATTCTTGATCAGGAGCTTTCCGTCATTTCCGGTATTGTCACTGAGACTGAAAGGGCACTCTCTTTAGACCCGGGTTTTGATATTCGGGTGCGCAATCTCGCCTATTCGGAACCTTCCGCCGGAAGCAGCCAGTTTGCCGAGCCTTTCAATCCCATACCCTCCATAACCATTCAGCCCTGGGGCCCGGAACTGGCCCTAACAACAGATCCTAAAACAATCATCATAGACCCGCACCACGCCTTTGGCACGGGCAAACACCCATCTACCCTGCTTTGTCTGACCATCATGAACCTCATAGCAAAAGATACATCCCAGGCTTCGAACATTAAAGGCTGTAAGGTCCTTGATTTTGGCTGTGGCACCGGGCTCCTTGCCATTGCCGCCATCAAAATGGGCGCAGAAACAGCCATGGGGGTTGAAATCGATGCACAAGCCGCACGGGCAGCGAAAAACAATGTGGGCCTCAATCGTCTCTCACAAAGGGTCGACATAAGAGAGGGTTCCTGGGAGGTTGTAAATGGAAAATTCGACCTCGTGTTAGCCAACCTGGTGGCCTCGGTGCTTTTAAGAACGGGGAAGCTTATTCCCGGTCATTTGACTCCATCAGGGGCTGCGGTCATATCAGGCTTTGGGGAAAACCAGGCCAGGGACATGAAGTCCTTTTTTGAAGAACAAGGGCTAACCGTGACCCGGCAATTCACCCATAAAGGGTGGAGCGCATTCACAATGAACATAAAGTAGAAAAATGTGGAAAAAGAGAGTATGGTTATTATAGTCGAGTGCAAGGAATTTTTCATGCATTTTCAACTCATCACATTAAGGAGGCTCATATGAAAAACATTTTTGCCTGTATCGTTATGATCATTTGTTTTTTGTTCGCAGCGCCCCTATATGCACAGGATGCCAGGGTTGTTGGGAATCTGGTGGCGGCAGGGGATGCGGCATTTCAGAGGTTTGACAACCAGGCCGCAATGGAATCTTATCAAAAGGGACTGGAAATAGACCCTCAATGTTACGAAGCTACCTGGAAACTGGCCAGGGCTTACATTGACTTAGGCGAGAAGCTCACAGACAAAGAACAACGCAAGGAATACTACCTGAAGGCCCATGAATTGGCAAAAAAGGCAGTTGAGATCAAACCGGAGGCCGCCAAAGGTCACCTCTATCTGAGCATTTCCCTTGGAAGAGTCGCACTCGATGCAGGCGGAAAGGAAAAGGTCAGATTGTCCAAGGAAATCAAGAGTGAAGTGGACAGGACCTTAGCCATTGATCCCAATGACGATATCGCATGGCACGTGCTGGCGCTATGGAACCGTAACATTTCTACTTTGAGCTGGATCGAAAAACAGTTTGCCAACATATTCCTGGGAGGTGTCCCCAAAGAGGCCTCCGTGGAAAAGGCGGTTGAATGTCTCGAAAAGGCAATTCAGATAAAAAATGACAACCTTAATCACCACCTTGAATTGGGTATAACCTATGAAGTATTGGATAAGAAAGACCTGGCAATCGAGGAATATGAAAAGGTGATGGAACTACCCATAAGCGATTCGGATGACAAGGATCATAAGGCAAAGGCCGAAGAGAGCCTGAAAAGGCTCAAGCCATAGGATTGCTTTGTAATTTACCAAAAATCAAGGAGGTCATTATGGCTAAAATCGGTGTTCTTCTCTCAGGTTGCGGTGTATTTGACGGGACTGAAATCCACGAGGCGGTATTAACCCTTCTGGCACTGGACAGGGCCGGCGCCGAGATAGTCTGCATGGCGCCGGATATGGATCAGTATCACGTCATAAATCACCTCACCCAGGAAGTCATGGAAGAAAAAAGGAACGTCCTTGTGGAATCCGCCCGCATTGCCCGGGGTGAGATCAAGGACCTGAAGGACGTGACGGCTTCGGACCTGGACGGCCTGATAATTCCCGGCGGGTTCGGCGCGGCAAAAAACCTGAGCGACTTCGCCGTTAAGGGAGCCGAAGCTACCGTAAATCCTGACGTTAAAAGGCTCATAGATGAATTTGTGGAAGCGGACAAACCGGTGGGAGCACTCTGTATCGCCCCGGCTACCCTGACAAAGGCCCTTTCAGACAAAAATCCCGAGGTGACTATAGGAAATGATGAGGCCACGGCCATGGCCATCGAAGCCATGGGCGGACAGCATCGGACCTGCGCGGTGGATATGATTCACTTTGATGATAAAAATAACATCGTTACCACACCTGCCTACATGCTTGGACCGGGAATCAAGGACGTGGCGGAAGGAATCCGGAAGCTGGTGGACAAGGTTCTTGAACTGACGGGCTAAATATTAATAAAAAACCTGGCCCAAAGGACCAAGCTTTGGCTATTCCCAGAAGGAATTTGCTTTGTTAGAGTTTTATCGACTTATTGAAATTCCAAATAGCAAATCCCAAATATCAAATGGTTCGACAGGCTCACCATCCTGAGCAAAGTCGAAGGACAAATTCCAATGACCAAAATTCGAAAATCCAAACAATATCTTGTCCTGGAAGGTTTTGGTAATTGGATATTGGAATTTGAGGTTTGTTTGTTGTTTGGTGCTTGGAATTTGTATTTTTAGACACAAAACTCCAAGGCAGAGACATCTATCTCTGACTCACGCACAGCGGGAGAAGACCAATTTTTCAATGAAAAAATAAATCATCAATCCATCACGGAAATATCTTGCCGGGATTTAATATCCCCTTGGGATCAAACAGGTCCTTGATCCTTTTCATCCATTCAAGGCTGTTCCCGTGCTCGGCCTGCATAAATTTCCGCTTCCCAATGCCAACGCCGTGCTCCCCTGTGGCCGTTCCGCCCATGGCAAGGGCCTTTTCCACCATGCGTGCGTTAACCTGGTCGATAACGGCCCACTCCTTTTCATCCCCGTTTTTTCCCACAAAAATCAGGTGCAGGTTGCCGTCACCTGCATGGCTCAGGATATACCCTGGAATGTTCGCTTTGAGGGATTCCTCCGTTGCCAGGGCTATTATTTCCGGGTAGGCAGAAATAGGGACGGCCACGTCAATAACCAAAAGGGAGCGCCCCGGATGGTTCCGGATTATCATCTCGCCCAATTCATGACGGGCCTTCAGAAAATCATCCCGTTGCTTTCTCTCAATGCCCCGTCTGAAATCATGGCACCCCATGTCGCCACAGATATCGTTCGCCATGTCCATGGTTTCCGTTAACTGCTTCTGGCTGGGGCCGTGAAACTCCAGAAAAAGTGTCGGCAATACCTCCAAACCCAGTTCCTTCTCCTTGTTGATAAGCGTAATGCATTCAGGGGCCAGAAGTTCAAGGGATGCGGGATCGAGCCCGGCCCTGATCATTTCAAAGACCGCCTTTCCCGCCTCCTCGACGCTCGGGAAAGTCGCTGCGGCAGATGAAAACTCCTCGGGCATGCCGGTCAAACGGACCGTCGCTTCCACGACTATCCCTAAAGTGCCCTCGGATCCTACAAAAAGATTTATCAGATCATAGCCGGAAGAGGTCTTGGAAGACCGGCTTCCTGTCTCTATGATCTCACCACTTGCCAGGACTGCGGAAAGCCGAAGCATATTCGCCCTGGTCGAGCCATATCGTACCGTCCGCGTTCCACTGGCGTTATTGGCGATCATCCCACCTATGGTTGCATTCGCGCCGGGATCAGGGGGGAAGAACAATCCCCGGTGCCTTAGTCTCTCGTTAAGGTCCCGGTAAAGTACTCCCGGTTCCACATCGGCCTGAAAATCCGATTCCCGGATTTCCAGTATCCGGTTCATTTTTGAAAGATCAAGTACCAGCCCCCTTTGTACCGGGATCGGGTTTCCTTCCAGACTCGATCCCGCTCCCCATCCCGTGACAGGGATTGTATGCTCATTTGCGTATCTCAATATATTAGATACCTCATCCCGGCTTATCGGCCATATCACTGCCTCCGGCCTACTGGGTGCGTGCTGGGACTGGTCTTTGGCATGGAGATCGAGATTGGATTCACCCGTTGAAAACCGCTCCGGTTCCACCATGGATTCAAGGTCTTTGATGTTTTGCTGTGTCAGCTTTGCATATTCCATAGTAAACTCCTTTTCCTCATTTGCTGAGGTGATGCAAAAAATCTTTTTAGCTTCTACCGGCTTTAAGTCATATCACAGGAAACACTCCTTGTCAGTTATTAATGGGCTCGTAAAAAGTCCATCAACAGGCCGAGGGTGGGTAAGCCCCGGCCTGGGGTGGGCCTCCGGCTCCGCTTCCAGCCCGTAGGGCTTACTGGCCGGAGGGTAGAGCCTACGACTCGGAGAGGGTGGAACCATGTGAATTTACTTCAAATGGCGGGGGAGAGGTAGCCCTCCTCCGCCGAGGAAAAAGGCGCGAAGCGACTTTTTACGAGGTTATCACTTATTAAGTACCCAGAGGGACAATTTTATATGCAATCATGAATAAGAGGATTATTCAACTTGGCTTTTTTCGTTTCAATTTTTTCATTATATGTTAAAATAAAATCCATTTGGTACAACAAAATCTTGCGAAGGCTCAACATTAAAAAAGGATTGGGTGGCCTTGAAACGTGTTTTTCCGAAAGGCCCTGTTGGATAACCGGAAAGGACAAGAAAGGAGGGAGAAAAAATGTCTTACGGACTGAACAGGGAAGAAGCCCTTGCTCTGGTGAAGGAGTATATCCAAAACAAGAACATGATAAAACACTGCCTGGCCTCGGAAGCTGTAATGATAGCCTTGGCAGAGCATTTAGGGGAAGATAGTGAAAAATGGGGATTGGCGGGTCTGCTCCATGACCTTGATGTGGAATTAGTGGATGCGGACCTCTCGAAGCACGGCCTTGAAGCGGAAAAAATCCTTCGGGAAAAGGGAGTCGACGAAGAAATTGTCCGTGCCATTAAACTCCACAACGAAAAGGCCCACGGCGAAAAGCGTTCTGAAAAGTTTCATTATGCCTTAGCCGCAGGCGAAACCGTCACCGGACTCATCATCGCTACCACCCTCGTATACCCGGATAAAAGAATTAAAAGCGTAAAGCCCAAATCCATTAAGAAAAGGATGAAAGAAAAGGCATTTGCCGCCAGTGTAAATCGGGATACAATAATGGAGTGTGAAAAACTGGGCATGGACATTAGTGAGTTTGCCGGGATCTGTCTGACCGCCATGCAGGGAATTGCGGATGATCTTGGCCTGTGACACACATCAATCGTAATAGCTCAATAAGTAGCGGCTTTAATTCATAATGGCGGGGCATGCGGGCGCAGTTTACGGCTTGTAGAGACTACGCCTCGGAGAGTGACCCGACCTGCTGTTAAAAATTTAGTTTCAGAATCGGAAACTACTGAAACATAAAGCGCCGCATACTTATATTCATCAGGAGTCCCATGCCTGCCATGGTTGAAATCAAAGATGACCCCCCATAACTGAAAAGCAGGAGCGGTATCCCCACCACCGGCAAAAGGCCCGTAACCATCCCTACGTTGATTGCTACCTGCCAGAACACAATAGCTACAATACCAACAGCCATAATAGAGCCGAACTTATCCTTTGATTCCTTTGCGATATTGAGACCCCACACGATCAGGAAAAGGTAGAGCAGAAGAAGAATCACTACGCCCATAAATCCCCATTCCTCGGCCAGTACTGAAAACGCAAAATCCGTATGTTGTTCCGGCAAAAAGTGTAGTCGTGTCTGTGTCCCCTTTAAGAAGCCCTTGCCCCAGAACAGGCCGGAACCGATGGCGATCTTGGACTGATTGATGTGGTATCCTGATCCCAATGGATCCATGTCGGGTCTCACAAATGTGAGTATCCGCATCTGCTGGTATTCTTTCAGGCTGAACCATATGAAGGGGGCCATAGCCAAGGCCGAAGCCACTAAAATCACCAACGACTTCCAGTGGACCTTGACAAATAGAATAATGGAAAAAGACACAACCACGAGAAGCAGGGCAGTGCCGAGGTCGGGCTCCTTTAAAATCAGACCGGCAGGTATCCCTATGAGTATGAATGGTTGCCAGAGGTCCCTCAAACGGTATTCCCTATACCCGCCCTTCTCACTGAAAAACTTGGCAAGTACCATCAAAATGGCGACCTTTGCCAGTTCTGACGGTTGAAAGGAAACCGGTCCCATGCTCAACCACCTCTGGGAGCCGGATGTCACCTTACCCGCAAACAGCACTAAAATTAGAAGGGTTATGGAAATGAAGTAGACCGGATAAGCGAATCGTTCTAAGGCATGGTAATTAAACATGGTCATTAACAGGAAAACAAAGAACCCGATCAAGAACCAGTAAATCTGTTTGGCAAAGACCTGAGCACCTCCAACTTCCCGAATCGCATAGGTGGCACTATAGAGATTAAGAATGCTGATTGCCGCCAAAAATAGCAGAAGGAGCATCAAGACCCAGTCAAAATTTTGAATCAACCTGCGATCAAACATGATATCCTCTATTTTTCCACCCCTAAATACGCCGTAATCATTTTCTTGGCGATCGGTGCGGCCGCACTCCCCCCGTGCCCGCCATGCTCGATCACTATTGCCAATGCAATTTCAGGCCTTTCCGCGGGCGCTATACCCACGAACCAGGCATGATCCCTGAATTCCAATGGCACCTCACCTCCCTGATTCAGGACCTTTCCCTTGTCAAGGGCCACAACCTGTGCCGTGCCGGTCTTCCCGGCGACTGTGACATCCTTTAACTTGGTCCTCCAGCCTGTGCCATGGGGCTCATTGACCGCGGCAATGAGCCCGTTCTTTACAAGCTCTAAATATTCATGTTTGATCCCTGCTTTTCCGATCAGTTCAGGAGCAAATTCAAAAAGTTTCTCACCATTAATTTTTTCCACCCGCCTGGTCACCTGAGGCCTGTACACATCCCCTCCGTTAAAGACGGTAGAAATCATTGTGGCCATCTGGATCGGGGTTACCAGCACAAAGCTCTGACCTATTGCCGTGGAAATCGTCTCTCCGGTCTGCCAGGGAACGCCAAACCTTTTTAATTTCCACTGGCTTGTTGGGATCAGACCGATCTTTTCCCGGCCCGCATCAAAGCCGGTCGTCTTTCCAAACCCGAACCTTTTTGCATAACGGGCAATCCTGTCAACACCCAGCCTTTTCCCAATCTTATAAAAATAGATATCACAAGACTCTCTCAATGCCCTGTGGAGTTTGACTTTTCCATGCCCATGCTTTTTCCAGCAATGGTATTTGTGCCGTCCCAAAGTGTAGACTCCGTTACAGACAAGCTCTTCTTCCGGATCAATAACTCCCTCTTCAAGCCCTGCTAAGGCAACAATAATTTTGAAAACAGAGCCAGGCGGGTACTGCCCGCACAGTGCCCTGTTTTGCAAAGGAAAATCCTTAGATGTGGAGATTCCTTTCCAGGTCGCCATGTCTATCCCCCGGATAAACACATTGGGATTGAAAGAGGGAGTGCTGGCCATGGCCAGGATCTCGCCATTATTGGGATTCATGGCCACAATCGCCCCCTTTTTGCCGTCCAGGGCCCTTTCCACTAATGCCTGCAGGTCCTTATCAATTGTCAGGTAAATACTCGCCCCGGAGACAGGGGGCTTGCGTGAAATAACGCGTATTTTCCTACCGGCCGCATCCACCTCCACCTGTTCGCCCCCTCGCATTCCGTTCAGTAATGGCTGCCATTTCCATTCCACCCCGGACTTTCCAATCAAATCCCCCTGTTTGTTGCCCGGAAATTTGCCGGTCTTTAACTGGCTCTCACTGATTTCCCCTAAGTAACCAAGGACATGAGAGGCGAGCTTTCCCCATGCGTAATGCCTCTGGGGTTTCACTTTAATCATGACACCCGACAGATTGAACCTTTGGGTCTCGATCACGGCTAATTCGTCACGGGACATGTCCCTTTTAAGGCAGACGGGCCTGAAGGGATATGCGGGAGAGGCATGTTTAAGTTTTTGCATTGCCAGTTTAGGGTCAAGCCCTATCAACCGGTTAAGGCTTTTCAGGAGCTGCTCCCGGTCTTGAATTCCTTCAGGAATCACGTATAGACCGTAGGAAGGGCGGTTGCCCACGAGCATCTCACCTTTACGGTCAAATATGATGCCCCTGAAAGGGAGAATGTCGTGGAGTTGAAAACGATTGTCCTCCGACTTGGCTCGGTAGGCCGACCCGCTCAGAATCTGGAGGTACCATAATCTCAGGATCAAAAGGCCGAACACCACCAGGACAACCAGTATCGCCCTTTTGAGCTGTTTATTGAAGATCTCTACAGATACGGGATCAAAGTCTGAGGTTCTCAAGACACTATTTCCTACTTACAAGTTCACGGTTCAAAGGTTCCGGGTTCATATAGGAGGCTGTCCGAGAATAGGCTTCTGCTACGACCGGCTTTAAATCCGAGAATCTGCGTTGGCAAACCCAAAACACCCTCAATGTAGGCTACTGCTACGTCTCCGGTCGTTTTGGGCTTGCCGCCCCGATCAAAGTCCGGGATCTTCGACTTGCCCTATAAATTTTCGCTCGGTCTCGCGACGAAGCCATTCTCGGACAGCCTCATAGTCTCATAACCGTAAAATGTGAACCCTGAACCCACGAACGCTTACTGCTCTATTTTGTCAGGGCATTGCGGGCGTCTTCCAAGGAAATGGCCCCCAGGCGATCGAACAGGTAAAAAATGACAGTTGCCAGAAGGCCGGTAATTATTGCCGATGCCCCTGATATCCAGAGGAAAGACCCCGTAAAGGCAACCTTCGGGGGAAAAAGCACAAGCACGAACAAAAAGAGAATCTTTTTAAATAAAACCGCTAATGAAACGATGATCACCTGTCCTTTCGGGGTTTGAAGATCAAAGAACCGGCAACTTAAAAAAATTGCACCGAAAACAGCGATACAAATAAAGGAAAAAAGACCATGCAAGCCGCCTGAAAAAATATCTATCAAAAATCCCTGGCCAAAAGCAAAGGTGCCTGCAGCAGTCTGCCCGTAAGAAAGAAAAAGATAGGCCGTTATTATGGTCAAAAGGTCCAGATCAAAAAAATCCATGCAAAAAGGCAAAAGGCGATTTCTTTTTTGGCCGAAGTTTCGACGATTTTTTCTCCTTTATTTGTACCTACTCAGGTTCACGGTTCACAGTTCAAGGTTAATCCCTTTGCTGTTTTCTTCATGTCTCCTCTGCAACAAAGAATTCGCTCCGGATTTGTGTGCAAGAGCACCTGGTGTTCTGTAAGAACTGGAGGAACTATGCATTTGGTCTAAAATCGAACCTGTCTTTCATGAATCTAACCTTGAACCCTGAACCTCTGAACGTTGAACCTGAACAGTTACCTTTATTTTATCAAAACCACAAGGACCTCTTCTAACTTGGAAAAATCAACAACAGGTCTGACCACAATGTCCTTGAAAAGGTCTCCCGAGACTTCTTTGACATCTAAAATACGTCCCACAGACAGACCCTTTGGAAAAATGCCTCCAAGGCCCGATGTAACTACCGTATCTCCGACAGCAACATCGCTGGATTTCACTACATAATCCAGTTTGCAGGTGTCAGCGGATATCCCTTTTACCATACCCCTGTCGCGAGATCGTTGAACAAGGCAATCAACGGCACTGTTCTGATCAATTATCAACAGGACCTTGGCATAAGTCGGCGAGACAGAAACGATTCTGCCGACAACACCGCAGGCATTAACTACAGGCATATTCAACTTCAGCCCTGCCCTTTTCCCCTTGTCAATAATAATTGATTTGAACCATCCCGTGGGGTCCAGGCCGATTACCTGGGAGGCCAGGACCGGCCGATCAATGGTCTGCTTGAATTGAAGGAGTTCCTGAAGTCTCTGGTGGGTGGACAACTGTTCCCTGTACCGGAGGTTTTCCATCCTGAGGGCATCAACCTCTTTTTTCAACTGCCTGTTTTCATGATGGACATTTATTAATTGGAAATAGCCTAACCAGAAGTTCTCTGTGATATTGACGGTCTGTGTGATGAACCTTTGAAGGGGCGCCGTGATTTGTACAATAAGCTGTTCGGCCGGATTCCACTTCGACCTTTGGCCGGAATTTGACGACAGTAAAAATAATATAAAGCCGACAATAAAAATCCACAACCAAATTTTACGAAAGCTTGTTACACCTTTCAATGACTGGACTCAACTCCGCTTTTATATCCATATCCTTGAACAGACAAATACGCATTGTGGCCTGGTATTACGCCTCTTTGCCCCCTGTTTTCGAGGGATAATCCTGGCAAAGGCATGATTTCTTTTCGTTTATGGACAGTCACTAATTGATTGCGACCTCCCTCAGGATTGCGAGGCTTTCCAGTGTCTTTCCGGAACCAAGAACCACTGTAGATAAAGGATCCTCGGTGATGGTTATGGGAAGCTTGGTTTCCTCTCTCAGCAGGACGTCAATATTCTTGAGCAATGAACCGCCTCCGGTCAATACGATACCCTTGTCAACGATATCCGAGGCCAATTCCGGCGGCGTCTGCTCAAGGGCAATACGCACTGTTTCAACAATCGTCTCCACCTGCTCTGAAATGGCCTTTCTTATCTCATCCGAGTCTATGGTTAAAATCTTCGGGATCCCGGTAACCAGGTCCCGGCCCTTTACTTCAATGGTTTCAATTTCATCGCCTGGAAAGGCATTTCCGATGCTGGTTTTTATGATCTCCGAAGTCCTTATACCTATCAAAAGATTGTATTTTCTTTTTATGTGGTTCAAAATGGCATCGTCCATCTTATCTCCGGCAACCCTGACAGACCTGCTGTAGACAATCCCGGCAAGGGAGATGACTGCGACTTCCGTGGTCCCGCCTCCGATATCTACTACCATGTTGGCAGTAGGTTCCGTGATGGGTAATCCCGCACCTATGGCCGCGGCCATGGGCTCCTCGATAAGGAACACTTCCCTGGCCCCGGCAGACTCCGCGGATTCACGAACGGCCCTCTTTTCAACCTGGGTAATCCCGCTGGGCACACAGATAATGATTCGGGGCCTCACAAGTGTCCTTCGGTTATGGACTTTTGTTATGAAATGGCGAAGCATCGCTTCAGTAATTTCAAAATCAGCAATCACTCCATCCTTCATGGGACGGATAGCCACAATATTTCCCGGGGTCCTGCCTAACATCATTTTGGCTTCCGTGCCGACTGCCAGGACTTTGTTGCCCCCTTTTCCGTCTTTCTTGACAGCCACCACAGAGGGCTCGCTCAAAACGATCCCTTTTCCTTTCACATATACAAGGGTATTGGCCGTCCCGAGATCAATGGCCAAATCATTGGAGAATAAACCCAGAATGGGATCTAAAAGCATTATCCTCTCCTTTCCTCAAAATAGACCTTCTCAAATCTTTTATTTTTATAGTAAATTAATTGAATTATCAAACATAAAATAGGTAACCAGAATTTATCTTGACAAAATATGTAACTCGTGGTTATCTAATAATTTACCTCAAATCAGCCAGGATTGATTAATATCATGAAAAGAACTTATCAACCCAGCAAAATAAAGAGGGCGCGAACCCACGGTTTCAGGGCCAGAATGCAAACAAAAGGCGGTGTAAATGTCTTGAAACGAAGAAGGGCA
>JAFDDR010000303.1 GCA_019310785.1 Deltaproteobacteria bacterium
CATTATTCCTTGCCCACAGGGTTAAGGAGGCCATCTCGTAATAGGCGTCTTTGAGCGAAAGCGGCAATGCCCCTTCGACGCAGAGCGAAGCGAGTGGATCAACACCGATACAGCCACGCAGCTTTTCCGTTGGTTTTCCATCTCTTTTCAAGAAAGCGGCTATCAGTGCGGCCACCGGCAAACCAAAAGGCCCTGCATGAATGAAGATGGGCGTTTTTTCAAGATCGATGCCGCCAAAGGCTGCGGCTGCGTCATCCACAGTGGCAATGGAAAGACCTCCCCTGCCGACCTGTCCCGGCTCGGCCAGGGCCGGATCCGGACCTGAAAGAACGGCATTGTCTAAGACCACATTCAGGGCTGTTTGCCCGCGTTCAAGGTCCGCCCTGACAGCGCGGTTATATTCCACAGGGTCTCCATAGCAAATCTCCTGAGATATTTCCCGGGGATCAACAATGTGGCCCAGGGCCTTTGTGCCCCTCACAAAGGGTGGGGTCCCCGGCAAAGAGCCGATATGAGGCAGGTCTTTCACATCATGTGGGAAGTACATGGGTTGGATCTCTATGCCTTCATACGTGCCCTTCACCAGCTTTTTTTCAAAGGGCGCGCCTTTGAGCTGCTTGGCCACAGCCTCACGCCACTGGTCATAGGTATGGGGCGGAAAGACATCCCGCAACATGGACCTACCGGTCATGGCATCCGCGCCAATACTCGTCATTTTGCGTCAACTCCGTTTTCCCCGGCCTTTTTCGCCTGAGCGCTGCTTGCATATGCCCTTAATTCATCCGGAAATGAATCAAGAGAATCGATCTTGACAAGAGACGAAAGAGAAGAAAGCGCCCCTGATTTTTCAAGATATTCCGACTTTTCAATGGTTATTACCCGCGCAGCCTGCTGGAACCGGCACGCCTCTTTCACCAGTACCAGCTTTGGTTCCAGTGGAATAGACAGGTCCACAACAACCATGCAAAAAGGATCAAGCCTTACGGCCTTTCTCGCGGACATGATATTCGGGTACTGAATGGGCGCCAAATGATGACGCCTCGCATGATATTCCAAAAAGTAGTGTCTGTCAGGACTGTCGCTGACGATCAAAACACGGTTGTTTTCCATATTAAATCTCCTTTATTTTCCAACCAACCAGGTTTAATTCATTTTATGTTTGGCCTCTCTTAGCAGACCAATGAATTTCTCATATCCGACAGCCCTGTCAAACTTTTGACAAAAGACATCCGTGCCATAAAATCCCGCAATAGCCTTACATACTGTCAACAGTTTATTGCTCAAAGCAGCCCGCTCACCAGCAGGAGAATGGAAAGCCCATCGCGTCCCATCCTGGAACCGGATCCTTCCATGGACCACAGCCTTGCCTCCCTTTTCTTTGACCAATGCACCGAAAAAATCGATTGCATCTGTTTGAATCACAAACACCTCCTCGATTTCCTTTCGGTTTGAGCTTGTCATCTTTCCTCCTTTAAAAGATGAGTATTGAAAGAGTTTCTCTCCGCAATTTTTCACCAAAAAAAATCCCCGGACCTAAATTCATAGGCCCAGGGATGCCGTTTTTCACCCTCGGTTAACGCTGCCCAGATCCCGATCCGCGAGGATCAAAACAACATTATGTTTTTATGGGCAGGTCTTCTGGCTCCCCCGCCCTTTTAGCGGCCTTCCCATCCCGAACGATCGAAACAGTGGCACACAATGGCTAAAAGGGTTCCCTTTTCAAAAAAGAAAAGGGCGGGATCACAGCGGCGGGTCCGCGACGGAGTCTCACCGTCTTCCCTTACATCCTTCCTGTCAGCGCCTGCCTGTGCGTTGCACGCAGACAGGTGAGGACCTGCCTACAGCCCAGCGGAGCAGGCAGGCACATGCCTGCCGCGCAACGGCGCAGGCAGGTGGCGCACAGGCAGGTCGGACTACCCACGAATGATTTTTATATTAGCATGTGGCTAACGCATGTCAAGCAAAAACAAAGGCCTATTTTTCCCGGTAGCAGGAACACCGCGGGGCCTAAGTTCATGGTTCAGGATCAACTTTCTTGCCTCTTTTTCAGCCTTTTTCTTTTATAAGCTTCCGTGTAAGGGCGATCATAAATCTTTTTATAAACATGCCAGGCGTTCTGTCTGGAAAAGCCAAAATGCCTGGCAACATCGGAGAGAGAGTTGTCCGGATTCTCTATCATCTTTTTGAATGTCTCCACTGCGCCAAGGCCGTAAGTACGTTCAAACCGCCTTGAAAATCCATTTGCCCTTTTGATCCCAAAATTATTCCTCAATCGCCCGATAAAAGCTGCCTCTACATTCAGAATTCTTGCGATTTCATAGTCATGAAGGGATTCCACTTCCACCTTGTACTTAATGAATTCGTAAAGCTCCATACCAACATGTTCTTTCATGTAAGTTTCTAAGTCTCTTTTGGTCATTTTGACCTTCACCGTGTTCAAACCATAAAATTGCCGGACAATTTTATCCGCCTGAGACGGATTTATATAACCTCCCGCAAGCGGGACTTAAAAAAGGAAATTCCCAAGCAATCAAGTCACTACCTGTATCTTTTGGCCCCATAAATAGCCAATCCTATTATCAAAATAACAAATAGGGATGCGAACCATTGTACCCCAGAGGAAGATATATCAGTAGTTTCATCTTTCGCTTTAACTTCCTCCATCTTAAAACCCTCAACTATTCCCCGATC
>JAFDDR010000100.1 GCA_019310785.1 Deltaproteobacteria bacterium
TTCAACCTCCCCGGGTTTTTCCAGGGGAGCCGCCTCGGCCATCAGGATTTCAGGGTCTGCTGCGCGGGAATAAACGGGCCGCGTATAAATTACGTAGTCGGCAATCGGCACAATCCCTCGGAGCAGTTGCCCGATTTCTTTGTCTGCCATTATCCCGATCACAAGGATCAGGCGTCTGTATTCAAATCCTGTCCTTATGGACAATGCCAGAGCCCTTATTGCCGCCGGGTTGTGTGCCCCGTCAAGTAGAACCGTGGGATCCTCGGCCACAACCTGCATCCTGCCGGGCCAGGCGCTGTTTTTCAATCCTTCCTGTATATCCCAGGATGAAATCCTGAAGCCCTGTTTTTCAAGCAACTCTATCACGGCAAGTGCCAAGGCCGCATTGCGGCTCTGAAAACTCCCCTTGAGCCCTAACTGAAGCCGGTTGAACCGGCGCTTGATACCTTTGTAATGGAACCCGTACTTGGTGGTACGGTAACTTATGTCCGCTCCCACCCGCCACATGGGGGTTCTTTTTTCCCGGCATATGGATTTGAAAAGGCTGTTTACGGAAGGCTGGGTTGCTCCGGTTACCAGATCAACGCCTTCCTTTATGATACCCCCTTTTTCTCCGGCAATATCCAACATGCGCGATCCTAAGAAAAACTGATGCTCCATGGATATGTTCGTGATCACGGAAACAAGTGGTGTGATAATGTTAGTTGCATCCAGACGTCCACCCATGCCCACTTCCATGATGTCAACATCAGTATTTTCCCGCGCAAAATAAAGAAAGGCTATGGCCGTGGTTGCCTCAAAAAAAGTGGGAGGCGATTTGGATACCAAGGCGCCCTTTAATTCGTCAATTAAACCTGCCGCCTTTTCCCGGGAAATCTCTTTATCATTAATCCTGAAACGCTCGGTAAAGCGGACCAGATGGGGGGAAGAGTAAAACCCGACCTTGATGCCTGCACGTTTCAGGATAGATGCAACAAAGGTCGCTACCGAGCCCTTACCATTGGTTCCCGCAATGTGAATATATTTTCGACCCTTGTGAGGATTTCCGAATGCCTTCATCAGATTCGAGGTCTTCGAGAGCCCGAATTTAATGCCGTATTTCTGGAGATTGTAGAGGAATTCGATCCCTTCTTGATAAAGCGCTTTTTCTTTCATCACCACTTAATGCAGAACTGCTTCCCAGGAGCCTGCTTCGCCAAAGTTCGTTGAACGAAAAACACCGCCATTTCCTGCTGCAAAGACGTACTTGCCATTAGTGCTGCAGGTAACACCGATACCATTACCCCTGAAGGAAAAGTTCTGGGGTGACTTTGCTACGGCTTCAGGTGCAATGAATGAAAACATGTTCACATTAAATAGATTAAGCGCCAACAGCACTGCAATAATAACCAGCATTCCTTTGATAAACCTGTCTTTCATCATGGCAAAACCTCCTGTCAAATAGTCCCATCAACCCTGGCGGGAGAGGGTTAGAGCCTGCCGCGCTCTTGATGCGGGGGTGAGGGGGATATAATAAGGTATAATATTGTGATACCTTTCAGCTTGCTGTATGGTCCTTTATTGTATAGGGGTTTCATTACTTATAATCTTCGGGGTCCGGCTCCGCCCATACAATGTGGTCCTTATTCACAAAGAACACCTTCCCGGTTGTCTCTCTCAGCTCTACATCAGACATTACAATAAATTTGGCATCTGATTTGGTGAACAGGTCTGATGCTCTTTCGTGCATACCTATGTTCACCTTTCCCGATATGGTAGAGCCGTCCGTGGTTTTGATGGTCAGCTTTCTGTAAACCTTTCTGTAACGAATCTTCTTATCCTCCATGTTGTCAAACTCCTTTTTATGTGGGTTAGCACACAAAAACCGCCGATTTATCCGCCTCTGATAGGCGGATTGACGCTGCTTGTCCCGCCATAGCCTTGGCGAAGGCGGAAGATTGTAAAAAAGGGTCATTGCTGGATGAACACTAATTGGTTTCAGTAATAATTAAAATAATTTATCCCAAAACCATTTTTTTAGTCAAGGGTTTTAGTTCGCAGTTGTTGATGCATAATGGCAGATTAACCTCAGGCTACCACGTGTGTTTATCTGAAGGCGAACGTACTCTATGTTGTGTAGCTATTATGAATAATTGTCCAATGGCCGTCCGCGCTGCGCAGAAAGTCTCACAGAGACGTCAACATGAGAAATGAGTGAACAGTTGAAACTTCTGGTAAAAAGGAAAAATGTTCCCTATAAATCGGGTTCATCCGGTTAATGAGTACACCTAAAGACAACACATGATAGCGAGGTTGAAGGTTGAGGCGGTCTTTTCGTAGTGACTGCTGAAATCACCAGGCCAAGAAGCTCGGAATCGAAGAAAAGGCTGCTTCAACCTTCCCATCCGCCAACATCTATAACTTTGAACTGTACCAGTTACGTAACATACAACTCTGAACTTACCCCTGTTGGAATACTTAGCGTTGAGCAAGTTGCATTGAGGGGGCCATGACAAAACCTCGGGTAATTGTGGTTGGCGGCGGGCCGGCAGGGTTGATGGCGGCCGGGCAGGCTGCTTTATTAGGGGCCGAGACGCTGCTATTAGAAAAAATGGATAGGCCGGGGCGAAAGCTGCGTATTACCGGCAAGGGGCGTTGCAACCTGACCAACGTCGCTGCCCTGTCCGATTTTATCACGCATTACGGACCCAACGGCCGGTTTCTTCGCCAGGCGTTTTCCCGGTTTTTCACCTCCGAACTCATTGCCTTTATCGAAGCAATAGGGGTTGCCACTGTGACCGAGCGGGGGGGCAGGGTGTTTCCGGTTAGCGGTCGCGCCGGGGACATTGTAAGCGCTCTGGTTCGGTGGGTTAAAGATTGCGGAGTGGTCCTCAAGCCAGGATCGGCAGTGGAACGTTTGCTTGTGGAGAAAGGCCGGGTGGTGGGTGTTGAGGCGGCCAGGGTCTATCGTGCCGATGCCGTGATCGTCGCCTGTGGCGGTGCTTCCTATCCTGATACCGGGTCCACCGGGGACGGGTATGGATTGGCCGAATCGGCCGGGCACAGCATTGTGCCTATCCGGCCCGCCCTGGTTCCCCTAAAAACAGCAGGCGATGTTGCCTTTAGATTACAGGACTTAACCCTTCGCAATGTGACCTGCAACGTATGGATCAACGGGAAAAAGCGGGCACAGGCATTTGGTGAAATGCTCTTTACGTCCTTTGGCCTTTCAGGACCGATCATTCTCACCCTGAGCAGGCAGATCGTGGACGCTTTAAGAGCAGGCCGGAGCGTGACCCTCTCAATTGATCTCAAGCCTGCACTGGACCGGCGCAAGTTGGATGCGCGTCTCCTGCGCGACCTGGATGCCCATGGCAGGAAACACTTTCACACGCTGCTCAAGGAGTTGCTCCCTAAGAAATTGATCCCAGTGTGCATTGATTTAACGGGCATTTCACCTGACAGGGTCGGGCATCAGATTACGGCACAAGAGCGCAAGCGGCTGCGAACCTGGCTTAAGGATTTTCGCTTAGAGGTGACGGGGTACCGGCCCTTTACTGATGCGATCGTTACTGCCGGTGGTGTTGATACAAAAGAAGTAGACCCCCGTACCATGGCTTCACGCCTGGTAAAGGGCCTTTATTTTGCAGGCGAAGTGCTGGACATAGACGGCGACACGGGCGGGTATAACCTGCAGGCCGCGTTTTCTACTGGCTGGGTTGCGGGGAGGTCTTCTGTCCAAAGGTTTTTTTAACAGGTGAACTATTACAATTGTTCTAACAAAAAGGCCCGGCATCACGTCTTCCCCTTTTCCTTTCCGATTTTTTCCAACTGTTCGGTGTACCAGTCGATCTGCCGGCACAAGCCCCTGATAACCTTGACCTCCCTGGCCCTCAGGGGGAGCCTGGACAGAAAACGTCGAATATTGAGCATCCAGTGCTCGGGATTCTGGGGATTGATGAACCCGATCTTCATGCATACGTCCTTGACATGGTCATACATGCCCTCTAACTCGAATTTGTCGGCAAGGCGGGGTGTGAACTCGGGTGCTTTATCCTTGGAAGCCAGAAAGATCTCGTAGCAGACTATCATTACGGCCTGTGCAAGGTTCAAAGAGGAAAATCGTGCAGTAGGTATCGTGGCAATGGAGTGGCAGTAGCGGAGTTGTTCGTTGGACAGACCCCGGTCTTCCGGTCCGAAAAGTATGGCGACATGGTTGTCCTGAGATATGGAGATGAGATCACGGGCCAGATAGCGAGGCTGTGTCAGGGCCGGCCGGTGAGAACCGATACGGGCCGTGGTCCCGATTACATAGTGGTAGGGCCCCAGTGCCTCCTTCATATCTTCATGGGTTTCCATCTTTTCCAGAATATCAATAGAGCTGCCCGTGGCCATTTTTTGAACCCGGGAAAGGTCCGGGTTCTTTGGCTTCACAAGGACAAGCCTGCTGAGTCCCATATTGTTCATGGCACGGGCTACTGCCCCGATGTTTTCGGGAATCTGGGGCTGTGCGAGTACTATCGCAATATGGTCAAGCTTTATCTTTGCTGTCATCTTGCAGGATATTTAAGATGTTCGCCATGAGTTCATCGCTGTCAAAGGAGAAGATCACCGTCCCACGATCAATTTTAAAGTGTACAAGACGGCAACGATAGTCGTCGGCCACTTCCTCCAATACCCCCTTGAAGTGAATGACCTCCCAATGGTCCATGCTGTTCACTTCTTCGGGAAACATGTCAATTTCTATAAACGCGGATGAATCGCTCATGCTAATTATTCCTCAAAAATACTAATATCCCCCCGCCCATAATAATAGCGCCTGCAATGAAGATAGTTCCAAGAGAAAAAAGGTCAATGAGCACTCCGGCAAGCAGGGGTCCTATAAGCATGCCGAGGCTGTGACCTAAGGCAAGGAGACCCATCAGCGAACCCATGGCTGCGGTTCGTCTCCCTTCTATCACACCAAGTGCCATGATTGCAGGAAATGATATGCCCCCGGCTAAGCCTAAAAATCCATTGGCAAGGACGAGTTCACCAAATGACGAGGCCCTATTGATATACAGGATAGACACTACAGCTATTATTCCCCCAGCCGTCACTAAGATTTTTTTGCTGAACCTGTCGGCCAGATACCCCATGGGTGCCTGAAAAAGACCTGCTATAAATACATTGACCATCACCAGGACCCCGATGGCCGAACTGGAAAGGCCCATACTGGTACTTGCTAAGAAAGGCAGGAAAGTCCAGGTAATACCGATGCAGGTAGTAAAACAGGTCCGGAATGCAAAGAGAGAAAATACAGAAGGGGTTTTTATGAGTTCCAGATAGGACATGGCCTTTTTTGAAGAAACGGAAGCCTCTATCCCTGACCGGGTTTCTCGGGGCAGAAAAAACAGGCAGATGAGAAAGCCGAAAAGGACTAATGCTCCCATGCTCAAAAAGGATATTTGAATATTGTACCAATCCGTGACCACCCCTCCCAGCAGGGGGCCTAAACTCAGTCCCCCGTAAAGAGAGATGTTGAACAGTCCCATGATACGGCCCTCTTTATGCGAGGGCGTGATCATACCCACATAGGCCTGGGCAACAGGAAGGATCATTGCAGATGCGAATCCCTGGCCAAGCCTGAGCGCAATAAGAGCTTCAACGCTTTTTGAAGTAGTGTAAATGAGGGAAAGAAAAAAATAGATGAAGAGCCCGGTTGTCAGTAAAGGTTTTTTCCCTTTTCGGTCGGAGAGCTTCCCAAAGTATGGCACAAAAATGCTTCTCGTCAGGGAAAAGGCCCCGAAGACGAGCCCGATTTGAAAAGCGCCCGCCCCCAATTCATGGGCATAGACCGGGAGCAGGGGAGCCACCAGCCCGGCCCCCATGGCCGTTACAAAAACGGCTAAGAAAAGTGTATTAAAGATTTTTAGATTGATAGACATATAGGTTTTAAGTGTTTGCCCCTCACCCGTGCCCTCTCCCCCACGGGGGAGAGGGAGAAGAGGAAAAACAGAATTTTGAATTTGACAATGATTTAATGCGTAAGAAAAGAAAAGGCAAGGGCATAATGGTTGTGACGTCAAGCCCTCACTCTTTGATCATATGTCTCCTGGATGGCCTGGACCAGACAGGTCAGGGTGTGGTTTACGGGGGTGGGAATATCAAGTTCCTTGCCTTCCCGGACGATTGCCCGGACGCAATGTTTTCAGCCGTGGCCAGGCAGACCTCTGTTACACGTTTCTGAGGGTCAGGGTAGGGGAGTGTGATTTTTTTAGCATGGGCTACGGACACGGCCTCCCGGACCGCTTCTTCCATAATCAGCCTTGTCCCCTCTATATTCGGTAGTCGGCCGTTTTTAAGCCCGGTTATGGCCGTCAAAGCGTTGATTCCCACATTGACAATGAGTTTGCCCCATATGAGGTCATTCACATTTTCTGCCGATCGGATATTGAAACCGGCCTCTTTAAAGGCGGAAACGACTTCCCATACCGGTCCCTCGGAAGGCCCCTCAGGCCCTATAATGGTGCCGCCCTGCCCGGCATGCCTGATGTGGCCAGGGCCTAAGAGCGTTGCGCCTTCGGCGGTAACGCCTCCCAAGATACGATCCTTTCCAAATATTTCTTCAAGTATCTCTAAGTTCCCGAGGCCATTTTGCAGGGTAAGGATTCGTGCTTCAGAACCAAGCCAGGCAGCGAGGTCCTCTGCTGCCTTGCGGGTCTGGTTGGCCTTGACGCAGATCAGGACCACATCGGGTATTTCAGAACCTTTTCCCGCCACGACCGGAACCCGGACTTCATATTCTCCGGTTATACCTTCCACGCGGATCCCATGCTCATTTATGTGGTCAACCCTTTCCGGCCTGTAATCCAGCAGGGTCACCCCATGTCCCGCTTTCTTAAGGCGAGCCGCAAAAAGACAGCCCATGGCTCCGGGCCCTACGACTAAAAAGTCCATTGGGTTTCTCCTCTAAAAAACCTCAAGATCCGGTCCTCCCGTGAACAGCTAATCTAAATTTTTTCCGCCTCTCCCTTTTTCATGGCAAAGCTGTGTTCGGGTCCGGGAAATGCGCCTGTTTCCACGTCCTCTTTGTATTGAATGAGGGCTTCTCTTATTTTGGGCGACAGGTTGATATACTGTTTTACAAATTTAGGGGTGAACCTCTCGAAAAGGCCCACGACGTCATGGTAAACCAGGACCTGGCCGTCGCAGTCCTTGCCCGCACCAATGCCTATGGTGGGGATATTCAGTTCTCGTGTAATTTTTTCAGCTAAAAGGTCGGGTATGCACTCCATGACAATCATGAAGGCCCCCGCCTCCTCTAAATCCTTGGCCGATTGCACAAGTTCCTTAGCGCTTTCCGCGTCTTTGCCCTGCACCTTGAAACCGCCCAGCTTTGTTGCGGTCTGGGGGGTGAGCCCGATGTGGGCGCAGACCGGTACGCCGGCATCCACTATAGCCTTGACCACAGGGGCCATTTCCGTCCCACCTTCAAGCTTTACGCAGTCGCATCCGGCTTCTTTAATAAAGCGGCCCGCATTTTCAATGGCCTTGGCGATGCTGACCTGATAAGACATGAAAGGCATATCTCCGAGGACGAAGCCGTATTTCGTGCCCCTTATCACGGCTTTGGTGTGGTGTATCATATCATCCATGGTCACGGGCACTGTTGAGTCAAATCCCAGCATGACCATGCCAAGAGAATCCCCCACTAATATGGTATCTATCCCGGCCTGATCTACCAGACCGGCCGTGGGATAGTCGTAGGCCGTCATCATGGTGATTTTTTGGCCTGTCTCCTTTTTCTTCTGTAAATCAGCTATAGTGACTTTTTTCCGGTCCATGTAATCCTCCTTTTTTCACTATTATATTGAGATTTTAATCTCGATAACCTCCTAAAAAGTCTAAAACTATGTTTCCGAGGCCCATAACTATATTGGTACTACAATATGTAGGTTTTACTTTTTGTGTGTTTTGTGCTTGTCCGGCATAGCCCTTAGGCGACGCCGGGCCTTTTTGCCTGCCCTGTGGAATGCGAAGCCTATTCCTCTGGGGCGGCTATATCAAAAAAAAGGCCCTTCAGTGGAAGTGAAAGACCTTTTTGAGCTTAACCATAATTTTTTTTGAGAGAAGCAAATGTAACACAGCTTTCCGTCTCAATCGATCTTCTGAGTTTATGCCGTCCCGGTCTCAAATGGCCTTGCTGAGATCCAGGCGGCTTCCTCTGAAGGAAATTTTTCATTTTTTAAAAGAACGGCCTGTGGTTGGATGTCCTTCGTAATGAGGATCACCTGCCATTTCAGATACTGCTTGTGAGAAATTTATCTAATGGCATGCCTATTGTCAACAAAAACCCTAAAAAACCGGGTTCCTGTAAAAAATCCAGGATATTGCCCCCCGTCCGCATAGTGACGGGGCCTCGGTATGTGTCCGGACGGCATTTTTGTGTTGAATAAGGGTTGATCCTGTGTATAATAATATCGCTTTCGCGATTTTATTACCTTAAAACCTTTTGGGAGGGACTCATGGCACAGATAGACGCCTTTTTTAAGCTTATGCATGAACAGGGAGCTTCTGACCTCCACCTGATTTCGGGCCAGCAGCCTATCCTGCGGATACGGGGAGAACTGGAAAGGGTAAAATATAAGGTGATGGAAAATGACAGTCTCAAGGCCATGCTGTATGAGATTGCCCCCGAGAACAAGGTCAAGACCTTTGAGGAGACGGGGGATGTGGATTTCGCCTATGAGATACCGGGCCTGGCGCGATACCGGGCCAACTTCTTTGAGCAGAAATATGGCGTGGGCGCTGTGTTCAGGGAAATTCCTTCAGATATCCTAACGTGTGATCAACTGGGCCTTCCACCTGTTGTAAAAAGACTGGCGACATTACCGAGGGGCCTGGTCCTGGTCACCGGCCCCACGGGCAGCGGCAAGTCCACCACTTTGGCGGCCATTGTTCACGAAGCCAATATCACGAGGAGAGAGCACATCCTCACGGTTGAAGACCCCATTGAATTCGTCCACAAGAGTGACAAGGCGGTAGTGAACCACAGGGAGGTGGGGATTCACACCAAATCGTTTACCGCGGCCCTTAGAGGGGCACTCAGAGAAGACCCCGACATTATCCTGGTAGGCGAGATGCGTGACCTTGAGACCATTGCATTAGCTATCGAGGCCGCATCTACCGGACACCTTGTCTTTGGTACACTGCATACCTCCAGTGCGGCAAAGACAGTGGATAGAGTCATCGAGGTCTTCCCGGCGAACCAGCAGGAGCAGATAAGAAACACGCTGTCCGACGGTCTCAGGGCCGTGGTGGCCCAGACCCTTTTCAGGCGCAGGGACAAAACCGGCCGTGTTGCCGCCCTTGAGATCATGATTGCAAACCCCGCCGTGAGAAACCTTATTCGGGAAGGGAAAACATTTCAGATCCCTTCAATGCTCCAGACGGGAAAAAAGTACGGCATGCAGACGTTAGACGATTCCATCATGGAACTCCTAAAAAAGAAAATTATCAGTGCGGATGATGCCTATACAAAGGCCAATGAAAAACAACTGTTTTTGCCCTTTATGAAAAATCCCCCGTCCGACTTCACGGAAGTCTAATAAGGAATTGAAATGTTAATCACTTAAATTCCGGAGATGAGGCCATGCGAAAACAACAGATAGATTACGTCCTGACGAGTATGTTGGAGTCTTATGATAATGTGTCGGACCTCAATATGACAGTAGACAAACCCTTTCAGGTGGAGGCATCAGGACAGTTGATGCCCGTGCCGCTCACCCCTCCTATTGACAGGCTCACTCCTTTCCAAACCGAGATTTTTGCCCTCAACCTGATAGATGGGGACCGGCGTCTGACAAGGATCCTTCTTGAGGAAGGATCGTGTGACTCTTCGTATCAATTAGCAGGCAAGGCCCGGTTCAGGGTCAATATCTTTTCTCAAAAAGGATGTTATTCCATTGTAATGCGACAATTGGCCACCAGGATTCCCACTGTTGAAGAACTGAACCTGCCGGAGGCATTTCTCAAGATGGCGAGGGAGAGGAACGGGATCGTATTGGTGACAGGAGCTACCGGAAGCGGCAAAACCACGTCCTTAGCGGCAGTCTTGAATGAGATAAATGAAAAAGACCCCGTTCATGTGGTGACACTTGAAGACCCTGTGGAATATGTGCACTCCCAGAAGAAGGCCACGTTTAACCAGCGGGAACTGGGTATGGATTTTGACGCCTTTTCCTCGGGACTGAGAGCAGCCCTCAGACAGGCCCCCAAGGTGATATTGGTTGGCGAGATGAGAGACAGGGAGACGGTTGAGATCGGCCTTTCCGCGGCGGAAACCGGCCATCTTGTGCTGAGCACCCTCCATACGGTTGACGCCGGTCAGACCATAAACAGGATCGTGGGCATGTTTGACCAGGAGGAAGAAAAACAGATCAGGATAAGGCTTGCGGATACGGTAAGATGGATAGCCTGCCAGCGTCTGCTTCCCAAGGAGGGAGGAGGTCGAGTGGCCGCGTTTGAACTCATGGGATCAAATCTGAGGGTTAAGGATACGATCCTGCAGGGCGAGAGGGAGGACTCGTCCTTCTATGAAATTATTGAAGGGAGCCAGGCCTTTGGTATGATGACCTTTGACCAGTGCATTGCGGATCTCTTTAATCAGGGGCTTATATCGGAAGATACGGCCATGAGCTATGCATCCAGGAAGGCCATTGTCGGAAGGGCCCTTGATTCGGTCAAGGCTGCCAGGGGGGAAAAGACCACGGACATTGAAGAATTGGCGATGGATGAGGAATACGGAAAAGATGAAAAGGAAGGATTTATGTAAGGAGCGATTGTTATGGAAGTCGTCTGCGAGAACTGCAAGGCCAGGCTGAACATCCCGGATGAAAAGATCCCCAAGGGTAAACGGACGATCATCAGTTGCCCCAAGTGCAAAAACAAGGTGACCCTTGAACCTCCCGGGCCGGAGCCGGAAATGCCGGTTCCCGAAGTTCCAAAAGAACCGGAACCGCCACGGCCCAAAGCCCGGCCCGCATCCGGAGCAGAAGATGTTGAAGATCTCGGTTTTTTTGAAGAAGGGGTAAAACTGGCACTTGTTTTAGAAAATGACCCCCAGGAAGTTGAGGCGATAAAGGCGGCTGTAGAGGAATTGGGCTACAAGTATGTGTCGGCGGAAAACACCCGCAAGGCCGTCAGTGCGTTGCGACTTCACCACTTTGACCTGGTAATATTATCCGACCGGTTTGAAGGCGTTGAAATGGCACAAAGCCCTGTTCTCCAGTACATGAATCATCTTTCCATGTCTGTTCGAAGGCGGATTTTCTTTGCCTTGATAGGAGATGCATTCAAGACCATGGATAATATGACGGCCTTTGCCATGAGTGTTAACATGGTCATGAGCAGGGAAGATCTGGCCAAGCTGCCCTCTATCTTGAAGCGAGGCATTTCGGAGAATGAACACTTTTACAAGGTTCTCACGGACTTGCTTGTGGAGGTGGGGAAGGCCTAAAAAGCAATGTATATGGATTCAAATAAAAAATATCGTCTCAGGGTTGAGAATTGTATCGGAACCATTATCGATGTACACAGGACAATCAGCGCTAAGTATGCAAACAGGGACTTCCTTTCCCAGTTCGAGGACTTGAAAGAGGCCATCGAAGGCCTGGATATGAGCCTGGTGAGTGAAGGGGACGTCCTGATGGTGGAACATGCCACCAACGCCCTGTTGGGAGAATTCAGGGGAATTTTTGAAGGAGAGAGTTTCGGGCCTGTTTATTTCCAGCAAAAAAACTGAGTCATCCTACCTGACCCCTACCGGATCTATTCTGCAATCAAGGACCTTAGCGCCTTTTACCGGTGCCAATGTTTCCTTCCATTTTTTCTCGAGCCGCTCAATATTTTTCGTTCCTCCAATGGCCCACAGGGAGCCGCCTGCCCCTGCCCCTGCAAACCTGGCCCCGCACCCTGCGCGCTCTGCCTGGCCAACCAGTTTTTTTGTGATCGGAATCAGGGCCTCAGGGGTGAGTTCTTTGCGCAGGGCCATTTCCTCCCGCAGAAGATCGGCGGCCTTTTGCCAGTTTTGCCTTTTAATAGCCCGGGCCAGTTGAAGGACTGTTTCGTTGACCTTGACCCATCCCGATCTTGTGCTGCCGGAAAGAAAGTCTTTGATCCACCTGCGGTTGGTGGTTGACGAAACGTGGCTTTTACCGCTGTAGGCCACTAAAAGGCGCTTTGAGAGTTCCTTTTGACCCTGCCGGTCTAATAGCCGGGTCCTTTCAAAAGGGGCGGTCCTGTGTCCGTAACGCCATTTCCATTGATTTACACCGCCGTAAACAGCAGCGGCCTGGTCTTGAATACCGCAATTTCCGCCGGAAACGGCGTCTTCCAAGTGGTATGAGAGATAAAGAATTTCCTTTGCATGCAGTCTTCTGCGGCCGGGCCCGGCAGATGCCCTGGCAAGGGCCTTGACCAAGGCCACAAGGGCCGTACTGGATCCCCCTAAGGCCGAATTCACCGGAGACCGTGACCTGATACGGACCTCAAGACCATGAAAACCAAAATAGGAGACAGCAGCGAAAAAGAGGCCGAAGCGGGAGTTAAATGGGAGTTTGTCCTTGTAAAACGCTTCACCCTCAGGGAAACCAAAGGAGGATATCTTTACCCAGCCGTCTTTATAAGGGGAAAGGATTGCAGAGGTCCTCAGGCTCAAGGCCATGTTAACCGTTACCGGCCCTATCCCCTCCATAGGGAGGGCCATTGCCTTGATGTCCCATGTGCCCCCGCAATCGATGCGGCAGGGTGCGGATGCCTCCACAGGTTGTTCGGCAAGAAGATCTTGCAGTGATTTATGCATGTCTCTTATTCTAACACGGAAAACCTGGTCCTTTTGGCCAAGTCAGAGTTCTTCGGCTCTGCCTTCGAGTTTGCTGTCTTAAATAACAAATCCCAAGCACCAAATTACAAATGGTTCGACAAGCTCACCATCCTGAGCAATGTCGAAGGATAAATCTCAAATTACAAATTCCAAACCGATTCAAAGCGATTGTTTTTTTGTTTGGGATTTTAAATTTCGGTCATTGTTATTTGTTTGTTTTTTGGGATTTGTTTTTTGGAATTTCAATAAGTCAATGTACTTTCAATAAAGCAAACCCCCTCTGGGGATAACCAAAGCCTGGTCCTCTGGGCCAGGATTCTTTACCTTTCTCTCAGCCAGTGGGTTGCCATAAAGAGCCCGGAAATGGTTTTGCTGTCCTGGATCGTGCCCTCATGAATCATTTGAACGGCCTCATCCAGCGGGACCTCATGAACATCGAGCACTTCATCTTTATCCAGGTCCTGCCGGGCGGGCACAAGGTCAGAAGCAAGAAACATGTGAATGCGTTCATTTGAATAACCGGGCACGGGCGTAATTTCTCCCAATTTCTGCCAGGTATTTGCGGAAAACCCGATCTCTTCTATTAACTCCCTTTTTGCGCATTCAAGAGGAGTCTCGTTCGGGTCGAATGTGCCTGCCGGGATTTCCCATATGAAATCCCTTAGGGCGTGACGGTATTGCTTTATAAGTACGACATTATCATTGCCGGACAGGGGAACCATTGCAGATGCGCCCGGGTGATGGATAACATCCAGATCAACGGTAATGCCGTTACTCAGGGTGATATTTTCTCTCAAAAGCTTGAATATCCTGCCTTCATATAGGGTGACAGAGTTGTTTAACTTTGCGGGCATGCTTTACTCCTTAACCTTTTTCTCTTCTTTAAAGCCATCAATAACCCACAGGAGGATATAGGCGATACCGCGAATGCCGAACAACGTTCCTAAGATGCTTACAATTGCGGCACCTATAATGACGATAACCATTTTCCCGAATGAAGCAAAACCCTCGTTCCAGCCAATAACAATTATCATGGCCGTAAGGATGACCATGACTAAGACGGCCAATACAATAGAAAGACGGTCTACTCCTTTTTTGATATTCATACGCCCTTGCTCCTTCCATTAATGGTTGTTTGGATGATATGTGGTATTCATTGGCTTGTCAATCACCACCACAAAATGGCAAGGCAAAGCCAAATTCAGATCAAAATATTAATTTTACCATAAAATATTTTTGATCTTAACAATATAAAAGGGAGAAACAACTCAAGTCCCTCTTTCCACTATTTAATATCTTTGTACAAGTGTGTAATTTTTTGCCAATAAATGGAAAAAATTCACACTTATTGGTAGTTAATTACCCCTCTTTACATTTTCTCCATCCATGATGATTGACTAAGTATCTGAAATATTGGGAATATATTATAAGTAGCTGATCTTGCATGATTTTTGCGTATATCAGAAAACCAGACAGGATTTAGTGCGTGGGTTAAATTGCTTTTCAAAAAAATGGTTATGTGGTAAAATCATAAAACGTGTAGGCTATGATCCTTTTTGGGTCCCGGCATAATCGGCCTTGCAGGGTTCAGAATGAGTTTTAGGAAGACATAACAATTTGCATTACTGAAAGGCTTGATTCCTATGAGCCCGTTATTTAATAAAGATCGCAGGAGTGATAAAGACAGGCGCTCTGACAAAGACCGCAGACATATTAATGTCCCTCAATACCAGGGATACGAAAGGCGTATTGTCACAGAGCGAAGGGTAGAGGAGGACCGGAGAAGGGTTCTATTGATGATGCCCGAGATATAGGGTTCCATTGCAGGAGGATATCGTGCGATCAAGAACGAAATTTAGCATCTTACTAATAGTATTCTTTGGCATTTTGTTATCCTATCTATTGTTGATCACCCTTTTCCCGTCCTGTTGGATTATTCATCTGTGCGGCCTGAGTCAGTCTGTGATAGTCAATTGCCTCTTTTTGATGTTCTCTTCTCTGTTAGTTGCCTGGCTCTTTTCTGAATTTATCGATTTCTGCTATAAAAAAGCTTTGGAAATCAGATGGCGCAGATCCAAACTCGGCAAAATCTTCGTTTCCGAAGGATACGTAACAGAAGAAGATCTCAGGGAGGCATTGAGAGAGCAGAATCTCAGGGTCGGTGAAGTCCTGGTTAGAGCAGGGCGGATAACTGCTGAACAATTGGAGCATGCACTGAATCATCAAAGGAAGGTTCCGGGGAAGTTGGGTGAGATACTAAAGGACCTCGCATATTCAACAGATGAAGACATCGACTGGGCCCTGAATAACACCGGTAAAAGGCTGGGAGAGATTTTAGTGCGGAATGATGCCATATCACGCTATGATTTAAATTCATCACTTGCATTGCAGCGTTACGGACCAAAATGGTCGCAAAAGGCTTGGGAAGGTAAAATTACTATCCATTGAATGGCATCCAGGTCAGTCATAAGTCCCTGAAAACACTGGATTCCGGCTTGGCCGTCATCCCGGACCCCGATCCGGGACGGAAGGACAAAAAATGGTGTTTTTTGACTTTTTACGAGTTCATCATTCTTGATATGTAATAAAAAACCAAATCGTGAAAAGAAATATCCCGACTATTTTTCAGCTTATTTCAAAATTGTCTTGACTATTTTTCATTATTATGAATAATAGTCGGCATGCAAAGTAGAAACCCATATATCAAAATCTGGCAGGACCTTGCTATTAATAAAAGCATGATATTCCTTGCGGGGCCACGCCAGGCAGGAAAGACCACGCTTACCCAAATCATTTCCGGTTCTTTCGCCAATAGTCTCTATTTCAATTGGGATATTGTCGAACACAGAGCAAATTTCATTCAAAAGCCCCTTTTCTTCGAAGCCGTAGAACGCCGGGATTCATCAATCCCACTGATTATTCTTGACGAGATCCACAAATACAGGGACTGGAAAAACTACCTCAAAGGCGTCTACGACCAGTTTCATGATAAATACCAATTTCTTGTCTCAGGAAGTGGAAGGCTGGATCTCTATCAGAAAGGAGGGGATTCACTCGCAGGGCGCTATTTCCTCTTTCACCTGTGGCCCTTTACGATTTCCGAGTTAGGAAAGAGGAACAGAAAAATCGGCCCCTTTCTCAACGATCCGATGCAAATAACAATGGAGCACGCCGATGAACTGAAAGAGATATGGTCGGGGCTATCTGAGTTAAGTGGATTTCCGGAGCCATACTTAGCCGGGCAAATGACGAACTACCGCCGATGGTCGAATATCTATTCCCAACAGTTAATACGTGAGGATATTCGGGATCTGACCGGCGTGAAATCTGTCCTGGACATGGAAACGCTCTATCTTTTGTTGCCGTCTAAGGCAGGGAGTCCTATTTCCGTACCTTCGTTGGCGCGGGACTTGAAAGTATCTTATAATTCCGTTCAAAGCTGGTTGTCGGTTTTTGAAAGATTTTTCCTTACTTTCAGTATCGGCCCATGGACCCGGAGAATTGCGCGGGCAATCCAAAAGGAGCGCAAGGTGTATCTCTGGGATGCGCCCCGGATAAAGGACCCTGCGGCCCGCTTTGAAAATATGGTGGCCTTGGAACTGTATCGGGCGGTTACGGCATGGAATGATATGGGTCACGGTTCATTCTCCCTGCATTTTATTAAGAATAAGGAACAGCAGGAAGTGGATTTTCTCATCGCAAACGAGGGTGAGCCGCTTGTCTTGATTGAGGCTAAACTTTCAGACAAAGAGCCATCCCCGGCCCTTAAGAAATTCCAGGGTGTTCTGAAAAAGCCGGCGATTCAACTTGTCGAGGAAAGCGAAGGGTACCGCATGATACCGAACCAGGACCAGTACATACTGGTCGCTCCTGCATACCAGTGGCTTTCGAGTTTACCTTAACCTGGCTGCGTGAGAAGT